>CALERA010000504.1 GCA_937908275.1 uncultured Desulfarculaceae bacterium | reverse complement strand
AGATGTAGCCGTGACTGGAGTTCAGACGTGTGCTCTTCCGATCTTCCATCCGGGCCAGGAACTGCCAGGCCTCCTCGTCGCTGGCGGTGGCATCCAGGCCGCGGCTCTCCAGGAACGCGCGCAAATTCTCGGGCATGGGGTCCTCCTCGTCTGGGGTGGCGGCCGCGGCGGCGGCGCGCGATTTGGCGTTGGGGTCGGCCCCGATGGGGACCGAGGAAAGCTCATACAGGGACCAGCGGATGGCGACCTGGACCGGGCCGGTGTAGGTCTTGCCCTTGATGTTCTTGGTTTGGCCCTCGGGAACCCAAACGTCGCGATGGACCCAGTAGCCAACCGAGACGTCGGTCAGGTGGCCCTCCCGGACCAGGGTCCAGGCGTTTTCGGCGGTGCTGGACACGTAGGCCCGGGCGATCAACCTGTCACCCTCCACCCGGAAATCCCGGACCGAGCCCAACATAAAGCCCAAACCAAAGCGGTTATGGGTGTCCAGGAAAGGCACCTGGCGGGGCAGCGGGGAAATCCCGCTCATCAGCAGGACCTCCGACACCACGCCGCGCCGGGGGTCGTAGACCTCCACCGGGGCCTCGGTGCTGGCCACCACCTCGAAGGAACGGGCCTCTTCGTCCAGGCTCTTGGGCGCGCCGCGCTCGGACAGATCCAGGACCGCGCGGCGGACCCGGAGGTTGGGGTTGGCCGACGGGGCGTTGCGCTGGCCCAGGCGGATGGAGTGGTGCTTACGCTTCACTGTCGGGCGCTCCCAGGGATGCGGGGTTTTGCTTCAGGCCGGTGGAGGCCTTGGCCCAATCCAGGGTCACGTTCAGGTCCGCGGCCAGGTCCTGGAATTCGGCGATGCCCTTCAGGGTGTCCTCCGGGTCCAGGCCCATGGAGGCCAGGATTTCCTGCGGCGAAATAAGGCCGGCCTTGATTTGATCCATCAGGGCCTTGGTTTCGCGCAGGATGTCCGTGGAGGCGATGCGGGGCAGGCCCCAGCGGACCTGGCGCCAATACATGCGGCGGAGCTGCCAATAGTTGGGCAGGTGCAGGCGGCCGCAGAGGTGGGCGACGTCCAGCCAGCGCCGGAAAATCGGCATGTGCCAGCGGCGGATCATGGTTTGCTGGGCGGGCAAGGCCAGCATGATCAGGTCGGCGCGGACGCCCTTTTGATTGCTGAAGCTGAGGCCGTTGTAGTTGCCGCTGACCAGCTCGAAAGACAGGTCAGCCGCCACGGCGATCAGGCGGGTGAGGAAGTTGGCGGTGGGCTCGAATTGCGCGCCGGGGCGGTTGGGGGAAGTCAGAGTGAATTTCTCGCCCGGCTTGATGATCTCCGTGATATGCCGCCCGATATCGCGGACCTTGGTTTTGACCTTGCCTTCGCTGTCGCTGATCGTGCTGTTGGCGCGGGCCTGGGCGTATTGGGCCGGATTGGCGGACTCGGCCACGGCGAAGACCCGGGCCGCCAGCATGGCGCCCTCGATCTCGGCCCCCACGTATTCGCCCAGGTCCATGGCCGCCAGCACCGCCGGGGCCAGGGGGGTCACGCCCCGGAGCTGTCCGGGCCGCAGGCGCTGGAAGTAGTGCACCATGTCGGCCCGCTCGATCCGCTTGGACTCCAGGGGCCGCAGGGGGTTCTCGAACCAGCCGGCCAGGACCTTGCCGGTGCGGCGGTCCACCTCCAGGCCCTGGATAATATCGACCTCGCCCGCGGGGCGGGCGCCCCAGCCGGAGAGGAAATCCGGCTCGAACATCTGGAGCCGCAGGGGAATGCCAGCGGCGGCGTTGTCCAAGGGCATGACGGCCAGGGCCTCGCCCACCTCCACCTGTTGGCGGCGGGCCAGGGCCTCGAATTCCGGGAAGGTGATTTCCCCGGCCAGGTCGCATTCCTCGGACCACTCGGCCCAAGCCTCTTCCACCTGGGCGTTAAGCGCCCGGGCCGGCGCGCCGTCCTGGTCCCGGAGCTTGTATTGGAAGCTGAAGCCGGGCCCCACGGTGAGGGCCACCACGGCATTGACCGCGCGGGCGAAGAGGGAAAAGTCGCGGACCAGCTTGCGGGTCCGCGCCCGCAGGACGGCGGCGCGGTCGCCGATCAGGTGGTTGGGATTGCGGTCCAGGGCGCCCAGGCCGGCGGGGCCGTATTCGTCCACCTTGGCGGCGGCGTAGCGCTGATACATGGCCGCCCGGGCGCGGGACTCCTGGCGGGCCTCCGCCCGGGAGGGGCTGAAGACCCCCACCAGGGAATCCACCCAGCCGCCTATGCGCTGGCCCAACCTCACGACCAGCGCCCGCTGCGGGTCGGGATCATCTCGTAGGAGGTGCAGGCCGAGTCGGCGGTTTCCTCGGCCGCGCGGGCTTCCACCTCCCGGAGGAGTTTCATGAACTCTTCAAGGGCGCGGAACTTGAAACTGCGGGAGCTGGGGCCGGACGAAAAGCTGTATTCGGAGACGTGGCGCCAGTTGCCCGAGGCCAGGTCATCCAACATCTGATTTTTCAGCGCCGTCCAGGTGGTGAACGCCATGCCAGCCTCCTATATCGGGGAGGCTAGCACCCGTTTTTGGCCCATTTGATGGATGGGGGATTTTTCGGAATTATGGGGACATTTGGGCTCCGTTATCGAATATTGCGGATATTTTCTGAATTTTTCGGTTGACAGGTTTGGGCTATTCCGCGTTCTCGGCCGGGGCGGTCTGGGGCTCCGGCTCGGGCACGGCGGCGGTGACCGGGGGCGCCGGGGCGGTCTGGGGCTCCAGGTAGCGCTCGGTCTTGCCGGCGGCCAGGTCGCGATAGAACTGGGACAGCCCCTCGGGGTCGCCCACCCAAATGCCGCCGGCCTGGTTGATCGGCATGCCGGGATAGGCCCTCTTGTGCTTCAACACCGTGGCGTCGCTGTAGCCCACGTGGTCGGTGATCTCCTTCATGCCGGAGAGAAAGCCACGGGCGGGGATGGTTTCCTGAGCGTTCTTGTTCACCATCGGCTGAGACTCCTTCTGGGTTGGTAGTCGTCGTCATCGTCGTCGTCATCGTCCGAGCCGGCCGGCTCGGGATTCCACAGCTTGAGGTCCAGGACATAGGCCGCCAGGAGTTGCAGCACGGCCACGTCCCAGTAGTGGTTGGCGTGGCCATTGCGGCACTGCCAGAGGCCGTTGTCATCGCGATATTCGGCGGTGTAGTGGCGGGCCATTTCCCGCAACAAGGGATTCCACTCGTTGTTGTCGCCCGGGGCGTGGAAGCGCCAGGCCCCGGGATCATCCGGGGAGATGGCCAGCTTGGCGGACAGCAGGTCCTTGAAGGCGTGGGTGTCGAACCGGTACAGCTTGACGCCGCCCGGGATGCGGGTGGTGGTGCCGGGGTAGAACTCGATTTGCGAGGGCCGATAGAGAAGCGATTGCCGACCCGGCGCGCCCTGGGAGGGGAAGATGATGTTGCGGGCGGGGAACCCGCGACACCAGTCCCAGACCTCGGCCGTGCGGTGTCCCATGGAGTCGATCAGGCCCCAGGCCACGCGATGCTGGCGGCCGGCGGGGTCGCGATAGATGGCGGTCAGGATTTCCTCCAGGGCGGATTTGGATTCCACGTAGCCCGCGCGGACGCCCTGACTGGTCAGGTCCTCCCCATACAACCAGGCCCGCAGCTCATAAAAAAACCCCCGGTCCTGAGAGTCCGCCGTGAGAATCAGACAGGCGGTGTTGGGCGGGACCAGGTCGCGGGGATGGTGGGGGTTGACCAGGGCCAGGATTTCATCCTCCTGGCGCTCGACCGTGTCTTGCTTCCAGGGCAGGGCCAGGTAGCGGTTGTAGAGGGCCTGCTCCACCTTGCTGTCGGTTCGGGCCTTGATGGCCTGGGACGCGATCTGGCCCAGGGAAACGAACGGGCTGTAGAAGGCGCTGAAGTGGAAGCCCACCCGGATGGGGCGCTCCACCGGGTCGCAGGGCGTCCACCAGCGCTCCTGGGGGTCCCAGTGGTGGGGCTGGTACTGGCCATGGCGCACCGCGCGGCGGCGGTCCATCTCCGACCAGGGCTGGGCGCAGTGGGCGCATTGGTACCAGGCCAGGTTCTCGGCCTCCACCCGGTCGGGCGTGGCGTCCACCTCGTCATCCCAGCGCAGGCCCTCCAGGCGCATGATCTGGAGCCGGTCGCAGTGGGGACAGCGGGCCATGTAGACCCGGACCTCCTGGCAGCGCAGGAGGTGATACCAGCCAGGGGCGTGGTCCACGGTGCAGGTCGTCACCCCCAGGACCTTGCCGGTGTACTGGTAGGTCGTGGTGCGGACCCGGGCCTGATCGACCGCGCCCATGTTGTCCTTGCGGCCCGATTTCCAAATATCGACCTCGTCCAGGAAAACATGTTCCACCGGGAAGGTGGCCAGGGAGGCCTCCGACCTGGGCCAGGCCAGATAGGTCATGGAGGCCTGGAGGCGCAGTTCGTAGTTGGATAGGTCTTGGGCCGAGCCGGTCATGATCTCGGCCAGGGCGGGGCTTTCCCGGATGATGGGCTGCAGGCGTTCGTTGCTGACCCGCTTGGCGCTGTTTTCGTCGGCCATGGCGATGATGGCCCAGGCGGAGTTGTAGTGTTGGCCGTAGGCCCAGCAGTTGTAGAGGATCGAGGTCTTGCCCGACTGGAAGGGGCCGATGATCCATTCCTCGCGCACCTGGGGGGAGGCCCAAGTGTCCATGGGCTCGACCAGATAGCGGGTGTGTTCATTGCGCCAGAGGCGGCCGCGCCAGGGCCCGTCCGTGACCATGCGGTGACGCTCGGCCCATTGCGACACCGTGAGGGGTTCGCGCTGGCGCCAGGCCTCAACCTCGCCCGGCAGGAGCGGCACGGCCGGGAATAACTCGGCCTGTTGGATCTGGGCCTGCATCAGCGGGGGCGCTCCTGGAGGCGGATTTCACCCGCCCGGGCGTAGTTGTCCAACCAGGTTTCCACGTGTTTCTCCGACCAGACCAGGGCGTCCGGGATCAGGCTGGGTTTGCCGTCCACCAGCTCCACCAGTTCCGCGATGTACATCCGGACCCAGTTGAGCATGTCGGCCCGGAGCAGGCGGGCCCGGGTGGCAATCTGTTGCTCGGCCCATTCGCGGGGGACGGATGCGCCCGCGTCGCGCTCCATCTTAAGGCGCAGCATTTCGGCCCTGGCCTCGTCGGCCTTGATCGAGGCTTCTTGCTTGCGGCGGGCCAGGGCCTCGTCCGTGGCGTTGCTGCCCTGCCCCACCCGGCGGAGGTAGTTGCGGGCATAGCGCTCCACCGCCGCGCGGGCGAAGCTGCCGTCAGGCTCGGAGGGGATTTTGCCCTGGGCGTGGTGGTTGTAGAGGGCCGACTTCTGGATATCCCAGCCCTCGGCCTGGAGATAACGCAACACCTCCATGCGGGTCCGGAAGGGCGCGGGGGCCTCGGCCGCCGGGCTGGTGTCGGCCGGCGCGGGGGTTCGTTGGTCGTCGGTCATCGGGTCATCTCCGGCAGAACACGGCCGCGCCAGTCGCGCACCGTTTCGGCGCTGACCCCGGCCAGCTCGGCCACCCGGGCGGTGGACACCGGCAGGCCCAGCAGCACGATCAGGAGGACCGCCTGGGGCGCGGCCAGCTTGGAGCCGGCCAAGGGAGTGCCGGTGGTGGCGCGGTGCCACCGGCCGCAGGCGGGGCACTGGAGCCGTCCCCAGGCCAGGTAGCGGGTCCGCTGGGCCTCGGGCACAGGCAGGCGGCAGTGAGGGCAGGCCGGGCCGGCGGGGTGGAGGCGCTGGGATAGCCAGACCCGGCAGCGGTCGGGATGGAGTAAATCCGGCCCGAACGCCTGCGAACCGGGCGGGTCAAAACCTGGCGGATTCGCTAACTGCCGATTGCCTGCTGGTTGGCTTGCTTCTAACATGGTCGTTTCCTTGGCTATTTCCAGTTTTCCGGTACCGATCTTCCGCCAAAAGTGGCCGAGAACCGGGGGTCTGCGCGCCCGCAGGGCGCTCACCCCCGGGAAGGACCCGCCGGGGCGGACCCCAGGGGCAGCGCCGACCGGCCCGGGCCGGCCAGCACCCCCAGGGCCATCCGCCAGGCTCGCAAGGCCCGTTGCCACAGCTCCGGATTGGCCGCCTGCCAGGGTTCGGGGGCGTCAATCGCCAGGACGAACGACGCCTCTTGCTCGCGACCCCAGACCCGCACCGGATGGGCGGCGCAGAGGGACAGCAGGTCGGCCAGGGCGGCGCGGGCGGGGCCAGGCGGGGCCAGGGCCAGCACGGCTTGACGGTCCGGGTCTTCGGGTTGTTCCGCCGGGGCCGGGGAGCCGTCATGCAGGGCGAATAGCGCCGGGAAGGCGGCGGCCGGGTCTGGGGTGGTGGTGCCGAGGGTAATCATTTTTTTATTTCAACCAATTAGGTTAGTTGCCGTGGGTAATGCCGTGGGTAATGCCGTGGGTAAAATTTATTTATCTATTTGTTTTTATTGGTCTGCCGAGGGTAACAAGGGTAAATCGACACAAAATAATCCCTGGGCGTGGGGCGGCCTGACGCTGCAATCCGGCCCCGCGCGCGGGCGCGCATGTGCGCGATAGGTGTCCAGTTACCCGCGTTACCCTCGGCAGGGGTGCAAATCGTATGTTCGTCCGGTGGGTTGGCCTCCGTGGGTAACGCGAATTTACCCGTGATTTACCCTCGGCATTGCCCGCGGCGCGGGAGGCCACTGGGGTCATTGGGCGGCGCGGCGGCCAAGGGGTGCGGGGGCGGGCGGGGGTGGGCAGGTTGGCCACGCTACACCTCCCCCGCCAGGCGTAGGCCGATGAAATGCTTGACCCGCTTGCCCTCCACCCGGCGCTCGCCCTCCCGGAGGTCGGGCACTAGCCGGTACAGCTCCCGGCAGAGGTGGACCATGTTGAGGGGCAGGAAGCCCCGGGCCTTGCAGAATTTGGCGTAGGCGTCGTAGACCCGGGTCTTGGGCATTTCCGGGGCCGCGCCGTCCACCATGGGCGCGGTGTCGCACTCCTCCTCCACAAACCCCATGACCGGGTTGTTGGCCTGGCGGTACTCCTGGAGGGTGGCGGCCGTGGCGGCGGTGGCGGCGAACTCCCCCCGCTGGCGCAGGCGGATCAGCCCGACCCAGGCCCAGCCGAAGATGCCGGGCAGCTCGGCCAGCAGCTCGGCCAGCAGCCCCGGGTCGCGCCGCTGGCCGTGGAACTCGCACTTGATGGGCAGCACCCGGCGGTAATAGGCGTAGGAGTTATCCAGGACCTTGGGGAAGGACTGGCAACTAAAGGCCAGCTTGCAGAAGGGCTCGAATTCAAACGGCTGTTGGTGCTTGTAGCTGGCGTTGATGCGGTCGCCGCTGGTGATCTTCTTGAAATACCCGCTGTAGACCGCCGGCCCCTCGATATCGAAGTCAACGTTCAGCATCTTGTTGAACAGCCCGGCACGGTGGAACTGATCCTCCAGGCTGACCAGGTCCACGTTGGAGCTGTTTTGGTGGCCCACCAGGGCCATCAGGACGTTCAGGATCGTCCCTTTGCCGTCCGCGCCCTTGCCTTGCAGGAACAGGGCCTTATGGATCGACATGTCGCGGCTCAGGCAGTAGCCGAAAAACTCTTGCAGGTCCGGCCGGCTCCCGGGGTCGGCCAGGATTTCACCCAAGGCCCGGTCCCAGCGGGGGCAGGCCGGCGGGGTCCGGGGGTCGAAGGTCAGGGGGAGTTGGTAGGTCAGGAACGACTCCCGCCGGTGGGGGCCGACCTCCCCGGTGGCCAGGGTGAACTCCCCATTGCGCAGGCACAACAGATCCGGGTGGGGGTTCAGGGTGGTCCCCCAGGGGGGCAGGGACAGGCGCTTGACCTGCTTGCAGGCATCCTCGGCCCGGGCGGAGTTGGCCTCGATGCCCAGCTTGAGCAGCGCCACCCGGGTGATTTCGTCGTCGTCGGTCTGCTGCCAGAACTGGCCGTTCCAGCGATAGAGGGTCTTACTGGCCGGGTCGGTCAAGAGGTCCATCTCGTGGCGGATTTCCTGGACCAGCAGGGGGGACTTGTACGACCAGCGGCCGTTTTTCTCGATGAAAAACCGCCAGGGGAAAGGCAAATCCTCGTCATCGCCGGCCGGCTCGGCCGGGGCCTCCACCGCGCGGGCGGCGGCCAGCAGCTCCTTGAGGGCCACCAGGTCGCGCCCATGGGTTACGAACCAGTCGGTCAGGTCCTGGCCGTGCTTGGCCGGGAGGCTGCGCAGGTAATCGCGCTCGGCCTCGCTGGCGGCGGCCTCGATCAGCCGGGCGCGCAACTTGGCATCCTGGGGGGAGTCGGGCTCGACCGGGGCGGGGGGGAGGAGGGCCGCCGGCCAACGGACCAGGCGGACCAGCTTGGCCACCGGGGCCAGCTCCCGGGCGTTCTTGGCCGCCCCGTCGGCGCCGGCCAGGTCGGCGTCGTAGCAGATCACCACGTCGCGGCCCTGGAACAGGTGGCGATAGCCCGTCAGGCTGGATTTGCCTCCGCCGGTCTTGGTCACGGCGTTCAGGCCGTGGGATAGGGCGCAGAGGCAATCGGCCTCGCCCTCCACCAGCCACAGGGTTTCGCCGGGCCGCCAGCGGTTGGGGGGCGGGAAGAGCCGCATGGAGCCATAGCTGACCCGGCCGGGGCCCTTGGGACCCTGATACCAGCTATAGATTTTGCGCTGGGCCGCGCCGGGCAGGTAGAGGCGCACATTGCGCAGGCGGCCAGCCGCGTCCCGGATGGGGATCGCCACCCGGCCCTCCGGGGCCCAGGACAGCTCCGGATCATCGCTGCGCCAATACCGCAGGTCCAGGTCCTGGATAACCTCCCGGGACCAGCCCCGCTTGACGATCAGGCGGGCGACCCAATCCTCCGGCAGGGGGGTGGCGCGGGCCCACAGGGCCTCGTCAATGACCAGCTCCGGCTTGGGCGGGGGGGTGGGACGCGGCGATTCAGCGCCTGACGGGCGATCTCCGGCCGGGCCATGCTGGGGGCCGTCCAGGCCGTGCAGGCGCTTCAGCTCCAGCAGGGCGGCGGCGTCGGTCATCCCCTGGACCCGGGCGAAGAGGTTGACCAGGTCCGAGCCCCCGCAGGTGCCACAGGCCCAGAGGTCCTTGTCCAGGTGGTAGCCGAACGAGGGGTTGTGGTCCTCATGGCCCGGGATGGGGCAGCGGCAGACCAGGTTGCGGCCGCCGGAGCTGGTGGACACCACCTCCCGGCCGGTTTGGCGCAGCAGGTCGCGGAACACCCGCTCCCGCTGGTCGGCCGTGAGGTGTTCGAGGGCCCAGGACATCTAGGCGGCCTCCGGCCGGCCGGCGCGTTCGCGCTCAAGGAGCTCGATCCTGCGGCCCAGCCAACGCACCACCGGCACCGCCCAGGAGTTGCCCAGGGCCTTGTAGCGCGGTCCGTCGGGCGTGGCTCCCAAAGCCTTGGCCTCGGCCAGGGGCAGGTGCAGATGGGCGTCCACCTCCAGGACCTCGGCGGCGGTCAGCTTGCGGCGATAGCTTGGAATCAGGGTGTAGTCGTCCGGGAAGCCTTGCAGGCGCTCGCCTTCGCGCGGGGTCAGGCGGCGGACCTGCATGCCAAGGGCGGCCACCAGCGGGGCGGCGTCGCCCTTGCCGGTCTGACCGGATTGGGCCTTAAGTGGGGGCACGATCGCCGATGGCGCGCCTCGGCCATTGCGGGCCAGGCGGGACTCGAAAGCCACCGCCCCGGGTCCGGTGGTGTCCAGGGCGTCGGACAGCTCCCCGGCCTTGATCGGGTGCTGGTTGGGGCTGCCGCTGCCCCGGATGGCCAAGGCGTCGATAAAATGCGCCACGGTCGGGGGATGGGCCCGGGCCGCCAGGGGATGGCAGGGCGCTCCCGGCTGGGGATTGCAGCGGTTTTCAGCGCTGGTGACCTGGGTCGGGTCGAAAACCACGGCGGTTTGATCGCCGCGCCGGGTGGTCAGGTGGGGGCTTTGGTTGTCGCTCAGGGTGGGGAATGATCCGCCACCGACAACCAGGGGCGCGCCCCGGCCGGTGCCATCCTCGCTGGCGTCGAAGCCCTCCCCGCGCAGGGTGTGGGAAATCAGGGTCTGTCCGGTGTGGTCGTAGCGCAGGCTTCGAGCACGGCGCGTAAGGCAGGCGGCAGTTCCCTGCCCCGCCGCGCGGCCCGGCGCAGAATGCCGGCGCAGGCTTTCGGGCTCAAAAAGTACCGCCGTGGCAGGTCGCCAATCTCCAAGATATCCGACAATGAAGAGGCGACGGCGGCGCTGGGGCACTCCGAAGTATTGAGCGTCAAGGACTCGATAGAACCACCCATACCCGAGTTGCCCCACGAGCCAAAGGAGGGCGCCAAAATCCCTTCCTCGGCCAGACGACAGGAGGCCGGGGACGTTCTCGAAAACGAACCAGCGGGGGCGCAGGTCGTGAACCACGCGGAAAAAATGCAGGGCCAGGTTGCCACGGGGGTCTTCCAGCCCAAGGCGCTTGCCGGCGACGCTGAAGGACTGGCAGGGAGAGCCGCCAGCGATAAGGTCAATTGGGCCATGGTTCCTCGCACGGGCGCAGAAATCGGGCGCGGTCACGTCGCCCAGGTTGGGGGTGTCGGGGTGGCGATGCTCCAGGACCGCGCATGGGAACGGCTCGATTTCCGCCGTCCAGGCGCAATTCCAGCCCAGCGGGCCCCAGGCCACGGAGGCGGCCTCGATGCCGCTGAACAGGCTGCCAAAGCGCAGGGGCACGGCTAGACTCCCCTCCCCCAGCTCCACAGCCCCCAGGCGCTGATGGTCAGGAACGCGCCGAACTGGAGCGCCAGGGGGCGTTGACGGGTGGTCAGGCCATAGGCCAGCCACAGCGAATTGCCCAGCGCCCAGCAGCATTGGGCGGCCACAACCATGCTGGATGTAGTCAGGCCCAGGGCCGGGGCGTGGGGAGCGCTGGCGTTCAGCAGCGCGCCCAGGGTGCCCAGGCAGGCCGCCAAGGTGGATAAGCTGTTGCGCGCCATTACAGGCCTACTCAAAAAAGAGTTTTTTGCGTTCTGGCGAATCTTGGTGCCGCGATCTCGGCCAGGTAGGCCATACTCAGGTCCAGCCCCACCCCGCGCCGCCCAAGTTTTGCGGCTACCAGGCAGGTGGTGCCGGAGCCGACAAACGGATCCAGTACCACCCCGCCGGAGGGGCAGGCCGCCAGGATGCAGCGTCCTGCCAGCGCCTCGGGAAAGGTGGCGAAATGTGCCTCCGGCAGGGGCTGGGGCGATATAGCCCAAACCGAGCGCAGCGCGCGCCAACCCGACGGGGAATAGGTTATTTTTTCAGTGGAGTCCTGACCGCTGTCGTGGCCCTTAGTGCCGCGCTGATGGGCCCGGGCTGTATGTGGACCTTCGCTGGCCCATCCCTGTACGCGCGGGTGGCGGGTTCCCGTATGCGCGGTTTGGCCTGGGGCTTGATATCCGGGCCCAGTTAGGTCGTGGATGTTTTGCCCCTTCGCCGGTTCCCGCACTGCCTCTTGGTCGTAGAAGTAGCGCGGGTTTTTGGCAAGAAGGAATACTTGCTCATGCGCCTTCGTGGGCCGGTCCTTGACGCTCTCTAGCATGGGATTAGGTTTGGCCCAAATAATCTCCGAGCGCAGCCACCAACCATCCGCCTGCATGGCCAGGGCAAAGCGCCAGGGGATTCCCACCAGGTTTTTGGGGCGCAGGACAGCGGACTTCCAACGACCCTCCGGCAGTACCCCGGCGCGATCGCGCCGGAATGTGGTGGTGCCGTGGCCACCGTCGCTGTA
>CALERA010000503.1 GCA_937908275.1 uncultured Desulfarculaceae bacterium | reverse complement strand
GGCCGACCTCGCGGCCGCGCGGGAGCGTTGCGCGCGCGAAGTGACCTTGCCGGCCTTTTCACCCGACTCCGGCCCGATCCGGGTCAGTCGGCGCTGGGATTGCCGGCTCCAGGCCTGGCAGTCCGCCGATGGCATGGAAGCCCTGGTCCTCCTGGGGGTGCCAGAGGAGTACAGCGCCGACCGCCAGCGCCATGCCCTGCACCCAGCCTTGTTGGACGTGGCCGCCAGCCTGGCCCTGGACCGCCCGGGCCGCCTGCCGGCCGGCTGCCAGGAGATGCGCCTGCTGACCCCCCTGCCGGAGCGGGTGCTGGCCCATGTCGTGCGTCGCGCGGCCGACGCCCGCGAGTTGCTGGCCGACCTGACCCTGTACGACCCCGCCAGCGGCGCGGTGCTCATGACCATGACCGGCCTGCGCTTCGTCAGCCCGGCGGGCCTGGCTCCGGCCATGTCCCGCCTGGCCTGGCGGCCCGCCCCCCTGCCGCCTGGCGCGGGCTGCCCCGGCCCCTTGCTGGTGGTGGGCGAGGGCGACCTGGCCCAGACCCTGGCCGCGCGCCTGGCCGAGACCGGGCTCCTGGCCGGCCAGCACCCCAGCGCCGCGCCAGACCCAGCCCTCTTGGCCGAGCTGCTGGCCGGGCGCATCGCGGGTCTGGTGCTGGCCCCGAGCGGGGGAGAGGACCTGGCCTGGCGCACGGCAGCGGTGTTGCGCGCCGTGCTGGCCAAGCTGGAGCGGCAGGTGCGGGTCCTGGTGGTGGGTTCTGGGGCCTATGCCCTGGATCCGGCCGATCCCAGCCCCGGACCCCAGGCCGGGCTGCTGGCCGGCCTGACCTTGGCCGCGGCCCAGGAAGAGCCGTTGCTGTCCCTGCGCTACCTGGACCAGGACCCGGTCACGGCCCCGGACCTGGCGTTGAGTGAATTCGTGGTCTTTGACCAACCCGACGGCGGCCCCACACCCGTGGCCCTCTGGCGCGGCGGCCAGCGTTTCATCCCAACCCTGGAGCCGCTGCCGGTCACCGCCGGCCCCTTGGCCTGGCCGGAAGAGGGCTGCTGCCTGGTGACCGGCGGCCTGGGCGCCTATGCCCTGACCCTGGCCCAGGAGTTCAGCCACGGGGGCCGGCTCTCCCTGGCCCTGCTCTCCCGCCGGGGAGCCGTGGATGACGCGGACCCCGAGGCCGCCTTCCAACGCCAACGCCTGGCGGACCTGGCCCAGGCCGGGATAACCGTGCGGACCTATGCCTGCGATGTCAGCGACCCCGCGGCCCTGTCCGCCACCCTGCGACAAGTGCGGGCCGAGTTGGGTCCCATCAGCGCCGTGGTGCACACCGCCGGCCTGGCCGACGGGGCCTTCCTGCTGCGCCAGGAAAGAGACGACTTCCAAGCGATCCTGGCGGCCAAGGCCCAGGGCGCGCGGCTGCTGGACGAACTTACCCGCGAGGACCACCTCCAGGCCTTTGTCCTCTTCGGCTCCCTGACCGGCCTGGGCGGCGCGCCCGGCCAGGCGGCCTACGCCGCCGCCAACGCCTACCTGGCCTCCCTGGCCCATTGGCGGCGAAGCCAGGGACGGCCGGCGCTGTGCCTCGACTGGTGCGCCTTGGAGGGCGTGGGCATGGCCGCGCGCAGCGAGCGCTTCCGGGGGCAGGGTCTGAGCCTGGACGCGGATGGCGCGCGGGTGGCCTGGCGGGCGGCCCTAACCTCGGGCCTGGCGCGGGTGACCTTGTTGCCGCCCTTGACCGCCGACGCCACGCCTCCTCGGACCGCCATGGCCCCGGTGTCTTCTCCTACGGAACCCCCAAGCGCCATCCCGCCCGGCGCCACCACCGAGGGTGATCTGGCCGAGGGTCTGGCCGCCATCTGGGCCCAGGTCCTGGGCTATGAACGGGTGGGCCTGGGGGACAACTTCTTCTCCCTGGGCGGCGACTCCATCACCGGCATGCAGATCGTCAACCGGGTGGTGAGCGAGTTGGGCCGCCCGGCCAGCCTGGCCCTGCTTTTCGAGCAGCCCACCCCCGCCAGCCTGGCCCAAGCCCTGCGCCAGGCCCCGGCCGCCATTGCCCCTGCCGGGGTCAACCCCGCCCCGCCGGCCGAGGATTACCCCGTGGCCTGGGAGCAGGTGGCGGTCTTGCGGGCCGAGGCCGCCGGGGAGATGGGCGCCGCCTTCAACCTGCCGGCCCTGGTGGAGCTGCCCGACGAATTCGATCCGGAGCGTCTGCGCGCGGCCATCGCCCAACTGGTGGAGCGCCACGAAATCCTGCGCACGGTCTTCTCCCGGGCGGGCGACGATTTCCGGATGCGGGTGTTGTCTGCCGGCCCAGTGGACCTGCCGGCCCGGGACCTGCCCGCCGGCGCTGACCTCTGGGCGTCCTGCCGCGCCCTGGTGCGTCCCTTTGATCCCTTCACCGCGCCGCCGGTGCGCTGGGAGCTCCTGCGCCTGGCCGACGGGCGGCGGGCGCTGTTCTTCGACCTGCACCATTCCCTGGCTGACGGGTTGAGCCAGGAACTTCTGCTGGCCGACCTGGCGGCCCTCTATGCCGGCCAGGCCGGTCCCGCCCCGACCTTGCAGCTCAAGGACTATGCCTGGTGGAGCCGGGCCGGCGCGGGGTCCGAGCGCCTGGAAGCGGACCTGGCCTGGTGGCGGGAGCGCTTCGCCGGACCGCTGCCCCAGACCGATCTGCCGGCGGACCACCCGCGACCGCCGCGTCACACCTGGCGCGGCGACACGGTCTCCTTTGTCCTGGAGCCTGGCCTGCTGGCCGAGCTGCGCGCGCGGGCCGCCGCGCAAAAGGTCACCACCTTCGCCCTGGTTCTGGCGGCTTGGGCGGCCCTGGTCCATCGCCTGACCCATAGCGAGGACGTGGTCATCGCCGCGCCGGTGGACGCGCGCGACGCGGCCGGCCTGGCCGACCTGCCGGGAATGCTGGTCTCGCTCCTGCCCCTGCGCCTGGCGGTCAGGGGTGGGCAGAGCGTGACCGACCTGGTCCGCCAGGCGCAGAAGGTCCATACCGAAGCCCTGGGCCACCGCGCGGCCAACCTGGCCCTGCTCCTGGCCGACCTGGCCCCGCCGGCCGCGCCGGAGCGCACCCTGCTCTCGGAGATCACCCTGTCCTACATGAATTTCGCCGAGGCCGCGCCAAGCACCGGCGGATCGGAGGGCTTCAACCAACTGGGTCTGACCCGCGACTCGTGCAAGAACGACCTGGGCATCTTCATCCGCGACCTGCCGGACCGGATGCTGGTCAGCCTGGAGTATTACGCCGATCTCTTCGAGCGGCCGCGCATGGAGCGCCTGGGCCGCCAGTTCCAGACCCTGTTGGCCGGTCTGGCGCGGGGAGACGCCGAGCAGAGCGTCGCTGCCCTGCCGCTGTTGGAGCCGGACGAGGAACGCACTATCCTGGCCTGGGGTCGGGGAGCCACCCCGGAGCTACCCCTGACCGCCGGCATCTTCCCGCTTTTCAATGCCCAGGCCGAACGAGGCCCACAGGCCGTCGCGGTGGAGGAAGCCGGCCGCCTGGTTACTTATGGTCAACTGCGGGAGCAGGCCCTGGCTCTGGCTGGCGGCCTGTTGCGGGCCGGGGTCGCACCCGGCGACCGGGTGGCCCTGCACCTGCGGCGCGGGCCGGAGGTGATCGCCGCCCTCTTGGGCATCCTGGCCGTGGGCGGGGCCTACGTGCCCCTGGACCCGGCCTATCCCCCGGAGCGCAATCGCTTCATCCTGGACGACGCCCAGTGTGGCCTGGTCCTGGCCGACGCCGCCGGACGCGAGTCCCTGGGGCAGGACCCGCCCTGTCCCGTGCTGGACCCCGCCGACCTGCTGGCGCAGACTCCGGCCGCCCTGGCCGACCTGCCCCCGGCCGATGGCTCGCGCCCGGCCTATCTGATGTACACCAGCGGCTCCACCGGCCAGCCCAAGGGCGTGCTCATCGCTCAGCCGGCGGTGATCCGCCTGGCCTTGGGCGCTGACTACGCCGGCCTGGGTCCGGAGGATGGCCTGCTGCAAACCGGCCCCCTCGCCTTCGACGCCTCCACCTTCGAGATCTGGGGCGCGCTGCTCAACGGCGCACGGGTCTGCGTGGCGCAGTGGGAGGATATCATCGATCCGGCCCGCCTGGCCGGGGTCATCGTCCAGTTCAAGCCCAGCGTCCTTTGGCTCACCGCCGGGCTCTTCAACCGCCAGGTGGAGCACGACCCGGGCGCTTTCCAGAAGGTCCGGGTGGTGATCACCGGGGGCGAGGCCCTGAGCCCGTCCCACGCCCGCCGCGCCCTGACGGCCTGCCCGGGAGTCAGCTTCCTCAACGGCTACGGCCCCACCGAGAACACCACCTTCAGCCTGGTGCAGCGCCTGGCTCTGGACGGCCTGGAGGCCTGCCCGGCGGCCATCGGCCGGCCCATCGCCCATTCCGAAGCCCTGGTGCTGGATCAAACCGGCGGCCTGGTTCCCGAGGGAGTCTGGGGCGAGATCTGCGTGGGCGGTCCCGGCCTGGCCGAGGGCTATTGGCGGCGGCCCGAGTTGACCGCCGAGCGCTTCATCGCCCACCCCTGGCGGCCGGGGCAGCGGCTCTACCGCACCGGCGACCGGGGGCGTTGGCGCGGTGGGGTCATCGAGTTTGGCGGCCGCCAGGACGGCCAGATCAAGCTGCGGGGCCTGCGCATCGAACTGGAGGAGATCGAACGCACCCTGGCCGACCATCCGGCGGTGGGACGGGCCGTGGTGTTGCTGCACACCCCGGCGGCTGGCGAGCCGGAAATCGTGGCTGCCCTGATACCCGCGGCCGAAGGAACCAGTTTCGACCAATCCGCTCTGCGGCGTTGGCTGGGCCGGCGCCTGCCGGCCTACATGCTGCCCTCTCGCTTGGTGGCGGTGGATGACATCCCGGTCACGGTCAATGGCAAGGTCGACCATCCCGCGCTTTTGGCCCGTCTGGAGCAGATGGCCCAGCCCGGGGTGGATCAGGACCACGCCCCGCGCGGCGAATCCGAGCGTCTGGTGGCCGAGGTCCTCAGCCAGGTCTTCGGCCGTCCGGTGACCGACCGCCGGAACGGCTTCCTGGAAATGGGCGGGCACAGCCTGTTGGCCATCAAGGCGGTCAACCGCCTGGCCGAACAGACCGGAGTGCGCCTGGCCATGCGCGACTTCTACGCCGCGCCCAGCCTGGCCGATCTGGCCCGCCTGCTGGAGGCCGCCCGGCCGCCTGCGGCCAATGACATTCCCCCCGCCCCGCCCGCCGAGGTCTATCCCACCAGCCACTCCCAACAGCGGCTCTATCTGCTGCATCAGTTGGAGGGAGGCTCCGGGGCCTACAACATGACCTTCGCCTTCCGCTGCGACGGGCGTCTGGACGTCACGGCCCTGGGCCAGGCGCTGTCCCGGCTCTGCGAGCGTCACGAGCCCCTGCGCACCGGGTTCGAGGAGCGCGCCGGCGAGATCGTGCAGCGGGTCGCGCCCATCGCCCGGCCGGTGGTGGTGGTGGACGACCTGCGCCAGCGGGCCGACGCCTGGGACGAGGCCCTGCGCCTGGCCCGGGGCGAGACCAGCACGCCCTTTGACCTGACCCGGCCTCCGCTGCTGCGGGCCAGGGTGTTGCGGATACGTCCCGAGGAAAGCCTGTTATTGCTGGTGCTGCACCACATCGTGGGCGACGGCTGGTCATCGCGCATCCTGGTGCGCGAGCTGGGGGCGTTGTACGCCGAGGCCTGCGGCGGTCCGGCGGCCAACCTGCCCGCCCTGCCTCTGACTTACAAGGACTACGCCCTCTGGCAACGAGGCCAGCGCTGGAGCGGCGCGGCCGAGTTCTGGCGCGGCCGTCTGGCCGGAGCCCCGCCCCGGGTTGACCTGCCCACCGACAGGCCCCTGCCCGAGACCCAGTCCTATCGCGGGGCCACTTATTACCAGGAGTTGCCGCCCGGGGTGCTGGCGGGACTCAAGGCCGTGGCCCGCAGCCGGGGCGCCACCGTGGCCGCGGTGGGGCTGGCGGTGTTCGCGGCCCTGCTTTACCGCCTGACCCGCCAGGGCGACCTCCTGCTGGGCATGGGCGTGGCCGGCCGGGAACGGGCCGGGCTGGAGGGCCTGATCGGGTTCTTCGTCAACGTGCTGCCCATCCGTCTGAGCCTCGGCGACGACACCGAACTGGAGAGCCTGATCGACCAGGCCCGGGACGCAGTCTTCCAGGCCCTGGACCAGCGCGATTACCCCTTCGACCTCCTGGTGCGCGACCTGGCCCCGCCTCGCCAGGGCAACCGCCAACCGTTGATCAACGTGGTTTTCGAATACCAAAACTTCGGCCACCTGGGGCAGGACGGACCCGGCCTGCCGATCCGCCAGGACGATGCTGACCAAATCCAGGCCCGGCTGGCTTGCCTGGTGGATTCCCAGACCGCCAAGCACGACCTTTTGGTCTTCCTGCTGGACGACGGCGCCCTTGGTCAACTCCAGATGGAATACGACACCGACATCCTGGACCCGGTCACGGCCCAGGCCTGGCTGGGTTACCTGGCCCAATTCCTGGCCAGCGCCGCCCAGATGGTTTCTCCCAGCCCCGAAACGGAACCGGACAAGGAAACCTGTGCATGAAGATCGCTGACTTCCAGTTCCTGGAAACTCAACCCACCCCGTCCTCCGCCGCCGCTCCGGACCACGCGTTGGCGATCCCCCTGGAAAGCGTAGCCGCCCGTTTCCGCCGGGTGGCGGCCAGCCTTCCCACTCGCCTGGCCGTGGCCGACGAGCAGGGCGCCCTGACCTACGCCGAATTGGACCAACTCTCGGAGCGCATCGCGGGATTCATCCTGAGCCTGGACCTGGGCCCGGAGCCCCTGGTGGGCCTGATGTTCGATCGGCATCGTGACTTCGTGGCCGCCGCCTTGGGCGCGCAAAAAGCTGGCGCGCCTTACGTTCCCCTGGACCCCGAGATGCCCCTGGCCAGTCGCCGCCGCCTGCTGACCCTGGCCGGAGCCAGGCTGCTGATCTCCCAGGCCGCGTTGATCGACGACCTGCACCGCCTGCAATGGTTATGTCCCGAACTGACCCATATCCTGGCCCTGGACGCCGAGGACATCGACCACCTCAGCGAAAGTCCCGGCATCCTGATGGACCCCGAGCTTTGGGATCACCTGGCCGGCGACGGGGCGGACGACGTGGCCGCCGGAGGATGGAAGAGCGCCTTCACCGGCGAACTGCTGCCCTTGGAGGCGATGCTGGCCTTTGGCGAAAACGCCCGCCGCAAATTGGAGTCCCTTTTGGGAGCTAACGCCCGGGTGTTGGAGATCGGCTGCGCCTCGGGCTTCGTCATGCGCCAGGTGGCTCCCCTGGCGGGTTCTTATCTGGCGGTGGACATCTCGCGTCGCAACCTGGACCGGGTGATCAACCGCGCCCGGGCCATGGGTCTGCCCCAGGTTTCCACCCGGCAGATGGCGGCCCATGACATCGATATCTTCGAGCCCGGTTCTTTCGACCTGATCATCCTGGACAGCGTGGTGGAGAGCTTCCCTGGTTATGGCTATCTGCGCGCGGTGCTGGACAAGGCCCTGGAGCTGCTGTCACCGGCAGGGGCCATCTTCCTGGGCAGCATCTGGGACCTGGACCGGCGCGACGCCTATTTCGCCGACTTGGCGGATCACGCTCGCCAGCATCCCGGCCCGGCCGCCCGGTCGCGGCGCGAGTCGGTGGGCGACCTTTTTGTTTCGCGCGATTTTTTCCGCGATTACGCCCGGGAACGCGCTGACGGGCTGGACCTGGAGTTCTCCCTGCCCGACGCGCCGGGCTTCGAGCCGGCGGACTATGAATTCGACCTCCTGCTGCGCAAAGGCGGACCGGGCCAGGGCCAACCAGGCGCGCCCGGCCGGCGGCGTCATGACCGCCGCGCCCTGGAAGCCGCCGGCCTGCCCTCACCGCCCAAGGACATCCCAGCCGGCCAGGCCGCCTACGTTATCTACACCAGCGGCAGCACCGGCCAGCCCAAGGGCGTGGTGGTGGAGCAAGGCTCGGTGGTCAACCTGGCCGAGTCCTGCGCCCAGCGGCTCTTTGCCACCCAGGCCGCCGCGGATGGCCTGGCGGTCTCCTGCAACCCGCCTTTCACCTTCGATCCCTCGGTGCAGCAGATTTTTGGCGCGCTGCTCAACGGCTACACCCTGCACCTGCCCGGGACCGAGACCCGGCGCGATCCGGTCCGCCTGGCCGCCTTCGCCCAGGAGCGGCGTCTGGACCTGCTGGACACCACCCCCAGTTTTTTCGCCATGCTGGTGGATCATTGGCGCCAAAGCGGAACCCGCAACCCCGCCAAGACCATCATCATGGGTGGCGAGCCCCTGACCGCGCAAATGCTGGAGGACTTCTACGCCCTGGACGGCCACGGCGACACCCGGATCGTCAACGCCTACGGCCCCACCGAGTGCTGCGTGACCACCACTAATCACGAACTGACCGCCGCCGGTTGGCGCGAGATCCTGCCGCCGCCCATCGGCCGGCCCCTGCCCGGGGTGCTGATCGAGATCCACGACCCTGCCGGCCGCGTCCTGCCTGCGGGGGTGCCGGGGGAGATCGTCATCGGCGGGGCTGGCGTGGCGCGGGGCTATCTGGGCGATCCCGCTTTGAGCGCGGAGCGCTTCCTGACCGACGCCAACGGCCGGCGCTGGTACCGCAGCGGGGACCTGGGGCGCTGGCTGCCCAGCGGGGAGCTGCAATTCCTGGGACGCGAGGACCGGCAGGTCAAGATCCGGGGCAACCGCATCGAGTTGAGCGAGGTGGAGGCGGCGCTCAGCGCCCATCCCCTGGTGGAGCGCGCGCTGGTGGTGGCCCTGGACCCGCACCAGGATGGCAATCGCCTGTTGGCGGCCTACGTCGTGCCCCGGCCCGGTCTGGACCTGGCCGAGCTCAAGGCCGACCTGGACGCCAACCAGCCGTCTTACCTGGTGCCATCCTGGCTGGTGGCCATCGACCAGATTCCCCTCACCCTCCACGGCAAGGTCGATGAAGCCCGCTTGCCCCGGCCGGAAGTGGCGGTGGCCAACTCGCCAAATCGGCGGCTGAACCCGCCGGTCAGCGAAACCGAGAAGCGTCTGGCCGTGGTTTGGGGCCAGGTGCTGGAGACGTCGGTGGAAGACGTCGAAGCGGATTTTTTCGCCTCGGGCGGGCACAGCGTCCTGGCGGTGAAGCTTCTGGGGGCGGTGGAGCGCGAGTTCGGGATTCGCCTGCCTTTGTCGACGTTATTCGCCAACCCCACCCTGGCCAGCCTGTCCCTCCGCCTGGAGGCCGGCAGCCGCCAGGACGACTGGCAAGCGGTGGTGGCGCTCAACAGCGATGGCTCCAAAACACCCCTGATCTGTTTCCACCCGGTGGGGGGCAACGTGCTCTGTTATCAGAGCCTGGCCCAGCACCTGGGACCGGATCAACCGGTCTACATGGTGCAGGCCCAGGGCCAGGAGGAAGGCCAGGCCCTGCTGCCCACGGTGGAGGACATGGTGGCCGCCTACCTGGAGGCCATCCGCCGGGTCGTGCCGCCGGGCCCCTGGGCCCTGGCCGGCTGGAGCTTCGGTGGCACCCTGGCCTTCGAGGCCGCCCGCCGGCTGCAACGTTTGGGCGAGCGGGTCAGCGCGGTGATGCTCTTCGACGCCGTGGCGGTGCCGGACCCCATCCGGAACCTGTTGCGCCAGGACGACGCCGATTACCTGGCCGACCTGTTCTCGGAGATGGGCATCATCACCGCCCAGGATCTGCGTTCCTTGGGCCAGGACGAGCGCCTTGATCTGTTGGTGGAGCGGGCGCGGGGCACCGATCTGCTGCCCGAAGGTGGCACCCGGGAGAGCATGCGCCGCATGCTGGCCTTGTTCCAGAACAACGCCCTGGCCGCGGTGCGCTACCGGCCCCAGCCCATCGCCAGCCGCCTGCTCTTGATCCGACCCCGGGTGCCCAGCCGGGCCGCGCCCGGCCTGCCGGGCGATGAATACAACGGCTGGCGCCCGCTGGCCGCAGGCGGAGTAACCCTGCGCTGGATGGACGGCCAGCACGGGCAAATGCTCCTGGAGCCGCACATTGGGCAGTTGGCCCAACTGGCGCGGGAGCACTTGTCCGAAAACCAGCCGGAGGCCGCGAACGCAACCACTCAATCGCAATAGACTATCACCCCGGACAACCCGCCCGCGCGGCCGGCTGGGACGTGGCTAACTTCTTGTGGTATAAACAAATATCATCGGGGGGGGTGAAGGTGTTTGGCACGCGCGCGGGCCGGTTCCGGGCGACCTCTCTCCCCCCACGCGCCGCGCCCCAGGATCGTCAGCATGGGCGAGGCAACCGTGATCCCACAACCGCGGTCGAGCCGTCTGGGTGGCTGGTTGGGTCTTTGGCTCTGGGGTCTGCTGATCCTGGCGGCCGGGGGCTGCCAGAATTCGGCCGGCGATGATTACCTGCCCAGCTACTCCGACCGCCCGGCCAGCACCAGCCAATTCCCCAAGTACACCTTCGCGGTGCACCCCCTGCACAACCCCCAGCGGCTGTTCGCCAAGTACCAGCCCCTGCTGGACGTGATCAACGAGCAGGTCCAGGGCTTTTCCCTGAAAATGGTGGCCTCGCGCGACTACCCCACCTTCGAGCGCAAGCTCCGGGCCGGACACTTCCACTTCGCCCTGCCCAACCCCCTGCAGACCATGGTCAGCCAGAACCATGGCTACCGCATCGTGGGCAAGATGGGCGACGACGACATCTTCCGGGGCATCATCGTCATGCGGCGCGACTCCCCGGTGATGTTCGTGGAGGACCTGGAAGGCTCCTCCCTGAGCTTCCCGGCCCCCACCGCCGTGGCCGCCACCATGATGCCCAAATACTTCCTGGCCACCCGGGGCCTGGACCTGAGCAAGATCGACATCCGTTACGTGGGCTCCCAGGAATCGGCGGTGATGAACGTCTACCTGGGCAAGACCGTGGCCGCCGGCACCTGGCCCATGCCCTGGGAAATGCTCCTGCGGGCCCGGCCCGAACTGGGCAAGGTCCTGGAGGTGCGCTGGATGACCCCGCCCCTGGTCAACAATGGCCTGGTGGCCCGCCAGGACGTGCCCGAAGACCACGTGCGCCAGGTGATGCGGGTGCTCCTGGACCTGCCCAATCACGCCCGGGGCCGGGAGATCCTGCGCAACATCCATATCTCCAGCTTCGAAACCGCCGACGCCGCCACCTATGATCCGGTGCGCAAATTCCTGGACAGCTACGCCGCCTTGTTTCCCACCGAAAGGTTGACCCAGTGAGCCTGCTCAACTCCTGGTCGCGGGCCTTCAGCCGGCTGACGATCCGCAACAAGCTGATCCTGAGCGTGGCCCTGGTGCACCTGGTGCTGATGACCGTCTTCGTGGTGGACACCGTGCAGCGCCAGCGGGTTTTCCTCTGGCAGGCGGCCACCACCTCGGCCCTGAAGCAGGCCCGGCTCACCGCCGCCGCCGCCTCCTCCTGGGTCTTGGCCGACGACCTGGCCGGGGTGGAGGAGGTGCTCCAGACCAGCCGCCAGGACACCCCCCTGCGCTACGCCCTGATCTCCGACCCCCAGGGCCTGGTCCTGGCCCACAGCGACCCCCGCCTGGTGGGAAAGTACCTGGACGACCCCCTGAGCGTCAAGGCCCTGCAGGGCTCGGCCGACCCGGTGGTCTGGCACACCGACCGCCACACCATCCACGCCAGCGCGCCGATCCAGGCCGGGGAGCGCACCATCGGCTGGGTGCTCCTGGGCCTGGACACCACCCCCACCGACTCCTACCTGAACCATGTCTCCCTGAGCGGCTTCCTCTACATGCTGGTGGCCATCGTGGCCGGGGCGGTGCTGGCCTGGGCCCTGGCCCGCTACATCCTGCGCCAACTCAACCTGTTGCTGGCCGGGGTGGACCGCCTGCGGGCCGACCAACTGGACCAGTCCATCCCCATCATCAGTCAGGACGAAATCGGGCGGGTGGGCCGGGCCCTGAACAACGCCATGGAGGCCCTGCGCCGCTCGCGCAGCGACATCCAGCGCGAGGTGGCCGAGCGTCGCCGGGCCGAGCAGGACATCCGCTACCTCTCGCGCCGCCTGATCGACGGCAGCGAGGAGGAGCGCAAGCGCATCGGCCACGACCTGCACGACGAGCTGGGCCAGATGATCACCAGCTTCCAGTTCGGCCTGCAGTCCATGGCCGGCCTGCTGCCCAGCGCGCCCGAGCAGGCCTCGGAGCTTTGCACCATGCTGGCCAGCCAGGCCGAGGAGATGGGCGAGGCCATCCACCGCATCGCCTCCTTCCTCTGGCCGGCCACCCTGGAGCACCTGGGCCTGGTGGTGGCCGCCCAGTGCTATCTCAACGAGGTGAACCGCCGCCTGCCGGAGCTGAGCATCACCTTCCACCAACGCGACTGCCCCAGCCGCCTGAGCCCGCGCATGGAGCTGGTCTGCTTCCGCATCATCCAGGAAGCCCTGACCAACATCACCCGCCACACCAAGGCCAGCCAGATCGAGGTCAGCCTGCGGGTGCGCGAGGGCTGGCTGCGCCTGCTGGTGCACGACGACGGCGGCGGCTTCGCGGTCAAGGACGCCGCCGGCCATCCCGCGCCCAAGAACGGCGGCATCGGCCTGATGGGCATGCGCGAGCGGGCCGCCTCGGTGGGCGGCAACCTGGAAGTGATTTCCGCGCCCGGGCAGGGGTGCAGCATCGTGGCCCACCTGCCCCTGATGGCCAACCCCGAAACCGATGCCTGAAACGGGTGCCGAGATGAGCGAAAAAATCCGGGTGATGATCGCCGACGACCACGCCATCGTGCGCGAGGGCGCCTGGCGGCTGTTGAACGCCCAGCCGGACATGGAGGTGGTGGGCGAGGCCCAGGACGGCCGCGAGGTGCTGCCCAAGGCCCAGGAGCTGAAGCCCGACGTGCTGGTGCTGGACATCTCCCTGCCCGGGCTGACCGGCCTGGACCTGGTGCCCCTGTTGCGCGCCGCCCTGCCCCAGACCCAGATCGCGGTGCTCTCGGTGCACAACAAACAGGCCTTCGTGCAGCAGGTCCTGCACTCCGGGGCCCTGGCCTACGTGCTCAAGACCTCGCCCACCGCCGACCTGTTGGACGCCATTCGCACCGTACACCAGGGCGAGTATTACCTGAGCTCCAAGGTGCGGGCCGAGGTGATCGGCTCCTACCTGCGCCAACCCCTCTCCGGCGAGGACGCCGGCGGCTTCGATCGTCTGACCGAGCGCGAGCAGCAGGTCTTCCGCCTGGTGGCCAAGGGCAAGAGCAACCGCGAGGTGGCCGAGGTGCTCTGCCTGAGCCCGCGCACGGTGGAGAAGTACCGGGCCCAGGCCATGCAGAAGCTCAACCTGAAGGACCTAGTGGAGGTGATCCACTACGCCATCCAGCACGGCATCGTGGTGCCCGAGGGCTGAAGCCTTTTGACAATCGCCGAAAAGACGGCCGGGGGCGCTTATCGCGCCCCCGGCCCTTTTGGTCAGGCGCCGCCCGCAAGGAGGAGGAGGGGAGCCGGCGGCCCGGCCGCTGAGGGAGGGCTTACTTTTTCCAGTCCACCATCTGCTTGAAGAGGGCCAACTCCTCTGGCTTCATGAAGATGGTGTGCTCCGGGCCGGGGTAGACGCGCTGACGTACATCCTGCATGTACTCGGTGTACACCCGCTCCATGATCGGGATCAGGTCCTCGTAGATCTTGGAGTGGCGGGGGACATGGGGCTCGTAGAGGTGGAACAGGTCGGAGCCGATGATGTGCACGCCGTCGGCCTGGTTGCCCGCGCCCAGGCTGATCACCGGCACCGGCAGGACCTCGGTCAGGTACTGGCAGACCTCGCTGGTGGTGACCTCGCACATGATGGAGAAGCAGCCGGCGTCCACCATGGCCCAGGCGTCGTCCACCAGCTCCTTGGCCCGGTCGGCGGTCTTGCCCTGGGCGGCGAACCCGCCCAACTGGGGCATGCGCATGGGGGTGATGCCGATGTGGCCCTGCACCGGGATGCCGGCCTTGACGATGGCCTCGATGTTCTTGGCGTGGTGCTGGTTGCCCTCGCACTTCATGACCTCGGCGTTGGCCTTGTGCACGAAGGTGGCCGCGCTCTCCACCGCCTGCTGGGGCGAGAGATGGAAGCTCATGTAGGGCATATCCACCATGCGCAGGCCGTATTGGGAGCCGCGATCCACGGCCTGGGCCATCAGCAGCACCTCCTCGAAGGTGACCGAGGTGGTGTTGGGATGGCCGAAGAGCACCATGCCGCCGGTGTCGGAGACGCACAGGATGTCCATGCCCAGACGGTCGGCCACCCGGGCGTTGGCGTAGTCATAGACCGCCAGCTGAGTGATTTGCTCGCCGCGCTTCTTCTTGTCCATCAGATACGGAATGGTGACCTTCTTGCGCTTGACCTGATCCATGATGCCTTTTCTCCTTAATGAGGCGCTGAGGGGGCGTGGACGTTTTGGCGCGATCCGCCGCCCGGCGCTGGTTTGTCGGGGGCCTAGGCCTGCTCCACGTGTTCCTTGTGGAAGGCCTCCAAAAAGTCCTGGGCCGATTTGCTGCCGCCGGCAAAGGCCTTGATGGCCTCGGCGTGCAGCACCTCCAGGGCCTCGCGCTTGTAGCCCAGGTATTCCTCGGTTTGCAGCATGTCCTTGTTGCGCGGCCGGGGCAGCTTGATCTCCATCTCCTTGAGGATGGCGCCGGGCCGGTTGCTCATGATCAGCAGGCGGTCGGCCAGGAAGATGGCCTCGTCGATCTCGGAGGTGACGAACAGCACCGTCTGGCTGCGCTCCTCCAGGATGGTGACGAAGTATTCCTGCATCAGCTCCCGGGTCATGGCGTCCAGGCCCCGGAAGGGCTCGTCCAGGATGGTCACCGCCGGGTCGTTGATCATCATGCGGGCCAGCTCTCCCCGGCGCTGCATGCCGCCGGAGAGCTGGGAGGGGTACTTGGCCTTGAAGTCCTGCAGGCCGACCTTTTCCAGCAGGGCCTGGACCCGCTCGTCCACTCGCTCCTTGGGCACGTTGCGCGCCACCCGGGGGCCATAGGCCACGTTGCCGTAGGTGGTCATCCAGGGAAACAGGGCCGTCTCCTGGAAGACCACCAGGCGGTCGGAGCCGGGGCCGGCCACCGGGGCGCCGTTGAGCAGGATGCGTCCCTGGTCGGGCTTGTCGTAGCCGGCCAGGAGGTTGATCAGGGTGCTCTTGCCGCAGCCGGAAGGCCCGATGAGCACGGTCAGCTCGCCGTCGCGCAGGGTGAAGGAGCAGTCGGCCAGCACTTCGTGCCAGAACGGGTGGTAGCCGTAACGTTTGGTCAGGCCTTCCACCGTGACTTCGGCCCGCCGGGGGGCGTTGGTTGCTTCGGCCATGAGCTTCTCCTTAGAAAATGCGCAGCCAGGGCATGCACACCCGACCCAGGAGCCGGATGGCGTAGCTGGACAAATAGCCGGCGATGCCGATGCTCATCATGCCGACCACGATTTGGGGGTAGTTGCCGCCCACGTAGGAGGACCAGGTGAGGTAGCCCAGGCCCGACTTGCCGGCGATCATCTCCGCCGCCACCACCACCTCCCAGGTGATGCCCATGCCCACGGCCATGCCGGTGAAGATGCTGGGCAGGGTGGCGGGCAGGACGATCTTGAAGAAGACGTCGCTGGGACGGGAGCCCAGGGAGATGGCGGCCCGGGTGAAGCGCGCGTCGATGTTGCGCGCCCCGCCCAGCACGTTGATGACCACGGTGAAGAAGGCCCCCAGGAAGATGACGAAGGCGATGCTGGATTCCGTGGTGGGCCAGAAGATGATGGAGATCGGCACCCAGGCCAGGGGGGGAATGGGGCGCACGATCTCGAAGGCCGAGAAGGAGATGTCGTAGAAGGCCTTGCTGGTGGCCATGGCCAGGCCCAGGGGAATGCCCACCACCTGGGCGGCCAGGAAGCCCACCAGGACCCGCTGATAGCTGGCGCCCCAGTTGGCCCAGAACTTGGGATCCACCACCAGTTTCCAGATCACGCCGAAGATTTCGCTGGGCGCGGGCATGGCCTCCAGCAGCGGCAGCTTGAAGGCGCGGCCCAGCTCCCAGAGGGCCAGGCAGAGACAGACCGAGACGGTTCCGCGCAGCACGGTGCGGTTGAAGATTTTCTTGCGCAGCTTGTTCAGGGCCGCGTTGGCTCCGGTGCTCACCACACGCCTCCTTTCTAGGCCAGTTCGCGTTCGCCGGCCTCGAAGGCCTTCTTGGCTTCTTCGTGCACCGCCTTGACCACCTGGTTCTTCAACTGGAGGTAGCGGCTGGAGGAGCGCGTCTGGAAGTCGCGCGGCCGGGGCAGGTCGACCTCGATGACGTGCTTGACCCGGCAGGGACGGGTGGTCATGATCACCACCTTGCTGCCCAGGAACATGGCCTCCTCCAAGTCGTGAGTGATGAAGAAGATGGTCTTCTTCATGCGGTCGTAGACCTGGAGCAGGAACTCGTGCACCACGCCCTTGGTCAGGGCGTCCATGGCCCGGAAGGGCTCGTCCAACAGCAGGACCTTGGGGTCGTTCATCAGGGCGCGGGCGATCTCCACCCGGCGCTTCATGCCCGAGGACAGCTCTCCGGGGTAGCTCTGGGCGATGTCGCGCAGGCCCAGCTCGCCCAGCAGGTCGTTGGCGGCCCGCTTGGCCTGGCGGGCGGTCATCACCCCCTGGACCACCGGACCGAAGGTGACGTTCTCCAGCACCGTGTACCAGGGGAAGAGCGCCCCGTTCTGGAAGACCACCACCCGGTCGGCGGCCGGCGGCGTGGTGTAGTCGGCCGAGCAGAGCAGTTGACCGTCCAGGTGAATCTCGCCGGTGCTGATGCCGTGGAAGCCGGCGATGGCGTTGAGCAGGGTGGTCTTGCCGCAACCGGAGGGACCCACCACCATGCAGAACTCGCCCGCGGCGATCTCCAGGGAGCAGTTGTCCACGGCGCAGACGTTGACGCCCTCGGGGTCGTAGACCTTGCAGACGTTGCGAATGGATATCTGACCTTTAAGCTCGCTCATGCCTCACCTCGCGTGCTCCAGCGCATCAACTGCCTGCCCACCAGGCGGATCGCGGCGCTGCACAGATAGCCCACCAGGCCCAGGGTGACCATGGCGATGACGATGACCGAGTACTGGCTGAGCACGTAGGAATCCCAGATCAGGTAGCCCAGGCCGTACTCGCCGGAGAGCATCTCGGCCGCCACCAGGGAGAACCAGGCCACGCCCATGCCGATCTGCAGGCCGGTGAAGATGAAGGGCAACGCGCCGGGCACCACCACCTTGAAGAAGATGTGGCGCGGCTTGGCCCCCAGGCAGCGGGCGGCCCGGAAATAGACCTCGTCGATGGACTCCACCCCCAACAGGGTGTTGAGCACGGTGGCGAAGAACGAGGCCAGGAAGGCCAGGAAGATGATGGGCTCCTCGCGGCCGGACCACATCAGGATGGCCAGGGGCACCCAGGCCAGGACCGGGATGGGCCGCAGCAGCTCCAGGATGGGGAAGGTGTAGTCCTTCCAGGCCTTGTTCCAGCCCATGAACAGGCCCAGGGGCACCCCCAGCACCGTGGCGATGCCAAAGGCCACCAGGATGCGCAGGGTGCTCCAGAGGATGTGCATGTAGTACTCGGGCGTGAAGACCGAGGTCCCGAAGGGGGGGTTGCGGGAGACGAATTCGCTCCACACCGCCACCGGTCCGGGCAGCTTCTCGAAGCGGGGCAGCTTGAGCAACTCGGTGGCCAACCACCAGGCCAGGATGAGCAGCACCACGCCACCGATGCCCAGGAGCAGGGACTTGAGGGACTCGGGATTGGTGAACTGGTGCCGCAGACGGTACCAGGCCCGCGCCCCAAAGCTCAGATCGGCCAGGGCCGGCGGAAGGGCCGGGGCGGGGCGGGGGGTTATGCTGGTTGCCATGTTCTCCTCCGGCAAGCGGGTGGGCGGGAAGCCGGGGCGCTCCCGCGCCCACCCGTCGGCGGGATCAAGCGCCTAGGCTATTTGGGGGCCTGGGAGGCGTCCTGGGGGATCACCACGCCCAGGGGCGTGGGAGCCTTGGCCTCCTGGATCACCTGGCGGGCCAGGGCGTCGTCGATGGCGCCGGCCGGGGCCTTGTCGATGTCGATGACCTTGGCCTGGTTCAGGAAGACGTAGGTGCCCACCAGCAGGTCGTGCACCGCCGGGGTGAAGATGAAGGGCTTGGTGTCGCGCTCGGGCGCGCCGCCGCAGTCGCCGGGCACCTGGCCGAAGATGGAGTACCAGGCCATGGCCGGGGAGATGCCGGTGGTCTGGCCGGTGACGATCTCAGCCACCTGCTTCCAGTTCTTGGGGTCCAGGATGAACTGCTGGGCCTCGAGCTCGGCCTTGAGCCAGGCCTTGGCGATCTCGGGGTTCTTCTCCACGAAGTCGGCGCGCATGGCCACGAAGCCGGCGTCCGGGGTCTGGTAGGTGTAGCCGGTGGCCACGATCTTGGCCACGCCCTCGCCCACCAGGTCGCCAATGCGGCTGACGGTGGGCTCCCAGAGCACGGCGCCGTCGATCTTCTTGACCCGGAAGTTGGTGGCGATGACCTCCAGGGACTGGTTCAGGACCTCCTTGGGCTTGATGCCGGTCTTGGCGATGACGGTGCGCAGGAAGCGGTCGGCGCAGCTACCCTTGGGGGTGGCCAGGGTCTTGCCGTCCAGCCACTGCACGGCCTCCTCGGGGGTCTTGAAGTTGGGGGCGTCGGCCCGCACCATGACCACGTTGCAGCGCTGGCCAGCGGAGAGGCCCAGGCTGGCCACCAGCTTGATGGGGGCCACGGCGGTCTTGGTGGTGGAAACCACGGCCGGCATGTCGCCCAGGTAGCCGATCTGCTGCTTGTCGGCCACCATGGCGTTGACGATGATGGAACCCTGCAGGGCCGCCTCGAACTCCAGATCGGAAGAGCACACGTCTGAACTCCAGTCACGGCTACATCTC
>CALERA010000502.1 GCA_937908275.1 uncultured Desulfarculaceae bacterium | reverse complement strand
GCTTCTCCATGCGGGCGAAGACGTTCTCCTTCTGCACCTCCACCCAGAAGCCCGAGCGCTCCAGCACCGTGCCGATGAAGCGCGCCCGCCGCGCCCGGCGCGGGGGATCGGCCCCGCCGCCCAGGAAGGTGAAGCGCACGTAGTTGTCCTCCTGGTTGGGCGAGCAGAAGGCGTCCACGGTGGAGAAATGGAAGCCCAGCCGCGAGGATAGGTTCATGTAGTCGCGGCTGATCAGCACGTAGTTGTGGCGGTAGATCCGCCGGCGGATCTCCGGGTCGTGGTGGTCCTCCAGGCTCTGGTCCAGGGTGCTGGCCTCCACCGCGCCCGGTCCGCGCCACTCCACGGAATGGATGCCCTGCAACAGCCCCAGGAAGGGGCGGCTCTCCACGTCCGCCTCCATCACTTCCGGCTCCCGCGCCGCCCGGGGATTGACCCCGCCGCCCAGATCGATCAGGTACAGGGTCAGGGGGAAGTCGGCCTTGAGCCGGCGCGCGGCCCCGGAAAGATCGCATTCCGCCGGCTGGCGCTCCAGATGGCAGACCTCGCCGGCGCTGTCGCCATAGCGGAACATCTCCTGCATGGCCATCTCGTGGCTGTAGCGGGTGATGTCGTGCAGGGTGCGGCAGTGGGCGGGGCTGAATTCCGGCCGCCGGGGATCGGTGAGGTTCAGGGGGGTGATGCGCTCCAGGGCCCGCTCCAGCACCCGGTAGGCCTGGGTCTCCACCAGGGCCAGGAAGCGCTTGGCCTGCAGGATCACCAGGGCGCGGATCTCGCCGGCATAGACCCGTCCCCGGTCGGCGTCCACGGTCACCAACTGGCCTTCTTCCAGGGTCTGGCGGGCCTCGGACGCGCCAAAGACCGCCGGCACCCGGCGCTCGCGGGCCACCGAGGCCAGGTGGCTGGCCGGTCCGCCCACCTCGCAGACCAGGGCCCGGGCGCGGTCCAGGACCAGGGCGTATTCCGGCAGGCTGGATTGGGCCACCAGCACCGCGCCCTCCTCCACCCGCTCCAGGTCGGCCTGGGTGTGGACCTTGACCACCCGCCCCACCGCCACTCCGGGCGAGGCGGTGATGCCGTCCTGGATCAGGACCTGGTGGCCGGCCACGATGCGTTCATAGTCCGAGGGCACGATGTTCTTGGCGATGATGCGCAGGGAGCGGGCCTGCAACAGTTGCAGGCCGCCGTCCGGCCCCACCGCCCACTCCACGTCCACCGGCCGGCCGTAATACTCCTCCAGCCGCCGGCCGATGTCCCAGAGCTGCTCCATCTGCGCTTGGTCCAGCAGGGCCTCGTCATCCTTGCCCTCGGGCAGAGGGGCCTCGATCAGGCCGCCTTCCGGGGTGGCCACGGTCATGGTGGCCTGGGGCACGATCTCCTGGTTGATCAGGCGCATGGGCGCGGACTTGCTGATCAGCATCAAGCTGGAGGGCATCTGGCCGCCCACCGCCCGCGCCCCCAGGCCCCAGACCGCGCTGACCATCATCGCGTCCTGCTCGGGGTCGTTGGGATTGCAGGAATAGAGCACGCCCGAGACCAGGGCCGGCACCATCTGCATCACCGCCACGCCCATGGCCATGTCCTCCAGCCCCAGGCCGCGCTGGTGGCGGTAGGCCACCACCTGGGGGCTGAACTGGCTGGCCAGGATGCGCTTGTAGGCCTGGCCCAGGCCCTCGCGGCGCACGTTGAGCAGGGTCTCGAACTGGCCGGCGAACCCGGCGCTGGTGTCCTCCATCAGGGCGCTGGAGCGCACCGCCACCCCGCGCTCGGGCTGGGTGGCCACCACCTGGTCGTAGGCCTCCAGCAAGGCCCGCTCCAGGTCCGGAGGCAGCTCGCCCTCGCTGATCAGGTCGGCCACCTGGCCGCAGGAGAGCACCACCTCGCTCTGCTGGTCCAGTTTGCAGCGCAGCAGGATCTCCTGGATGATCCCCCAGAGATCGTTGTGGTCCATGAACTGCTTGAAGGCGTAGGTGGTGACCGCGAAACCGGCCGGCACCGGCAGTTGCAGGTGGCTGGCCATCTCGCCCAGGTGGGCGGCCTTGCCCCCCACCAGGTCCTCCTGGTCCATGCCCAGGCGAGAGAAGGGGATCACCAGCTCGGCCTCGGGGATGGCCCGGCGGCGGGAGAGGGTCTGGTCGATGCGGGCGCTCAGCTCCTGCCAGACCTCGGGCAGGCCCTCGGCCGCGGCCGGGGACATGGCGCTCAGGTGGGTGACGATCTGGCCCACGTCCTGGTTCAGGCCCCGCACCCGCTCCTGCACGTATTCCAGGGAGAGGTCACCCTCGCCGCGCAGCTTGGCCTGGAGGTCGGCCATGGCCTCCAGGGCGCGGTTGTTGGCCTTGAGCAGGCCGATGAACTGCTGATAGCGCTCGGCCAGGGGCAAGCCGGGCACGGTGCTGCTCAGGTCGGTGGCGCCCTCAGCGCCCGCCGGACCGTCGCCGCCCTTCCGCTTGCCGCCGCCAAGGCCCAATTTGCCCAGCCAGTTGAGCGCCATGGTTTCCGCGCCGGGCGCGGGCGGACCATCGCCGGCCCGCCCGCGCCGGAATTGTCTAGACGGCCAGGATGGTCAGGCTGATCTCGTGGAAGATGTCATCCAGCCGCACCACCCCCAGGACCTTGCCGCCCTCCATCACCGGCAGCAGATCCAGGTTGTCGGCCAGCATGATGTGGCTGACCTTGATCAGGCTGTCGTCGGCCTGGGCCACGTGGCCCACCGGGGACATGAACTCCTTGATGGCCTTCTTGGCCTGCTCCTGGGCCCCGGTGGCCAGCAGATCCTCCCAAGCCAGGGGAGTGGTGGTCTGCGGAGAGCGGGCGAAGCTGGGCTCGATGCCCCGCAGGATGTCCTTCTGGTTGAGGATGCCCTGGAGTTTGTAGGCCTCGTCAAAGACCAGCACCGTGCGCCGGCGCTCGCCCGGGGCCAGGGCCTGCTGGGCCAGGGTGAGCTGCACCATGGCCTCCTTCAGGCTGGCCCAATAGGGCATGTGCGGATAATTGGTGAGGGGGATCAAGAGGTCCCGGACCTTTTTCTCGACCTGACCCTTGGTCATCTATTCATCTCCCTGTGCCGACCCGGGGGGGCCGTTTTCCTCCGGCTGAACGCGCTGGCGCATCACCTGCGGCAGGGCCTCCCCCGGCTCCAGACGATAGGTTTTGATCAACTCCAACAGTTTCTGTCCCTGGGTCCTGATCTCCGCCGTCAGGGCGGAGCGCTGCTCCTCGGAGCAGTCGCCGGCGTGCAGCCGGTTCAGCGCGGCCATCACCGCCTGGCTGGGGGCGCGGGCCTGGCGCCGGAACTCCTGGGCGCAGGTCGCGCACAGGCCGGTTCCGGCCTCCAGGGCCAGACGCCAGCCCCGGCGGCCGCAGACCGGACAGCGCGACTTGAGCCGCATTCGCCCGCTCCGGCCTCGAGGTTAGCATCAAACCGCGCTCCCATGCCAGCTCCCCGCCAGGCCTAGCCGATCCGCACCGGCATGCCGAACAGCGGCCAGATCACCAGGATGGCGATGGTCAGCACCACCATCAGGATGACGTTGGCCGGCCAGCCCCAGAGGAAGAACTCTCCGGTGGTGAACTGCTTGGACTCGTAGGCCATGGCGTTGGGCGCCGCGCCGATCAACAGGTTGAAGGGCATGCCGGCCACCACCAGGG
>CALERA010000501.1 GCA_937908275.1 uncultured Desulfarculaceae bacterium | reverse complement strand
CTGGTGGTCGGAACCTTGGCCGCTGGCGGGGGGGCGGCCGTGGCCGGCATGGGGGCCCGGGCCTGGTCGGCCGGCGTGGGCGCGGCGGCGCTCACCGCCCCGGCCCCGCTGGCGTCGGCCTTCACCTCCACCGCCCCCGGCCCGCCCAGCTCCAGGGTCAGCCGGCGGCTGGCGGCATCGTAAAAGGGCAGCACCGTGATGCCCGGGGTGCGGGTGCGCACCACCAATTCGGTGCCGGCCGCGTAGGGCCGCACCTGCAGGGAGCGGATCAGGGGATCGGCGGCGGTGGCCGGCAGGCCCCGCAGGGCGTCGATGCCGGTCAGGCGCAGGATCACGGTCTGGGGATCGGAGAGCTCGACCTGGTAGGAGATCGGCGAATCCGCGCTCAGGATCAGGCGGGTGGTCCGGCCGGAAGGGATCAGGTCCACCCCCGTGACCAGTCCGGCCAGGGACGGCGAGGCCGCCAGGACCAGCAGGCCCAGGAGGAGCCAGGCGGCGGGCCGGGCTATCGCGCGCGGGCTGGGGGGCACGGTCTCCCTTTCCGTGGACCTCGGGGGGGCGGAAGTGCCCCAGTGGCATCACAGCAAGAAGGGTGCCATTCCCACCGGTGGGGAGCAGATATGTAACTGGCTATTATCAGGGTTGATTCATCCCACCTTGCCGCTGACGGCGCGCTCCGGATGGCGTCAAAAACCCGGCGGGACTAGTCCGTGGCCACCCGGCCGGGAGGGGCCAGGTTCTTTTTCTTGATCTTTTCCACCAGGGTGGTGCGGTTGAGCCTGAGCATGGCGGCGGCCTGGTTCTTGACCCAGCCGGTGCGCTCCAGGGCCTGGAGGATCAGGCGGCGCTCGAATTCGTCCACCGCGGTGTTGAAGTCCAGGCCCTCCTCGGGCAGGGAAAGGGCCAGGCCTTGCTCCGCGCCCGCCGCCGCGGCGGGTGCGGCCTGGGGGGGCAAGCCAGCGAATTTGGCCGGCAGGTCCTGGGGCAGGATCAGATCGTCGTCGGCCAGGATCACCAGGCGTTCCAGGAGGTTCTCCAGCTCGCGCACATTGCCGGGCCAGTGGTGGCGCAGCAGGCCCTCCAGGGCCTCGGGGTGCAGGCGTTTGATCCCCAGGCCCTTGAGCTGGCCCAGGCGCTCCAGGAAATAATCGGCCAGGAGCGGAACGTCCGAGCGGCGCTCGCGCAGGGGCGGCACCTTGATCGGCACCACGTTGAGGCGATAGAAGAGGTCCTCGCGGAACTGGCCCTCCTCCACCCGGCGGCTCAGGTCGCGGTGGGTGGCGGCGATGACCCGGATGTCGGCGTTGATGGTCTTGGCCCCGCCCACCCGCTCGAACTGGTGGTCCTGCAACACCCGCAACAGCTTGACCTGGAGCATGGGCGACATGTCGCCCACCTCGTCCAGGAACACCGTGCCGCCCTCGGCCATCTCGAAGCGGCCCAGCCGGGTCTTGATGGCCCCGGTGAAGGCCCCCTTCTCGTGGCCGAACAGCTCGCTTTCCAGCAATTCCGATGGGATGGCCCCGCAGTTCACCGGCACCAGGGGCCGGTTGGCCCGGCCGGACTGGGCGTGGATGGCCCGGGCCACCAACTCCTTGCCGGTGCCGCTCTCGCCCAGCACCAGCACCGTGGCGTCGGTGGCCGCCACCTTGTGGATCAGGCGGAAGACCTCCTGCATGGGCCGGGACTGGCCCACGATGTTGTCCACGTCGTACTTGCGGTTGATCTCCTGACGGCGCTCGCCGTTGATGCGCCGCAGGCGGCGGAACTCCAGGGCCTGGTCCACCGCCGCCAGCAGGCTCTCATCGTCCTGGGGGTCGGGCACGAAATCAAAGGCCCCCAGGCGCAGGGCCTCCACCGCCGCCGGCACCGTGGGCTCCGGCGAGGTCATGATCACCACCGTCTCCGGCAGTTGCTCGCTGAGGGCGGCCACCACCCGGGCGGTGGAGGCCCCGGCCAGGCGCTCGGCCAAAAGTATGATGTCGAAAAATTGCTGATCCGCATGGGCCAGGCAGGCCTCGGCGTCGTTGCACCAGCTCACCTGGTATCCCCGGGCGGCCAGGGCCTCCCGCATGTGCTGGGCCATTCCGGCGCGGCGCTCGGCGATCAGGATGGAAATGCCTTGGTTGTGATTGGACATCTTGGCCGGCTCCAGAAAGGCTGCGACGGACCACCGCCGCCGTCATAATTCCGACACTTGCTTATTGTCGTGAAACTCCAGACGATTTGCAAGCGCCTTTTATGCGGCGGCCCTTGGCGCGGGCCAATCCGGGGGCGGGGGAAAAATCCGGATCGCCAGGTGGGGAATTTCGCCGGGGATTGGGTTGAGTTGGGTCTTTTCGCCCCGGCCGGCGGGCAATGGTCCGCCTGGCCGGCCCGGGGCCGGAGCGGGCCGGCGCGGGCGGCTGGACCGTGGCTAACGCCAAAAAATTAGCCCGCCGGCCCAGCCCGCGGCCGGGGCGCGGGGCGGGAATTAGGCCGCGACTAGATCTGCAGCAGGTTGCCGAAGGAGACGTCGGCCCCCACCACGCCCGCCAGCCGGCCCTGGGCGTCCAGCAGCGGGGTGGAGATGGTGAAGCAGAAGCTGTCGCTGGCCACCGAGCGGTAGATGTCGGAGATGTAGGTGCCCTGACCGGAGATGGCCCCCTGGAACCAGGGCCGGTTGCCCCAGTTCTGGCCGAACCCGCTCTGGCCATAGGCGGCCATGAACCCCCGGGAGGCGATGTTGTCGGTGATCTGCCGGCCGTGGGCGTCGGTGACGTAGATCAGCTCCAGGAAGGGGTGGCGCTCCACCACCTGGCGCATGAAGGCCTCCATCCGCTCGCGGCGCAGGCTGGCCAGCTCCGGGCTGGCGGCGGCCGTCTCCACCACCTGGCGGGCCTTGGCGTGGGCCGGCAGGCGGAAGGCCCCCAGGCCGGTGAGCAGGGTCTCGCACTGTTCGCGCACCACAGCGCCCAGCTTGGTCAGGCCCTCGGCCCCGGCCCGGTGCTCCTTGGCGGTCTCGGCCACCGAGTCGATGTCCTGGGCCACCAGGGCCACCCGCTCCTGCTGGTCGCGGCCGGCGTTGGCGATGCGCTCGATCAGGGCGTGCAGGTTGCGGGCGTCCTCCTGGCCGGCCAGGCGCGCGCCGTCGCCGCCCACCGCGGTGACCAACTCGCCCACCTGGTTCTGGATCGACGAAAGGATGTCCTCCACCCGCTGGGCGGCGGCCATGGTCTGGTCGGCCAGGGCCTGCACCTCGCTGGCCACCACCGCGAAACCCAGGCCGTGCTGGCCGGCCCGGGCCGCCTCCACCGCCGCGTTGAGCGACAAGAGCTTGGTCTGGTTGGCCACCCGGCGGATGATGCCCATGATCTCGCCGATGTCCTGGGAGCGCTGGTGCAGGCTCTGGGTGGTCTGGGCCACCTGGGCCGAGAAGGCCGCCGCCGCCTGGGTGCTCTCGGCGATGGCGGCCACGCTGCGCTCCAGGTCATGGCTGGCGCGGGCGATCTCCTGGGCGCGCTGGGCCTGGTCCCGGGCCCCGTGCTCCAGGCTCTGGGCCAGGTTGGAAAGCTCCGGGGCCACCCGGCCCAACTCCACCGCCGAGCCGGCGATCTTCAGCACCACGGCCTGGAGCTTGCCGAACAGTTGGTTGAGCAGGCCCACCAGCCGCCGCAGACGGCCGTAGCGCGGGGCGGGAAGATTGGCGGTGAGGTCCCAATGACTGCGGGCCATCTCGCGCAGGGGCGCGGCCACGGAGGCGGAAAAATTGAACATGGGCAGGTCTCCGTCCTGAATAGCGTTAGGTCCGGGGCGTCTCATATCCGCCCGGCCTTTCCTTTTTGTAAAGCAAGGGCGATGCCAAGGAGGGCGCCGCGAATAGTCCGGTTTTATCCGCCAGATATAATGGTGAACGGAAATTAGTCCTTTACGTTGCTACCATTCGGTGGCTTCGTAACACTTGCGCCCTAATAAAAACTACTTATTGGTAGGTGCGATAGTTACGGCTCAGGCCGCGCGCCCGCGTTTGCGGACCCAGGCCAACCCGGCCGCCAGCAGATAGGTGGTCCCGGCCAGGACGATGATCACCGCCCCGGTGGGCAGGTCCGGGCCGTAGGAGAGGGCCAGGCCGCTGGTGGTGAACAGGGCGCTGAGCCCCACCGCCGCGGCCATGATCTGCCACAGGCGGCCGAAGAAATGCCCGGCCACGGCGGCGGGCAGGGTCAGCAGGGCGATGACCATGATCAGGCCCACCACGGTGGACAACAGGACCACGGTCAGGGCGGTGAGCCCCAGCAGCAGCAGGTAGTAGCCGTCCACGGCCAGGCCGCGCAGGCGGGCGAACTCGGCGTCGAAGCAGACCGCCAGCAGTTGGCGGTAGCAGCCCAGGCCCACCAGGGTCACCACCACCCCCAGGCCGCCCATCAGCCAGAGGTCGGCCGGGGAGACCATCAGGATGTTGCCGAAGAGATAGCCCATCAGGTCCACGCCATAGCCCGGGGTGGCGGCCATGAACAGGATGCCCACCGCCATGCCCAGGGCCCAGATGGCCCCGATGATGGTGTCCTCCCGCTGGCGGGCGCGCAGGTTGACCAGGCCGATCAGGGCGGCGGCGATCAGGGCGGCGGCCACCGCGCCATAGAGGGGGTGCAGCCAGTCCCAGCCCCGGGTGGCCTGGAGATAGCGGGCCGCGCCCAGGCCGGCCAGGACGCTGTGGGCGATGGCCCCGGCCAGGTAGGAGATGCGCCGGCTGACCACGTAGGCGCCCACCACCCCGCAGGACAGGCTGGACAACAACCCGGCCCAGAAGGCGTATTGCAGGAAGCCGTAGCGCGGCAGGGCCTCCAGGAACTCAATCATGCTGGCACCCCAGATGGTGGTCGTGGCGCACCATCAGCACGTCCCGGCCGTAGATCCCGGCGATGACCTCGCCGGTGACGTCGCAGGTGGGATGGCTGACCACCCGGCGGTTGACGCAGATCACCTGCCCCACGTAGGGGCTGACAAAGCCGATGTCGTGGGAGACCACGATCACGGTGGCCTCCTGGTTCAGCTCCCGGAGCAGCTCGAAGACCTCGCGCTCGGCCGCCGCGTCCACGTTGGCGGTGGGCTCGTCCATCAACAGCAGCCGGGGCCGGCCGGCCAGGGCCCGGGCGATGAGCACCCGCTGGCGCTGGCCGCCGGAGAGGTCGTGGAAGGGCCGGCCGGCCAACCCGCCCAGGCCCACCCGCTCCAGGGCCGCCGCCACCTCCTGGCGCTCGGCCCGGCTGGCCCAGGGCCAATGCCCGCCCGCGCCCAGGCGGCCCATCAGCACCACGTCCTGCACCGCCACCGGAAAGGCGGGGTCCACCTGGCTGTGCTGGGGCATGTAGCCCATCAGGCCGCGCACCTGCTGGGGCGGGCCGCCCAGCACCGCCAGGCGTCCGGCCTGGGGCGTCAAAAGGCCCAGGAGCAGCTTGAGCAGGGTGGTCTTGCCCCCGCCGTTGGGACCCACCACCGCGGCGAAGGCCAGCTCCGGCACCGTCAGGTCCACGCCCTCCAGCACCGGCTGGCCGTTATAGGCGAAGCTGAGCCCGCTGATCTCCACCGCGTTGGCCAAGTCACTTGCCTCCGGCCAGGCCCTGGCGCAGGGCCTCGGCCATGCGCCGCCAGTTGTCCAGGGGGGCCGGCGAGAGATCGTCCAGGGGCGCGACCACCCCGTTGATCTCCCGCGCCACCTGCTGGGCGCTCTTTTGCGGGAACTGGGGCTGCACGAAGATCACCTTCACCCCATGTTGGCGGGCTTGCTTGATCAGCCGGGCCAGGTGCCGGGGGCCGGGCTCCTTGCCGCCGGTCTCCACCGCCACCTGCTTCAAGCCGTAATCGCGCGCGAAGTATCCGAATGCCGGATGATACACCATGAACTCCCGGCCGGCGAAGGGCTTGAGTTGGGCGCTCAGCTCCTGGTCCACGGCGTTCAGGTCGGCCAGCAGGGCCTCCAGGTTGGCCTGGATCGCGGCGGCCTTGTCCGGCCACAGGGCGCTCAGCTCCCGGGCCATGGTCCGGGCCAGGTCCTGGCAGAGGCGGGGGCTCATCCAGACGTGGCGGTCCAACTCGCCCTGTCCGTGGTGATGGCCGTGGCCGGCCCCGGCCTGGCTCCCGCCATGCCCCGGCTCGGCCTTGGTCGGGCCGTGAGCGGGCCCTTCGGTCTCATGCCCGTGCTCCGCCGCGGGCATCAGGTCCAGGCCGTCGGCCAGATCCACCACCTTCAGGCCGGGATTGGCGGCGGCCACCTTGGGCAGCAGCTTCTCCTCGAAGGGCAGATCCAGGCTGAAATAGACCTTGGCTCCGGCCAACTGGGCGGCCTGCTTGGGGCTGGGCTCGAAGGTGTGGGGATTCTGGCCGGGACCGGACAGGGCCAGC
>CALERA010000500.1 GCA_937908275.1 uncultured Desulfarculaceae bacterium | reverse complement strand
AGCCCTGGCCGCGGCGGCCGATCGCCTGGCCGGGCCGGAGGGAGCGGCCCTCGGCGCGGCCGGCGCGGCGGCGGTGGCCGGGGGCTACGCCGCCCCGCAGTTGATGGACCGCCTGCTGGGGCTCTACCACGAGCTTGGCCCTGGTAATAAACACTGACTTAAAATCGTACGCCGATTACGCCGGGGGCGGGGAGCAATCCTCGCCCCTGCGCATTTCGGTAACCATATAAACCGGCATTTTACAGCATAAAAACTGATGCTTACCCACCCACAACACCGCCATCGTCGCCTCCCTTGGTGTGGGGTTCAAAGGCGGGGCGGCGGCGGGGCGGCCGTCGATTGGTGAGGCACAGCAGGGGATGAGCCCGGTTACAGCCTGGAGAGTTTCATGCGGTGTCAGAGGAAACAACGCAGGCTTATGACACCAGGCGCCCAAGGACCCTGAATTGTCAAGGAGGTCATAATATGCTCGGAAGGAATAAACTCCACCCCTGGCTAGCAGGCGTTTTGTTGATGGCCGTCATATGGATGCCAAACCTGGTTTCGCCATGTTGGGGGGCTTCGGTTTCGCTCACCGCAGACGACACCGGCCCCATCAACATCACCGCATCAGGCAGCAACAACATAACCACCGGCGACGACACCAGCATCACCACCGGGGACACGACCAACCTCACCGCCGGCGCCACGACCAACGTCACCGCCGGCGATGACGCGGTGATAACCACCGGCGACGACGCCGACATAACCACCGGTGACAACACCACCATCACCACAGGGGCGATCACCAACCTCACCTCCGGCGAAACCACCAATATCACGGCCAGCGGGAACGTTAATCTCACGGTCATTCAGCCCACGATCGCGCTTCCGGTCATCAAGCATTCCGAATTTGTCCAGGTGACCGTCAACAGTGTTCCAGCATGGTATTATGTCACCCTTTCCACGACCGTTGACCCCACCCGGACCGCGATCATCCCTGCGGACTCGGCCGGTAAGTACGTCAGCTATCCTCCTGTCGCCAGCCCGTACGGGGAATGGCGCTTCGTGGACACCAGTAACAACATCACCACCCAGCCCACAAATCGCGTAGGGTTTTTCTGTGACGGTGGATATTTCGCGCAAGGAGCTTCGGTCTTGGTTTTCGGCCAGGTGGTCGAGTACAACGCCCCCACCGAAGTCCGCCGCTTGCACGTTTTACTCAATTTCACCTCCAGCCAACAATATGTGGACGTGGAGGTGGCGGAGTATGATCCCGCCAGGACCATCTTCGTCTGCCGCAGAATCATGTCGGCCGAAGAATGGCGGATAGTGGGGGCCGTCCCTGTCGATTCCACCCATGTGCGCGTGTACTATCGCGCAACCACCTCGCGTTCGGGTGAGGCTGATTTCGACATGATCATACACTGGCCGCCACCGGCGGAATAACCGATCGCGGTCACTGAGTGCAGTCCCGTGCCACCCTGGGAAATGCCCGGGGTGGCGCTTTTTACATGGCTGCTTCGTTCTCCTGGGTCCTTGGCCACTCCTTCCCGCCACTTGCAGATCGCTTAGCTGGGGCCCCGCCTGCCCGATCGCTGTTTGGGCCTGACGCAATGGCCATTGCGCGCCAGATGGTTGCTGTTCCATCCCTTGGGGAAATTTGTTTATAATGACAAGTGCCCCCGGGTCGATAGGCTATGCTTGCCGGAAATGCATCCCCTTACGGGATGGCGGAGTAGACCATGGCGTCCTGGACCATTCAAAAGAAGCTGATGACCACGATGCTGGCCTTCACCCTGGCCTTGCTGGTCCTGATCCTGGGCCTCTATGCCTGGCAGCAGCGGGACCAGACCGTGGAGGCCTTCGTGGACACCGCCCGGGTGGTCACCCTCAACGTGGAAAGCGCCCGCGACCAGGTGGAGAGCATGTGGGCGCACGACATCTTCAGCGTCCAGATGCTGCGCGGGTTCGTGGAAAGGGGCGAGCGCGAGAAGCTCTTCGCCGTGGTGCCGGTGGTGGTGGCCTGGGAAGTCGCCCGGCGCAAGGCCAAGGAGGCGGGCTACACCTTCAAGGTGCCCAAGTTCCAACCCCGCAATCCCGCCAACCAGCCCGATCCGGTGGAGGAGAAGGCGCTGAGGTATCTGACCGAACGTCAGGCCACCGAGTATTTCGTGATCGACCGGGCCTCCAACGCGGTGCGTTACTTCCGGGCGGTGCGTCTGTCCAAGACCTGTCTGATCTGCCACGGCGATCCCGCCACCTCCCAGCAGTTGTGGGGCAACGACAAGGGCCTGGACCCCACCGGGGTCAAGATGGAGGACTGGAAGGAGGGCGAGATCCACGGCGCCTTCGAGGTGGTCTACTCCCTGGAGCGGGCCAACGCCCAGTTGCGCGGCTACCTGATCCTGGCCGGGGCGGTGGCCCTGGTGCTCCTGGCCATTGCCGGGCTGTTGGCCCTGGCCGCGGCCCGGGGGCTCAGCCGGCCCATCTCCAAGACCGCGGTGGCGGTGCGCCGGGCGGCCGAGGGCGACTTCACCATGACCCTGGAGCGGGATCTGTTGCAGCGCGGGGATGAGATCGGCCAGGTGGCCCGCGACGTGGAGCAGATGAACCAGAATCTCTCCGCCACCGTCAACCAGGTTTCCGCCGCCGCCCTGAAGGTGGCCGGCTCGGCCGAGCACATCAGCCAGGGCAACCAGGACCTCTCCGAGCGCACCCAGCAGCAGGCCAGCGCCATCGAGGAGACCGCCAGCGCGGTGGAGGAGATGACCAGCAGCGTCAAGCAGAACGCCAACAACGCCAAGCAGGCCAACGAAATGGCCCGGCGAACCAGCACCATGGCGGTGCAGGGCGGCGAGGTGGTCCAGCGCACGGTGGGGGCCATGGCCGCGGTCACCGAGTCCAGCAAGAAGATCAGCGACATCATCAACGTGGTCAACGAGATCGCCTTCCAGACCAACCTGCTGGCCTTGAACGCCGCCGTGGAGGCGGCCCGGGCCGGCGAGGCCGGGCGGGGTTTCGCGGTGGTGGCCGGCGAGGTGCGCAACCTGGCCGGGCGCAGCGCGGCGGCGGCCAAGGAGATCCAGGCCCTGATCACCGACAGCGTGGCCAAGGTGGAGCAGGGCAGCGAGTTGGTGGCCGAGAGCGGCGAGCTGCTCAAGGACATCATCGCCAACGTGCAGAACGTGGCCGACACCGTGGCCGAGATCACCGCGGCCAGCCAGGAGCAGGCCAGCGGCATCGAGGAGATCAACCGGGCCGTGACCCAGATGGATCAGGCGGTGCAGCAGAACGCCTCCCTGGTGGACGAGGCCACCGGGGCCAGCGACACCATGGCCCGCGCCGCCCAGGACCTGCGTCAAGCCATGCAGCAGTTCAAGGCCCGCCGGTCGGGGGGGTCGACCGGCGACCTGTGAGGAGGATCATGAGCGCCCCCCGTTAACTGAAGCTCCACGCGGATGAGGGAGGATGGCATGAACAACAACGACGCGATGGATTTGAGTCAAATGCGGTCTCGCCTGGTCAAGGCCGCCGGCGAGATCCTGGAACGCAAGGGACGGCAGGCCACGGTGGAGGAGATCGCCGCCCTGGCCGGCCTGTCGGTGCCGGTCACCTATCAGTTCGTCAAGAAGCCGGCCGATTTCATGCTGCTGATCCTGGAGGACCTGCAGGGGCGCTTCGCCGCCCTGGTCCAGCCGGAGTTGGTCAGCGGCAACTCCCACCCCAAGCGCCTGCTCAAGGCCGTCGAGACCTATTACAAGGTCGTGGACGAGGAGAAGGCCAAGGTCCTGTTGCTCTACCGCTCCAGCCGCACCCTGGACGAGGCCGGCCGCAAGCGGATCATGGCCCTGGAGATGGAGACCGTGGCCCTGTTCCAGGGCATCCTGGACCAAGGCCGCCAGGCCGGGGCCTTCCACTTCACCGATCCCGATCTCACCGCCTACAACATCGTCATGCTGGGCCACCAGTGGGCCCTGAAGTCCTGGCACTTCAAGCAGCGGGGCATGAACCTGGGTCAGTACATCGCCGCCCAGCAGGAGCTGATCCTGTCCATGGTCAAGGCCTGAACCAGGTGTTCCGCCATATCGTGCACTGTTGCGACTTCTCGGTGCATGCCGAGAAGGCCCTGGACGTGGCCGCGGCCCAGGCCCGCCTGGACCAGGCCCGCCTCACCCTGTTGCACGTGATCTCCCCGGGACTGCCCCTGCTGCCGGGCGAATCGCCCCTGGAAGCGCGCGGCAAGAGCGACGCCGAGGTGGCCCGCAAACTGGACGAATACCTGCACGAGCGCTACGCCCCCCGCCTGGAGGGCCTGGCCTGGAAACCGGCCCTGCGCCGGGGTTATCCCAGCGAGGAAATCCTGGCCCACCTGGCGGCCAGCGACGCCGACCTGGTGGTCATGGGCTGCCAGGGTCTCTCGGGCATGGGTCTGGTGGTGCTGGGCTCGGTGGCCGAGCGGGTCAGCCGCCGCGCGCCGTGCAGTTGCCTGGTGATCAGGTAGCTCGCCGGGAACGGACGGAAGCATCGAGGAACCGGAGCTAACCGGCGGCCCGGGTCACGCGACCCGGGCCGCTTTTCTTGGGGCGGCGACGGGCGGTGCGAGGGGGCGGGTTTTTATCCGGGTGGCCGGGCGGACTCGGCGCCTCGGGCGTGACGCGAGAGGTCCAGCCGCCAGAGCGCGGCGCGCCAGCAGGCCCTTCGCCCGTTACGTCCGTAATTAAGCGAAAATAAAAACATTGGCGGTCATTGACTACATGGCAGGCTCCGCGTAGAGAGCCTGTCATGTAATCAATGACGGGCATCCCGTGCAACCCTGCTCACGGCTGGTCTAGGCGAGTTTGGCCAGGCCCTCGGCGGCCCGGGCCAGGGTCTCGTCGCGCTTGCAGAAGCAGAAGCGCAACTGGTTGCGACCCAGGGCCGGGTCGGCGTAGAAGCTGCTGCCCGGCACCGAGGCCACCCCGGTCAGCTCGATCAGGCGCACCGCCAGCTCCATGTCGTCGGCGCAGCCCAGGCGTTTCAGCAGGTGCTCCACCTCGGTCATGATGTAGTAGGCCCCGGCCGGCTGGTAGGGCTTCAGGCCGGACTGGTCCAGGGAGGCCAGGAGCAGGTCGCGGGCGTGCTGATAGGCGGCGGCCAGGCCGGCGTAGTAGTCCGGGCCCAGGGTCAGGGCCATGGTCGCGGCCTCCTGCAGGGGGGCCGGCGCGCCCACGGTCAGGAAGTCATGGACCTTGCGCACCGCGCCGGTGACCTCCGGCGGGGTGATGACCCAGCCCACCCGCCAGCCGGTGGCGGAATAGGTCTTGGAGACGCTGTTGATGGTGATGCCCAGGCCCTCCATGCCCGGCAGGCTGGCCGGGGAGACGTGCCGCGCGCCGTCGTAGAGGATGTGCTCGTAGATCTCGTCGCTGACGCAATAGCAGCGGAACTCCTGGCACAGCCCGGCGATCAGCTCCAGCTCGGCCAGGGAGAAGACCTTGCCGCTGGGGTTGTGGGGGGTGTTGAGGATCACGGCCTTGGTGCGGGGGCCAAAGGCGGCCCGCAGCTCGGCGGGGTCGAAGGACCACTCCGGCGCGCGCAGGGTGACGTAGCGCGGGGTGGCCCCGGAGAGCAGGCTGTCCGGGCCGTAGTTCTCGTAAAAGGGCGCGAAGATCACCACCTCGTCGCCGGGATTGATCAGGGCCTTCAGGGTGGCGATCATGGCCTCGGTGGCCCCGCAGGTCACCGTGACCTGGGCGTCGGGGTCGCAGGGGATGTGGTTGTAGGCCTGGACCTTGGCCGCGATGGCCTGGCGCAGGCCGGGCGCGCCCCAGGTCACGGCGTACTGGTTCACGCCGTCCCGGATGGCCTTGATGGCCGCCTCCTTGATTGGCTCGGGCACGTCCCAGTCCGGGAAGCCCTGGGCCAGGTTGATGCCGTGATACTGGTTGCAGATGCGGGTCATCATGCGGATCACCGATTCGGTGAAGCGCCCGGTGAGCTGGTTCAAGGCCTTCATGGCGCCCTCCGCGTGGGGATGGGATCGTCACGGCGATGGCTTCCGGCGGGAAGGGCCGCAAGACACATGGCGATTCACAGGGTCAAGGCATTGTGTCTTTTGCCACAATGCCCATCATAGCAAAGCCGGGCCGGATGGGGAAGATGGCCCTGCGGCGGATCGGGAATCGCCCCGGGCTCCCGTTGGCCGCGCCCGCGCGTCCCCCGGCCCCCGACATCGCCAGGGTGGTGCCGATCCGGTCCGGTGGGGGGAAGCGCGGTCGTCCGCGCGGGGTGGGGTCGGGGCGGAGAAGGCCCGGTCGCCGTCATCCCGCCCCTTCCCCAACGGCGGGCGGCCGGGGGGGAGACCACGCCGGCCCCCATCCGGAGCCAGGCCTTGGCGAGCCCTGGTCACCACCGCCGGGGCT
>CALERA010000499.1 GCA_937908275.1 uncultured Desulfarculaceae bacterium | reverse complement strand
TTTTTTTAATGATACGGCGACCACCGAGACCTACCCTCTTTCCCTACACGACGCTCTTCCGATCTCAGGGCGCCGAATTCGACCCGGCCAGCCAGGAAATCCTCGGGAGGGAAGCCGGTGATCGCCAGGGCGGCGTCACTGATGTGGTGCATCCGCCAGGGGGGCAGCAGCTCGCAGCGATAGGCCATGCCCGGGATGTTCTCCACCAGGGCCCGCAGGCGCTCTTCCTTTTCCCGCAGATCCCGCTGGATCTGCACCTCCTCGCTGATGTCGTGGAAGAAGACCAGGGCCGCCGGCTTGTTCTCCCAGGGAAAGAGCATGGCGTTGATCTGCACCCAATACCTGCCGCCCCCGCTGTCCAGCACCCGCAACCGATAGCTCTCCGGCACCGGCTTGCCCGCCAGGCGCTGGTGGTGACGCTCGCGGACCATTTCGCGGAACTGGGGATCGATGAAGTCCAGCAGGCCGCGGCCCAGCACCTGCGCCATGGGCAGGCCCAGGAATTGGCACATCCAGGGGTTGGCGAAACGCACCACCTCGTCCTGGATCACCAGGATGCCGGTGCGCAGGTTGGTGACGATGGCCTGGTGAATGCTCTCGCCCGCGGGGCCGTCCGCGGGGTGGGGAGAGGACTCCAGGACCTGGGCCAGGGCCCGGGACAGGGCGGGGGCGGGCCAATGCTCCGGGACCAGACCCGGGAGCGGTCCGGCGGGGGCCTGCTCCAGCAGCCGGCCCAAGGCCCGGGCCGGGGCCCGGCAGACCAGGGGCAGGCCCAGGGCGGCGGCCCAGGCCTGGGCCCGGGCCAGGTCGGAGGGGTTGGCCTGGGGGCCGAGATCGGCCAGGGCCAGACTGGGTCGGGCGACTGGCGGAAGCTCCCCGGGCGGATCCAACAGGGCGGCTTGAATAACCTTCCAGCCCCGGATTTCCAACGCGGCGTCAAGCTCGGCGAGGCGGTTCGGGTCGCTGGTCCACAGATGCACAAAACCCACGGTCATGGCTTTCACCCGCCCTGGCGCCGATCGACCGCGCCAGGTGGCAGGAAGTTATGAACACCGCGTCACCCTGGACTCTGACCGTGGGGCAGGCGGGAGCGTTCCGGGAGCGACGGTTTGAATCTTATAATATTAATTAATATATAGCATGATTGGCAAGTGCCTGGGATCCCGTGACCACGCGCTGGTGGGCGGGGTGGGGCGGGTCAGGGACTGACCGCCAGGAGGGAATCGCTCCCGGCCCGCAGGGGCGGATGGGAGCCGGGGCCGGCGTGGCGGCGGCAAAGCTCCAGGAAGCGGCCCTCCGGCAGCGGGGGGCTGAAGAAATAGCCCTGCATCAACTGGCACTGGTTGCGCAGCAGGAAGTCCGCCTGCGCCTGGGTCTCCACCCCCTCGGCCACCACCTCCAGGCCCAGGCTCTGGGCCATGGCGATGATGGCCACCACGATGGCGGCGCTGTTCTTGCTGTTGGGGGTCTCGACGATGAAGGAGCGGTCCAGTTTCAGGGCGTGGAGGGGGAAGCTCTTGAGGCAGGCCAGGGCCGAATAGCCGGTGCCGAAGTCGTCCAGGGACAGGCGCACCCCCAGGCCATCCAGGCGGTGCAGGATGGCCACCGCCGCCTCCAGGTTGTGCATCACCACGCTCTCGGTCACCTCCAGCTCCAGGAGGGAGGGCTCCAGGCCCACGTCCTCCAGCACCATCTCCACCATGTCCACGAAATCGTGCTGCCACAGGAGCTGGCGGGCCGAGAGGTTCACCGCCACCCGCAACTGGCCCAGGCCCTCGTCCTGGAGCCGGCGGGCCATGCGGCAGGCCTGGTCCAGCACCCACTCGCCGATGGGCACGATCAGGCCGGTCTCCTCGGCCAGGGGGATGATCTCGCCCGCCCCCACCAGACCCAGGTCGTCCCGCTGCCAGCGCAACAGGGCCTCCATGCCCACCAACTGGTTGCGGCCGTGGTCCCACTTGGGCTGGTAGTACACCAGGAATTCCCCGTTCTGCAGGCCCTTGCGCAGGTTGCTCTCCATCACCAGGCGGCGGCTGGCCTGGGCGTGGAGTTCGTCGGTGTAGAGCTGATAGCCCCGCTTGCCCTGGTCCTTGGCCCGGTACATGGCCAGGTCGGCGTTCTTGACCAGGGTCTCGGCGTCCAGGCCGTCGGTGGGGAAGATGGTGATGCCGATGCTGACGCTGACCTGCAACTCGTGACCCGCCACCTGGATCGGCTCGGCCACCTGGCCCAGGATGCGCCGCGCCACCACCATGGCCCCCTCGGGCCGGCTGACGTCGGTCAACAGCAGCACGAACTCGTCCCCGCCCAGGCGGGCCACCGCGTCCTCCAGGCGCAGACAGGCCTTGAGCCGGTTGGCCATCTCGCGCAGCAGCCAGTCGCCCACCCCGTGGCCCAGGCTGTCGTTGATGGTCTTGAAGTTGTCCAGGTCCAGGTAGAGCAGGGCCAGGCCGGTGCGCCGGCGCTTGGCGTGGGCCAGGGCCGCCTGCAGGCGCTGATAGAAAAAGGCCCGGTTGGGCAGGCCGGTCAGGGGGTCGTGCAGGGCCAGGTAGGTGAGCTGGTCGGATTCGCTGCCGGCCAGGGACAGGGGGCGCAGGATGACCAGGAAGGCCGGGCGTCCGGGCCGGCCCAGGGGGGCGCGCAGGATGCTGATCTCCACCGGGTGGGAGGCGCCGTCGTCGCCGGGCAGGCTGGCCGGCCCCCGCCAGAAGCCGCCATCGGCCAGGGCGCGCCAGATCTGACGCCGGCGGTCCGGGTCCAGGGTCTCGGCGAAAAGGCTGGTCAGGGGTTGGCCGCTCAGGCCGCGCACCGAGCGGGCCAGCAGGGCGGTGAAGGCGGGATTGGCGTAGAACAGCCGTCCCCGGGTGTCGATCAGGGCCAGGCCCTGCTCCAGGCTGCCCAGCACCGTCTGGGCCAGGTCGTTGTCGCCGGACTGCTCGGGCAGGCCCAGGGCCAGGTAGTGGGGGCGGCCCCGGTGCTCCACCTGGCTCAGGCGCAGGCGCAACACGCCCTGGTCCTGGGGCAGGGGCAGGGCCAACTCCAGGCCCTTGCCCTCCTCCAGGGGCGGCCGGCCCTCGGGCCATTGCCGCTGGAGCTGGTCCAGGCGCGCGGCCAGCAACTCGGCGGCCTGCTTGGCGCTGAGCCCCAGACGGCTGGCGGCCGAGGCGTTGGCCAGTTGGCAGGAGCCCGGGGAGGCGTCACGGGGAAGCTCGCCCAAAAAGGCCGGCAGGGGAAAAATGTGCAGGAGGTCCGCCCAGGCGGGGGCCTTCACCTGGTCGCCGGTGTTCGGCGCCCGCTTGTCCCGCGGGGTTGAACTGGCCTTTTTGCTTGGCTTCACGAAATCCAGCCGTCACTGGGTTGAATTGGCGCCCCCCCCAGTTGGTGATTTTGTTAGCTATGCTGAATAATATCAAAAAGTGGGCATAATGGAGACAAAAGTCCCGTCCGGCGGTCTGGGCTTTTTTTGGCAGACGTCAACGCCGAGGATGGGTTATCCTGCGGCATCATGTGATCGGTGAGGCTCGTGGCCAAGAACTTCCTGCGAAAAATCCGCAACCTTCCCACCCTGCCCGAGGTGCTGGCCTCCATTTTGGCCACCCTGGACGATCCCCGCTCCTCGGCCATGGAGCTGGAGAAAAAGATCCGCTACGACCAGGCCCTGACCACCAAACTGCTGGCGGTGGCCAATTCGGCCTACTACGGCTTCCGTCACCCCATCACCTCGGTGGGGCGGGCGGTGGTGGCGGTGGGCTACAACGAGGTCCGCAACCTGGCCCTGGGCCTGAGCATGGTGGGCTTCCTGCACCCTTCCACCTTCCGCCACCGCCAGGCCGCCCGCCAGTTGTGGCTGCACTCGGTGGCCGTGGCCGAGGCCGGCCGCCAGGTCTCCAAGGCCGTGGGCTACGAGGACAGCGACCTGGCCTTCACCGCCGGGCTCTTGCACGACGTGGGCAAGGTGGTGCTGCTGGCCTTTTTCCCGGACGACGTGGATCAGTTGATCAAGCGCATGCAGGAGGGGCTGGGGCTGATGGAGGCCGAGCGCGAGCTGGGCATGGGCCATCAGCAGGTGGGCCGGGCCCTGGCCGAGCACTGGGAGCTGCCGGAGACGGTGAAGATGGGGCTGAGCTACCACCATGAGCCTTCGCCCCGGCTGGCCAACTTCCCCCTGGTGGCGGTGGTCCACGTCTCGGACTATCTGGCCCACGGCCTGAACCTGGGCGACGGCTATCGCCTGGACCGGCCGGAGCTGAACAACGCCGCCCTGGAAAGCCTGGGCCTGAGCGGGGACCGCCTGACCGAGCTGGTCAAGGACGTGGCCTCCCGCCGGGACGACATCCAGCGCCTGTGGGAGGCCCTGTTGGGCGTGGCCTCGGAAAAGGCCTGAGAACCGCTTTCCGCCGGCTCAGGCCGGCAGCCAGACCGTCAGCCGCGCCCCGCCCAGGGGCGAATCCAGGGCCTCCACCCGCCCGCCGTGGGCCTCGGCCACCGCCTTGACCAGGCTCAGCCCCAGGCCCATGCCGCGCTGACCCCGGCTCTTGTCTCCCCGATAAAGCCGCTCGAAAACCCGCTGGCGCTCAGCCGGGGCGATGCCCGGGCCGCTGTCGTCCACGCTCAGGCGCACCCCGTCCTCCTCGGCCGTCAGCCCCAGGGCCACCCGGCCCCCGGCCGGGGTGTACTTCAGGGCGTTGTCCAGGAGATTGGCCACCACCTGGCGCAGGCGTCCGGGGTCCACCATGGCCGTGACCGGGGCCACGCCGTCCAGGTCCAGGGTCTGGCCCTTTTCCTCGGCCACGTAGGCGTAGAGCTCGGCCACGTCGCTCACCAGGGCCGCCAGGTCGGTGGGGCTCTGGTCCAGGCGCAGGATGCCGGTGCTGGCCTCGGAGAGATCCAGGAGCTGGTTCAGCATCCGCACCACCCGCTCGCTCTCCTCGGCGCAGTCGGCCAGGGCGTCCTTCAGGGCGGCCGGACTTTCCGGCCCCTGCAGGGCGGTCTCCACGGTCATGCGCAGCCGGGCCAGGGGGGTGCGCAGGTCGTGGGCCACGTTGTCCAGGGCCTGGACCATGCCCTCCACCAGGCGGGCGATCTTCTCCAGCATCAGGTTGAAGCGCCGGGCCAGCTCCTCCAGTTCGCCCTCGCCCGGCCCCACCGGCACCCGGGCCGAGAGGTCGCCGGCGTCGATGCCCCGCACCGTGGCCACCAGGTCGCGCAGGGGGGCCAGGCTGCGGGCGGCCAGGAGCCAGCCCCCGGCCAGGGAGAGCAGGAGGGCCGGCAGGGCGGCGATGAGCAGCGCGGTCCGGAAATGGCGCAGCACCTTGAGGCGGAGGGCCGGGCTGCGCCCCACCTGGATCAGGTAGCCGCCGGGCAGGGACTGGGTGGCCAGCTCCAGGGTGGGGCGTCCGCGACGGTCGGAGAGAATCGTCCAGGAGTCGGGCGGGGCGGGCGGGCTGAGATGGCGCTCCAGGTCCAGGCCGGCCGCCTCCTGGGGCACGATCAGGACCGGGGTGTCGCCATGGGGGCCAACCACCCGGACAAAGAACCCGGCCCGCTCCTCCACCGCGCGCTGCAGGCGGATCTCGGTCAAAAAGGCCTCCAGCCGCCCGCGCTGGCCGGAGAGCAGGTACTCGCTGGCCTTGTCCAGGATCACCTGGCGGTCGCTGGCCACCAGGGCCTGGTCCAGCAGGTAGTAGGCCAGGCCGGTGAACAGGGCCAGGCACAGGCTCAGGGCCGCGGCGTACCACAGGGTCAGCCGCCAGAGGGTGCTCCGGGCCGGGCGGTTACTGCTCCTTGAGGACATAGCCCACCCCGCGCATGGTGTGGATCAGCTTGGCGGGATAGTCGCGGTCCACCTTGTTGCGCAGCCGGCAGATCACCACGTCCACCACGTTGGTCTGGGGATCGAAGCTGTAGTCCCAGACCCGCTCCAGGATGGTGGTCTTGGTCACCACCCGCCCGGCGTTGCGCATCAGGTAGGCCAGCAGGCTGAACTCCTTGGGTTGCAGGTCGATGGGCTGGCCGGCCCGGGTCACCTCGCGGCTGACCAGGTCCAGGCTGAGGTCGCCCACCGTCAGGCGGGTGGGCTCGGGCTGGCGGCTGGCCCGGCGGATCAGGGCCTGGAGCCGGGCCAGGAGCTCGGAGAAGGCGAAGGGCTTGGTCAGGTAGTCGTCGCCGCCTTTTTGCAGGCCCAGCACCCGGTCATCCAGGGAGCGCTTGGCGCTCAGGATGATCACCGGGGTCTGCACCCCGGCCGCGCGCAGGCGCTCGATCAGGCTCAGGCCGTCCAGCCCGGGCAGCATCAGGTCGATGACCGCCGCGTCGAAACCCCCGCCCAGGGCCAGGCCCAGGCCGGTTGGCCCGTCGGCGGCGGTCTCGCTGACCAGGCCCGCCTCCTTGAGGCCCTTGGCGATGAAGCCGGCGATCTTCTCGTCGTCCTCCACGATCAGGATGCGCATCGCTGCCCTTCCTTCCCTCGGTCGACCGATTTCCGTCCCGGGATTCCAGCGGCGGCTCGCCGCGCAACCCCGGGGCATGTCGACCCATTCCCAACATAGCATAGGCCCGGTTCCGGCCCCGCGCCCCATGCCTTACATTTTTTTAATCTTGGGGCAAGCCAGGGGCAATCGGGGGTGTCCATCATGGGGACAGTGAAAAACGCCCCCGGTGAGGGGCTGGCCATTTAACCGGAGGTGACCGATGAATACCCCCAGCAGTTTTTCCAAGCATGGTCTGCGGGCCTTGGGCGTGGCCTGCCTGGCGACCCTGCTGACCGCCGGCGGATCCCTGGCCGCGGCCCCGCCCCAGGGCTTCGCCGACCTGGCGGCCAAGATCGCCCCCTCGGTGGTGAACATCCGCACCGAGCGCACGGCCAAGACGCCCCGGATGGAGGCCATGCCGGGCCGCCAGGGCCGGGGCCTGGGTCCCCAGGACCTGCCGGGCATGGACGAGTTCTTCCGCCGCTTCTTCGGCGGCCAGGGCCTGCCCATGCCCCAGCAGCAGCAGCGCGCCCTGGGCTCGGGCGTGATCGTGGACCCCGAGGGCCTGGTGCTGACCAACCACCACGTGGTGGACGGCGCGGACAAGATCGTGGTGCGCCTGAAGGACGGGCGCGAGATCGAGGCCAAGGTGGTGGGCAGCGACCCCAAGACCGACCTGGCCCTGGTGCGCCTGAAGAAGAACGGCGACTACCCGGCCCTGGCCCTGGGCGATTCCGATCGCCTGCGGGTGGGTGACTGGGTGCTGGCCGCGGGCAACCCCTTTGGCCTGGAAAACACCGTCACCGCCGGCATCGTCAGCGCCAAGGAGCGCAACATCGGGGCCGGCCCCTATGACGACTTCATCCAGACCGACGCCAGCATCAACCCCGGCAACAGCGGCGGGGCCCTGGTGGACATGGACGGCCGCCTGGTGGGCATCCCCACCGCCATCGTGGCCCACGGCCAGGGCATCGGCTTCGCCATCCCCAGCAACCTGGCCAAGAACGTCATGGCCCAGCTCAAGGACAAGGGCCGGGTGGTGCGCGGCTGGCTGGGGGTCTACACCCAGCCGGTGAGCCCGGAGCTGGCCGACAAGTTCGGGGTCCAGGACGGCCAGGGCGCGCTGGTGGCCGACGTGGTGGCCGACAGCCCGGCGGCCAAGTCCGGCCTCAAGCGCGGCGACGTGATCGTCAGCTACGACAACCAGCCGGTGCACGATCCCGCCGCCCTGGCCCGCCTGGTGGGCGGGGCCGAGGTGGGCCATCAGGCCGCGCTGGGCATCCTGCGCGAGGGCAAGGCCAAGACCCTGGAGGTCAAGCTGGGCGAGCTGAAGGACGAGGAGCAGAACCAGGCCGCGGAATCCTCCCGGCCCGACAGCCTGGACAAGCTGGGCCTGGCGGTCCAGCCGCTGACCCCGGAGCTGGCCCGGACCCTGAAGGTCAAGACCGACCACGGCCTGGTGGTGAGCCAGGTGGCCCCCGGCTCCCCGGCGGCCGAGGCCGGCCTGAACCGGGGCGACGTGCTCCTGGAGGCGGCCCAGGTCAGGCTGGGCGGCGTGGCCGACCTGGAGAAGGCCTGGGGCCAGGCCAAGGACGGGCTGCTGCTCCTGGTGCAGCGCCAGGACCACTCCTTCTTCGTGGTGATCAAGAAGGGCTAAATCTCCCCGCCCCGCAATCCCCCGGGGCGGTCCCGGGGCGGGCCACCCACCCGCCCCTTGCTTCCCTCCCTCCTCCCCCCTAGCCGGGGACGGGGTCCCACGCGGACCCCGTCCCCGTTTCTTTTCCGGTTATCTCCGGCGGAAACCTGGGCTATCATGGGCCGGCAACCGGAACAACCACAGCACAAGCGGGAGGCGAGAGATGGAAACCACGCGGGCCATGGTGACGACCGAACCCGGGCGCATGGAGATGCGCGAGTATCCCCTGCCGGCCATCGGCGACGAGGACGGCATCCTCAAGGTGGAGCTGGTGGGAGTCTGCGGCTCCGACCCCGGCATCTTCAAGGGCAAGGCCTCCCGCGCCCCCCGGCCCTATCCCCTGATCCTGGGCCATGAGATCGTGGGCCGCATCCACCGCGCCGGGGCCACGGCCCTGGCCCGCTGGGGAGTGGCCGAGGGGGACAGGGTGATCGTGGAATACGCCTTTGGCTGCGGGGTCTGCCCCGCCTGCCGGGCCGGGCGCTACACGGTCTGCGAGAAAATGCTCTGCTACGGCTCCATGGTCAGCTGCGCCGAGCCGCCGCACCTCTACGGGGCCTACGCCGACTATCTCTACCTGCCGGCCCGGGCCATGGTCCACCGCATCGGCGATGAGATCGCGCCCGAGGTGGCGGTGCTGATCGGGGCGGTGCTGGGCAACGCGGTGCGCTGGTTGAGCCGCATCGGCGGGCTGAAAACGGGCATGAGCGCGGCCATCGTGGGGCCGGGGCAGCAGGGCATGGCGGCCACGGTGGTGGCGGCCGAGTCCGGGGCCGAGCCAATCATGGTGGTGGGCCTGTCGCGCGACGCCGAGCGCCTGGCGCTCTGCCAGCGCTTCGGCGCGCACCTGGCCATCGCCGCCGACCAGGAGGACCCGGCCGAGGCGGTGCTGCGGGCCACCAAGGGCCTGGGGACCCAGGTGGTGATGGACGTCTCGGGTCATCCCTCGGGCGCGGCCACCGCCCTGTCCCTGGCCGCCAGCGGGGCGGCGGTGGTGCTGCCCGGGCTCTACGGGGCCACCACCCAGGTGCCGCTGCTCTTGGACAAGGCCGTCTTCAAGGAGCTGCGCCTGTTGGGGGCCTACTCCCAGGACTTCGAGGCGGTGGAGGCGGCCATCACCCTGGCCAAGCGCACCAAGCTGCCGCTCACCGACATGATCAGCCACCGCTTCCCCCTGGAGCGGGCCGAGGAGGCGGTGCGCCTGGTGGCCGGCGAGGGGCCGGAAACACCCCTGAAGGTGGTGCTGGACCCCAGCTTGTAAAACCATCGGCAAGTAAACCCAGGTAGGGCGGGGGCACCCCCGCCCTTGCCTTTTTAAACACCGACAGGGGAAGGGGGATGGCCGCGTTTTCTCCACGACCGCGCGCCAGGGGCCAACCCTGCTCAGGGCTTGGCGGGCGCGGTGTCCTGACCCCGGCTGAGGCCCAGGTAAATGGCGGCGATGGCCAGGGCCGCGCCGGCATATTCGACCAATGAGGTCGGCCGGCCAAATAGGACGATGTCCCAGAGGAAGGCCAGGGTGGGCTGCAACAACAGCAGCAGGCCGGCGGTGGCGGCCGGGGTCTGGGGCAGGCCGCGCGAGATCAGCAACCAGCCCAGGACCTGGCCCACCAGGCCATAGGCCGCCAGCCACAGGCCCGTGGCCAGGTCCGGGATGGCGAAGCTCTCGCCCCGGCCCAGGGCGATCAGGGCCATGGCCCCGGCGGTGACGAAGCTGATCACGGTCAGCCCGGCCGCCGGGGGCGGGGCCTGGGATAATCCCTGCAAGCGGCGCAGGGCCAGCAGGTAGCCGGTGTAGGCCAGGCCGCCCAACAGGCCGCAGGCCAGGCCCCACCAGTGGGTCCAGGCCTGGCCGCTTCGCCCCAGCCCGGCCAGCAGGGCCAGCCCGGCCAGGCCCAGGGGGCCGGCCAGCCAGAGCCGCCAACCCGGACGCTCGCCCAGGAAGGCCACGCCGTAGCCGGCCATGAACAGGGCCTGGAAGCTGAGCAAAATGGTGCCCAGGCCCGGACCCACCAGGTGTACGCTCTGGTGCCAGAAGGTCAGGTCCAGGGCGAACAACACCCCGCCCAACCCGGCCAACCCCCAGGCCCGGCGCGAACCCAGGCCCAACCCGCCCCCCCAGGCCCAGGCCAGACCCAACAACATCACCCCGCCAAACAGGTTGCGCCAGACCCCGGCCGTGGTGGGACCCACCCGCGCCAGCTTCACGAACACCGGCGCGAAGGACAACAACACCGCCCCACCCATCACCCGCAACGGCCCCGCCCAGGGAGAATTGGGGGGACCCTTTTTGCTGCGCAAAAATGGTCCCCCCCCACCCCCCCCGAAAGAGGCCGCGCGAAACGGCTGCGCCGTTTCGCCGGGGGGGTGCTCCGTGGAGTGATTGCCTTGGGTTGAAGGCGTCATGGGGTGACGAGCGCTGGTGATCAGGGCTGGTAGAGGCCGAACCACAGGGCCGGGGCGATGCTGAGCGACGGCCACAACACGATCAAAACCAACCCCAACAGCATGGCCAGCACGAACGGCGCCACCGCCAACGAGACCTGGTCCAGCTTGCTGTCGGCCAGCCAGGTGGTGACGTAGAGGTTCACCGCCACCGGGGGCGTGAATTGGCCGATGGCCAGGTTGAAGGTCATCACGATGCCGAACCAGAGCGGGTCCCAGCCATAGGCCCGCATCAGGGGCATGAAGATGGGCAGGAAGAGGTAGTAGATGCTGATGGCGTCCAGCAGCATGCCGGCGATGAACAACAGGACGTTCACCAGCAGGATCATCACCAGGCCGTTGTCGGTCAGGGCCAACAAGGTCCGGGCCAGGCGGTCCACGGTGCCCAGGCGGTCGGCCGTCCAGGCGAAGAGCCCGGCGAAGGCCACGATGAACATCACCACCGCGCTGGCCACCGCGGCGTCCAGCATGATGCGGTAGAGGTCGGCCCAGCTCACGCTGCGGTAGATGACCATGCCCACCAACAGGCCGTAGACCACCGCGATGATCGCCGCCTCGGTGGGGGTGAACAGCCCGCCATAGAGCCCGCCCAGGATCACCGCCGGGGCCAGCAGCCCCCAGAAGGCCTCGCGGAAGGCCACCCAGATCTCGCGCGGGGCGCCCCAGCGCTCGCCGCCCCAGCCCTTCTTGCGGCTGATGAGATAGGCCGGCACGATCAGGCTCAGGCCCGCGATCAGGCCCGGGAAGATGCCGCCGGCGAACAGCGCCGGCACCGAGCACTCGGTGATCACGCCATAGACCACCAGGGCCAGGGAGGGCGGGATGATGATGGCCGTGGAGCCGGCCGCCGCCACCAGGCCGGCGGTGAAGGGCCGGTCGTAGCCCTTGGCCAGCATGGCCGGGATCAGCACCGCGCCCATGGCCGCCGCGTCGGCCGGGCCGGAGCCGCTGATGCCGCCAAAGAAGACGCAGACCAGCACCGCCACGATGGCCAGGCCGCCGGGGATCGGCCCCACCAGCAGGCTGGCCAGGTGCACCAGGCGCTGGCTGATGCCGCAGCGCTCCAGGATCATGCCGGCCAGGATGAAGAAGGGGATGGCCAGCAGGGGGAACTTGGCGATGTTGGAATAAAAGACCGGGCTGATGCCCAGCACCCCCTGCTCAAAGAGCCAGAGCACCAGGCAGGCCACCGAGCCCAGGGCCACCGCGATGCGCACCCCCAGCAGCAAGAGCAGCAGGAACAGACCAAAGAGGATGAGGCCCGGGGCTTCCATCAGGCGGCCTCCCCACGGCGGGCCAGGCCCCGCAGATAGGCCTCGCTGGCCCGGATCATCACCGAGGCCCCGCCCACCGGGATGGCCAGGGTGTAGTACCAGGTGGGGATGTCCAGGGCCGAGGTCCGGGTGTCCATCAGGATCTCGTCCGGCAGTTGATAGGCCAGGCAGAGGTAGATCACCGCGGTCAGGGTGCCCAGGGTCAGGAGCAGGTTCAGCAGATCGAGCCCGGACCGCACGCTCTCCGGGCAGCGGTCGCGCAAAAAGCTCATGGCCAGGTGGTTGCCGCGCTTGAAGCCCACCGCCGCCCCGAACATGGTCAGCCAGACCATGAGCATCACCAGGACCTCCTCGGTGTAGGCCAGGGAATAGCCCAGGTAGCGGGTGACGACGTTGAGGAAACCCAGACCGGCCATGAAGGTCATGATGGCGGCGCAGAGCGCCTCTTCCAGGTGTCCGGCCAGCCAGCGCAGCTTGGCGGTCATGATGCCCTGCCCGGACCCGGCCCGGGGCGCGCCCGGAGCGGGGGAGAAAAGACGGGGCCGGCCGGCAAGCCCGGGACCGGCCCCGCGCTAGATCACGCTACTTGCCCTGCATGTCGGCCTGGGCCGCCTTGACGATCTCCTCGCCGATCTGCGGCACCCACTTGTCCCACACCGGCTTGCACTTGGCCTTGAAGGCCATCATCTGCTCCGGGGTGAGCACCGTCACCTCCATGCCCTCGGCCTGCAACTTCTTCAGGCTGGCCAGGTCGCCGGTCAGGCCGGTGCGGGCCTCGTTGAGCTGCCAGGCCATGGCCTCGTCGGCCGCCTGCTGGATCAGCTTCTGGTCGGCCTCGGAGAAGCTCTTCAGGGTGTCCTTGTTCACGGCCAGGACCAGGGGGTCGATGGTGTAGTGCCAGATGGTGATGTACTTGTGGTACTGATAAATCTTGTAGGGGATGATGATGACGTTGACCGGGTTCTCCTGGCCGTCCACCGTGCCCTGCTGGAAGGCGGTCAGGGCGTCGCCCCAGCTCATCAGCACCGGGTTGGCCCCCAGGGCGGCGAAGGTGTCCTTGAAGATGGGCGAACCCACCGCGCGCACCTTCATCCCGTCCAGGTCGGCCGGGGTGACCACCGGCTTGATCCGGTTGGTCAGCTCGCGGTAGCCGTTCTCGCCCCAGGCCAGGGTGATGACGTTGAACTTCTCGATCTCGGCCAACAGCTTCTGGCCGGTGGCGCCCTTCTTCACCTTGTCCAGGGCCTCGTAGCTGGGAAACAGGAACGGCAGGGAGAAGAGGTTCAGGGAGCGGATCTGGGGCGACCAGTTGATGGTGGAGCCCAGGGCGAAGTCGGCCACGCCCTGCTTGAGCATCATGAATTCCTTGGTCTGGTCGTCGGCGAACAGGCTGCCGTTGAAATAGCACTTGATGTTGATCTTGCCGGCGGACTTCTCGCGCACCAGGTCGGCGAACTTCTGGGCCCCGGCCCCCCAGGGCGAGGTCTCCGAGGTCCGCAGCGACATCTTGTATTCGGCCTTGTAGCCCGCGGCCCAGGCCGGGATGGTCAGCGTCAGGGCCAGGGCCCCGGCCGCCAGGATCGTCATGAGCTTGCGCATTTCCACCCGTCTCCCGTAAGGTTTGGCTGATGCCCGGCCGGTCCCGCCCGGCCAGGCCGCGCGGGCCTGCATCCCCCGGCCCGCGGTCCTATATATAACAGGAAGCCCCCGCCCCCCACCAGTGCCGCGCCCGGGGCGGGGCCAGGAGCGTGTCATGGCTCAACCCCAACCCGCCCGCAAGCCGCCCTGGCTGCGCCGGCCCCTGCCCCCGGCCGGCTCGGTCCGCCTGGGCCGCCACCTGGCCGGGGAGGGCCTGCACACCGTCTGCCACGAGGCCCAGTGCCCCAACCAGGGCGAGTGCCTGGGCCGAGGGGTGGCCACCTTCCTGATCCTGGGGCCGATCTGCACCCGGGGCTGCGCCTTCTGCGCCGTGACCCCCGGCCGCCCCGCGCCGCCCGATCCCGGGGAGCCCGCGCGCCTGGCCCAGGCCGTGGCGGGCCTGGGTCTGCGCTTCGTGGTCATCACCTCGGTGACCCGCGACGACCTGCCCGACGGCGGCGCGGCCCACTACGCGGCGGTGGTGGCGGCCCTGGGGCGGCAGTGCCCCGGGGTGGGGGTGGAGTTGCTGGTGCCGGACTTCGGCGGCGACCCCGAGGCCCTGGCCTTGGTCCTGGCCGCCCGGCCCCAGGTCCTGGCCCACAACCTGGAGACCGTGCCCCGGCTCTACCCCAGTGCCCGGGCCGGGGCGGATTACGCCCGCTCCCTGGACCTGCTGCGCCGGGCCAAGGCCCTGGCCCCGCAGGGGCTGACCAAGTCCGGCCTGATGCTGGGCCTGGGCGAAGAGCCGGCGGAGGTCCGGGCGGTGTTGGCCGACCTGCGCGCGGCGGGCTGCGACTGCCTGACCCTGGGCCAGTATCTCGCCCCCAGCCCGGCCCACCTGCCGGTGGCGCGCTACCTGACGCCCCAGGAGTTCACGGAGCTGGGCGACCTGGCCCGGGCAATGGGCTTTGTCCAGGTGGCCTCCGCCCCCCTGGTGCGCAGCTCCTACCTGGCCGAGGCCGGCTACCGGATCGCCCGGCAGGCCCGGACCGCCGGCGATCAGGGCCGGTGACAATCCTAGGAGTGCATGGTGCGCTTCCGGAGGTCATTACGAGCGCAGCGAAGCAATCTCCCGCGATTCAACTAATTTTTTAAGTTGGTTATAAAATTGAGAGATTGCCGCGTCGCTTCGCTCCTCGCAATGACAAAAAACGTGCGGATTACCAAGCCGCTGGCGGCCAGGCTGGTGTGAACAACATCCTAGGCTGCGGCGGCCTGGGTCTCGGCCGGCGGGGGCTGACAGGCCCGGCGCAGGTGGTCCAGGACTGCCGCCGGCGGGGCCTGGCCAGCGATGCGCAAATCCACCTCCGGCCAGCCGCCCCGCAGCTCCGCCGCCCGGGCCAGCACCCGGTCCTGGTGGGGGGCCTGGGCCTCGTGGCCCACGTAGCTGCTGGAGCCGGCCAGGGCGCCCACTCCCCAGACCCGCCCCACGAACATGCGGTTGAAGAAGCCGGGCCAGAGCTGGTAGGGGTCCTTGAGATCGGAAGAGCACACGTCTGAACTCCAGTCACGGCTACATCTCGT
>CALERA010000498.1 GCA_937908275.1 uncultured Desulfarculaceae bacterium | reverse complement strand
CCCGCCGCCGCCAACCCCTCGCCCCCAGCCGTCTTCCCCTCCTCAGTCCAACCCCCTAAAGTTTTTTGGGAAAGGGGGTCCGGGGGGAAACCCTTTTGTCCACAAAAGGGTTTCCCCCCGGCCAGCATTTCCCAGATAATGATTTCAGCGTCCCGCGCCCACACCCTTGCCTGGAGGACCCCGATGCAGGCCCGCAAGCTGGATCCCCGCCTGCCCTTGTTGCAGCAGGCCAACCTCAAGGACAAGGTGGTCCTGGTGCGCTTCGACCACAACGTGGTCAAGAAGGGCCAGATCAAGGACCCCTACCGCATCGACCGCACCATCGGCACCCTGTTCTACATCGTGGCCCAGGGGGGCCGGCCGATCCTGACCACCCACGTGGGCCGGCCCTACGACAAGAAGACCGGGACCATCACCACCGACGAGGACAGCAGCATCGCCCCCATCGTGGATTACCTGGAGTCCAAGCTGCACTGCCGGTTCCTGATCCCCAACTTCGCCCCCAACGGTGACAAGGGCATCCCGGCCATCGACACCAGCATCAACCTGGCCATCCGCCAACTGCGCTCCGGCGAGGTGGCCGGCATCTACCTGCCCAACACCCGCTGGTTCGCGGGCGAGGAGCAGAAGGGCGAGGTCCGCCAGGCCTTCGCCCTGCAACTGGCCGGCCTGGCCGACATCTACGTCAACGACGCCTTCGGCTCCTGGCAACCCCACGCCTCCACCTACGAGGTCACCCAGCACCTGCCCTCCTACGCCGGCTACCTGATGCAGGCCGAGATCGCCAACCTGGACCAGGTGCTCAACCCCGAGCGGCCCTTCGTGGCGGTGGTGGCCGGCTCCAAGTACGACACCAAGATCGGCCCCCTGAACGCCATCTACGACCAGGTGGACCGCCTGATCCTGGGCGGGGTGATCTACAACACCTATCTCTGCGCCAAGTACGGGGTGAAGATCGCCGGGGTGACCCCGGAGGATATCGCGGCGGCCGGGGAGCTGGTGGCCAAGGACGCCCAGGCCGGCAAGGTGGTGGAGCTGCCCTACCTGGTGGAGAGCGACATCCTGGGGCGGGAGGAGGGCAAATACCGCACCCTGGCGGTGGCCGACCTCAAGCCGGGCCAGGAACTGGGCTACGTGCTGGACATCGACGCCAGGAGCTTCGAGGACCCGGCCGTCTCCCAGACCATCCTGGGGGCCAAGACCATCTTCGTCAACGCGGTGATGGGCTTCACCCCCCACTTCACCGACGGCTCCAAGGCCCTGGACACCGCCATCGACCACAACCGGGGCGCGGCCAAGCTCTACGGCGGCGGCGACACCCTGCAGGAGTTCAAGGACCTGCTGCCGGGCCTCTACCTCTCGGTGCTGGACGACGCGGACTATTACTTCTTCACCGGCGGCGGCACGGTGCTGACCGCCATCGAGCAGCGCTCGCCCTATGGCCTGAAGCCGGTGCAAGCCCTGATGGAAAACGCCGTGAAATTCAACACCTTGCCCAAGTGACGCCCGGTTGTCCGGTCCGTCGGCGGGCCGGTCGGCCAGGCACAGCCTGGTCGTGAAAAGAAGAACTATAGCTACGATGTAGCAATTTCGTAGCTAATCATCGCAAACTTTGCTAGGATGGCTTTGGCGCGTGAGGCGGGAAGCTATCCTAACCGGTTGGGCAAGACGGGAAGGTAGTTGGAAGGATCGAAGATCTGGCCACGCGCGCCCAGGGGCCGAGCCTATCACTCGGCCCCTGTTTTTTTTGCCCGCGCCGGGGGCTGATCGCCGCCCCCCAAAAAAGGGGCCGGCCGGGGAGGGCCCCGGCGCGGCACTGGGGAGCGGTGAAAGGTCGGGCCCGGACCGGTCGGCCCCGGATCGGTTACTTCTGGGGCTCGGGCAGGCCGTTGACGTTCCACTCGGGGTTGCTGGTGGCCTGCTTGTTCCAGATCACCTTGGGGTTCTCGAAGTGGTCGTAGAAGGCGCTGCCGGAGGCCGACTGGGCCACGCTGTTGACCTTGAACTGGCCCTTCTGCATGGCCTGGGTCTTGGCGCCCTTGGCGCCCGTCTCGTAGACCGGCTGGTTCCACTCGTCGGTGACGTAGACCTCGTTGGCCAGAACCGGGGCCGCGCTCAACACCAGGCCCAAGCTCAGGGCCGCCACCATCATGCTGTTACGCTTCATGCCGCTGCTCCTTTCCTTGCGGAAGTTGGTTTCGCCCTTGGTAATATCAAGAGGCGTGCCAGCAGCGGGTCTTCAATTTTTAGTTAATTATTACTTGCTGTTACCATAACAGGCCCCCTCGCCTGCCACCCAATTTATTTTCCATTTTGGACATTATCTTCCATTTTGGAATATAGCCTTTCAGGGCCCCCGCGCCCCCCGCCGTCGCTGGAAATCCGCCAGCGAAACCACCCGCAACTTGGTGAAGCGCTTGCGCAGCAGATAGAGCAGGGCGTCGCGGGCGGTGCGGAGCAGGGCCAGGTCCTCCCGATCCACCGCCTCGGCCTGAGCCCCCTCCCGGTGCAGCCGCCGCCAGCGCCGCCCGGCCAGCGCGACGCCGGTCAACACCAGTCCCAGGCCGGCCAGCTTGGAGGCCAACCCCGCGCCTCCGGCCGACGCCGCCGGAGGCGGCGGCCCCGGCGGGAAGCCGAGGTTGAATTTCAAGCGGTCGTAATCATTGAGCTGCAGGCAGCCCGCGGTCAGCAATGCCCAGGCCAGGACCAAGCCCACCAGCGCCCAGACTTGGAATCGGTTTTTATAACTGACATGGTGTTGACTGATAACCATAACGGTTATATCATTCCCCCGGCTGACTGTTTAGCCTAGCAGCAATCATCCCCCCGGGAAAGGAGTACGCGATGGAGGTTTTCGGCCCTGCCAACCACAAGTTCCTGCCTTCCTGGCTCAAACAGATCCGGCCCGACGACCTGCCGGAGGTCTATCAGGAGATGGCGGCGGTGATCGGGGTGGAGGCCACGGTGACCCTGGCCCAGAACTTCGCCGGCACCAGCGTCTACTTCCCCAAGCTGGAGCGGGCGCTGCTGAACCTGCGCAACGCGGCCATCCGGCGGGAGTTCGACGGGGCCAACGTCAAGCTGCTCTCCCGGCGCTGGAACCTCTCGGCCCGGCACGTGCGCCACATCGTCAATCCCCCTCGCGGCCAGCGTGCCTAGCCCCCCCTTCCTCCGTCCCTCCCTCGTCTCTCCCCCTCGCCCTCCCTCGGCTGAGACCCCGGGAAACGCCTCCCGGCGGACCTTCGCGGCTCTGGATTCCTGCCCCGCTTTCCTGGGCCGCCCCGGTCCGCCCGGCTACCCTGAGCCTCAGCAACCGGGGCGCGGGGCGTCCCCCCGACAAGGAGGCGAAGGCATGACCCTGTGGCGAACCAAGACCTTCTGGACCGGGCTGGCGGCGATGCTGGCCGCCCTGGGCTCCTATCTGGGCGGCGAGGCCAACCTGGCCCAGGCCGGCCAGATGGCCCTGACCGGCCTGGTGGCCATCTTCCTGCGGGCGGGGCTGATCAAGCTGCCCGGCCGGCTGGGCCGGGACTAGCCATGGGCGATGACGACTTGCGCCTGGCGCTGGAGAACCTGCGCGGCCAACTGCGGCGGCTGGACACGGTGCTCAAGATGAGCCTGGCCGAGCAGCGCCGGGTCAACGCCGACCTGGGCGCGGGCATCGAGCGCCAGGCGCAGCGGGCGGAGGTCTGCGACGCCCGCCTGGACCGCCTGGAGGGGCGGCTGGCCTTTTACACCGGCGGCCTGTTCACGCTCTGGCTGCTGTTCCAGGTGGTGCAAACCCTGTTGAGGTGAGACATGGACAAGACCTCCCGCCTGATCGCCAAGGGTCTGAAGGAAGAAAAACGCGAGCGGCTCACCGCGCTGGAGATCAAGGTCGACCGCCTGATCAAGGACCTGAGCTACTACCTCTACAATCTCGACGGCATCGAGGCCATGCGGGTGGAGCACGCCCAGCAGGCCATGGAGGAGCTGGTGGCGGCGGTGCGCGAGTACAAGGCCCTGACCGCCGAGCTCAAGGAGCTGGACCGCTGATGCCTGCCCGCCGCTCCCCCAAGCCCACCCCGCCGCCGGCCGGCTCCGCGCCGCCCGCCGGCCGGGACGATCCCCGCCTGAACGACCCCCGGGGCGCGGCCCAGGCCCTGCGCGCGCTTCTGGGCCAGAAGGTAAGCGACCGCCTGGCCGCCCGGGACCTGGACCGGGAGAGCGCCGAGGAGCTGTGCAAGATCGGCGGGCTGCTGGAGAAACTGGAAGGCAGCGGCTACGACCTCAAGGCCGCGGCGGTGGAGGTGGGCGCGCGCCTGGCCGATTTCGTGGCCGCCCGCGAGCCCGACCCGGAGAAGAAAACCTGGCTGGCCGACACCCTGGCCGCCTTCTTCCTTTCCCTGGACAGCGGCCGGCCGTGAGCGAGTTGCACCGCCATATCTCCTCGCCGGCCTATCGCCAGCGCGCGGCCGAGGTCCTGGCCCGCCTGCGCAACGAGGTGGCGGCCTTCGGACCCCGGGACGGCGACCGCGCCGCCCGCCTGGCCCGGGCCAAGGCCGATCCCCTCTGGTTCTTCCGCGCCTATCTGCCCCACTATTTCTCCCGCGACTGCGCCCCCTTCCACCGCGAGCTGATCGACCTGTTGTCCCCCCGGGGCCGGGCGGTGGTGCCGGTGGCGGTGGCCGCCCCCCGGGGCTTCGCCAAGACCACCCTGGTCAGCTTCGGCTACGTGCTGCACCAGGTCCTCTTCGCCCAGCGCCGCTTCGTGGTCATCGCCTCGGACACCGCCGACCTGGCCACGGACCTCACCGGCTACCTGCGCCTGGAGCTGACCCACAACCAACGCCTGGCGCAGGACTTCGGCCCCTTGTGTCAGGTCCGGGGCGGCCAGGACGACTTCATCGCCGGCTCCGACACCCGGGTCCTGGCCCGGGGTTCGGGCCAGCGCCTGCGCGGGCTCAAGCACGGCCGCTTCCGGCCCGACCTGGTGATCCTGGACGACCTGGAGAACGACAAGAACGTCAAGAACCCCCGCCTGGTGCGCGAGACCCTGGACTGGATCGTCCAGGCGGTCTACCCCGCCCTGGAGCCCACCGGCAGCCTGTTCATCATCGGCACCATCCTGAGCCCCCGCTCGGCCCTGGCCGTCCTGCTCACCAGCCCCGAGGAGCCCTACTGCCGCTTCACCCACCGGGTCTATCGCGCCCTGGACGAAACCGGCCAATCCTTATGGCCGGCGCGCTACAGCAGCGCCGATCTCCTGCGCCAGAAGGCCCTGATGGGCGCGGCCGCCTTCAACAAGGAGAAGATGAACGACCCCCGGGACGACCAGGGGCTGTTCCAGGAGGCCTGGCTGCGCACCTACCACCCCGACGAGCTGGGCGGCAAGGCCCTGATCACCGCCGGCTTCCTGGACCCCAGCCTGGCCAGCGGCGAGAGCGGCGACTACAAGGCCGTGGTGACCGTGGGCCTGGACTCGGCCGCCGGGGTCTTCTACGTGCTGGACGCCTTCATCCGCCGGGTCAGCATCGATCAACTGCTGCGGGCGGTGCTGTTGCGCAACGACCGCCACCGCTACCTGGTCTTCGGCATCGAGGACAACCTCTTCCAGCGCCTGTTGCTGGACGAGTTCGCCCGGGCGGCGGCCGAGGCCCGGGCGGTGCTGCCCGTCAAGGGCGTCACCCACCGCCTGGCCAAGGAGACCCGCCTGGCCGGGCTTTCGCCCCTGGTGGAGCGGGGCCTGGTGCGCTTCGCGCCCGCCCAGGGCGACCAGGGCCAGCTCATCGAGCAGCTCCTGCACTTCCCCTCCCCCAGCGTGCACGACGACGGCCCCGACGCCCTGGAGGGCGCGGTGGGCCTGCTGCGTCACGCCGGGCCCAACCTTTGGTGAGGCATCCCATGACCAATTGGCTCTCCCGCATCGCCCGCCCCCTGCTGCGCCGCCGCCTGGACCTGCCCCCGGCTCCGGCCGGCCCGCCCCCCTTCCTGGGCGGCTCCGGCCTGGCCGGCCGCGCCCGCCAGCTCCGGGCCTACCAGGGCTGGGTCTTCGCGGCGGTCAACGTCATCTCCCACCGGGTGGCCGGCATGCCGCTTCGGCTCTACGCCCGCGCCCCCCAGGGTCCGGGTCCGGAGCTGACCCGCCATCCCCTGCTGGACCTCCTGGCCCGGCCCAACCCCGTCCTCACCGGCCGCCAGTTCCGCTTCACCCTGGCCACCCACCTGGAGCTGACCGGCATGGCCTTCGCCCTGGTGGCGGACAACGCCCTGGGCCGCCCGGCCGAGCTCTGGCCGCTCTCCCCGGCCGACCTGATCGAGATCGTCCCCGGCCCGGACACCCGCCAGCCCCTGGGCGGCTTCAGGTTCCAGGGTCCCGACGGCGCGGCCGTCACCTACGCCCCCCACGAAATCCTCTACTTCCGCCACCCCAGCCCCTGGAGCCTGCTCTACGGGGCCAGCCCCCTGGAGGCCATGGCCCACGCCTTTGACATCGACCTGGCGGTGCGGGTCTACCAGCGCAACTTCTTCCGCAACTCCGCCCGGCCCGAGGTGGTGCTGATGACCGACCAGCGCCTGACCGAGGACGAGGCCCGCCGGCTGCTCACCCGCTGGAACCAGAAGCACCAGGGCCTGGCCCACGTCTTCGAGCCGACCCTCTTGGACGCGGGGCTCAAGGTCCAGCCCCTGGCCTACAGCGCCAAGGATTTCGAGTTCGCCAGCCTGGCCGGCTGGACCCAGGACAACATCCTGGCCGCCTATGGCGTGCCGGCCGGCAAGCTGGGATTGGTCAAGGACGTCAACCGGGCCAACGCCCAGGGCATCGACGTCACCTTCAACGCCGAGTGCGTGCGCCCCCGCCTGGAGCTGATCGAGGACGTGCTCGGGGCCTTCCTCCTGCCGCGCTACGGCCGCGACCTGCTCCTGCGCCACGACAACCCGGTGCCGGCCGACCGCGCCCAGAACCACCGCGAGGCCATGGACCTCCTGGATCGCGGGGCCCTGACCATCAACGAGCACCGCGCCGGCCTGGGCCGCCCGCCGGTGGCCTGGGGCGACAGCCCCTGGCGGTCGGGTCTGGGTTCCGGAAGCGACGACGACCCCGGCGCGTCGGAGGCCGCCTGGAAAGAACAGACCGTCGCGTTGGTCCGCCGCCACTGGCCGGGCCTGGGCGCACGCTTCGCCGGCTGGAGCCGGGCCAAGGTCGCGGCCGCCCTGGAGCGCGAACCCTGGCTCCTGGCCCCCTTGCTGCCGGCCCAGGCCCCGCCGGCCGAGGCCCGCCGCCTCCAGGCCTGGTTCACCAGCGCCCTGGCCGACGACAGAAACATCGAGCAAGTGCTGGAAGGCCTCAGGGCCTGAGGGAGGACGAGCATGTCTCTGGTGCACAAGATCCTGGATTTCGAGGTCGACCGGGTGGACGACGCCGCGCGCGCCTTCTGGGCGGTGGCCAGCACCGGCCAGGTGGACCGCCAGGGCGACCTGATCGAGCCCAACGGTTGGGACTTCGCCAACTTCATGAAAAACCCGGTCATTCCCTGGGCCCACGACTACGCCGCCCCGCCGGTGGCCAAGGCCCTGGCGGTGAAGGTGGAGGGCGCGCGCCTGCTCTTCCAGGCCCAGTTCCCCACCGCCCAGGAATACGCCTTTGCCGACACCATCTACCAGCTCTACCGGGGCGGCTATCTGCGGGCCTTCTCGGTGGGTTTCGCCCCCCTGCAGAGCGAGCTGGTGGTCCACCAGGTGGACGGCCGCGCCCTCACCGGGGCACCCGCTACCTCAAGCAAGAGCTGTATGAGATTTCCTGCGTCACCCTGCCGGCCAATCCCCAGGCCCTGGCCCAACTGGGGCTCCCGGCCGGCGGCGGCCCCTCCCTCATCGAGCGCATGCTCGAACCACCCCTGCCAGCGGGAGACTCCCCGCGCCACCCCCACCCCTCGCCCGCGGTGCTGGCCGCGGCCAAGTCCGCCCTGGGCCGCGCGGCGCTCATGGGCCTGGTCTCCTCCCGCCTGCGCTACCACCTGGGGCAGGCCGACTAACCAACCGTTTAGAGAGGACTAACGCCATGCACGATCACGAGCTGATCAGCTTGTTGGAAAAGGCCACCGGACTGGCCCTGAACGAGGAAACCGTCAAGTCGCTCATCGACGACCGCCTGGCCGGCCTGCTGGCGGCCACCTCCCCCCGCCGCCTGGCCCTGGGCGCCGAGGCCCCCGGTCCGGCCCTGGGCCTCAGCCGCTTCCTGGGCGAGGTCCGCCGCCTGGGCATGGGCCAGCCCGGCCGCCACGCCGACGAGCTGGTGCGGGTGGAGCCCAACTTCAAGCAAATGCTTCCGCACCAGGCCAAGGACCTGCGCGAGGGCCTGTCCAGCGCCGGCGGCTATCTGGCCCCGGCCGAGCAGGCCGGCGAGGTGCTCAACCTCCTGGGCAACTTCTCGGCGGTGAAGTCCCTCTGCCGCGAGGTGCCCATGCGCTCCCACCAGATCACCTTCCCCACCCTGGCCGGCGGCCTGAGCGCCTACTGGGTGCCCGAGGCCAGCGACACCAGCAATCCCGACTATGACCAGGCCGACGGCTTCACCCCGCGCGGCGACGCCAACTTCGGCCAGATGGCCATCACCGCCCAGGTCCTGGCGGTCAAGGTGGTGGTCTCCAACCAGCTCCTGGACGACTCCGACCCCAAGGTGGACCAGGTTCTGGGGCAGATCTTCGCCGAGACCCTGGCCGCCGCCTTTGACCGCGCCTGCCTGGCCGGCGCGGGCGCCGCCACCGACCCCATCAGCGGTCTCCTGACCCGCATCACCAGCAACGCCCTGACCGTGACCGGAGACTTCGGCTTCGACCACCTGGCCGACCTCATCTTCAAGGTCTACGAGAACGCCCCCCATGCCCTGGAGGCACCGGTGATCGGCCACGCCAAGGCCGAGAAAATGCTGATGAAGCTCAAGGACGACCAGGGCGACTACATCTACCGCCAGCCGGGCCAGCCCCGGGCCGAGGGCGACACCCGGCCCCGGGTCTGGGGCGAGCCCTTCGTGCGCGACCCCAACCTGCCCATCAACCTGGGCGCGGGCAGCGAGACCGCGCTGATCGCCGGGGACTTCGCCACCAGCGCCTTCGTGGGCCTGCGCCAGGGCCTGGTGATCAAGACCAACCCCTGGGCCGAACCCTACTTCTCCTACAACCAGACCTGCTTCCTGGCCGAAGCCCGCCTGGGCTTCGCCATCTCCGACGAAAAGCGCTTCGCCAAGCTCGGCGGCGTGCCCACGGCCTAGGGGGGAGCCGCGGCGGGAGGAGCCTTGGCTGAACCCAAGGCTCCTCCCGCGCCCCTCCCAACAACCTCGGCTCATTTCCTCCTTGGCCCGACGCCGGTGGTGGGAGAGAGAAAATGGCAATTACAAACAACGCCTTAACCAGCCTGGCGGCGGTCAAGGCCTATCTGGGGCTCACGGATGACGCCCACGACAACCTGTTGGAATCGCTGATCGAGGCCGTAAGCGCCCAGTTCATGGCCCATACCGGCCGCAACCTGGTGGCCCGCGACTACTCCCCCGACCCCGCCAGCCCGGCTTATGACCTGGACAACGCCCTCCTGGACGGCTCCGGCTATCCCGAGCAACTCCTGCCCCAATACCCGGTGCGGGGCATCAGCCAGGTCCGCCTGGAGGGCCTCATCCTGCCGCCGGCCCTGGGACCGGGCCAGTTGGGCTACGTGGTGGACGCCGCAGCCGGGGTCCTGGGCCTCACCCAAGGTGTCTTCACCCGGGGCCGGCAAAACCTTACCCTCACCTACCGCGCCGGTTTCGAGCCAATTCCCGCCGAATTGGCCCAGGCCTGCCTGGAGCAGGTGGTGATCCGTTTCCAGGAGTCGGCCGCCGGCCAGGGCCGCCTGGGGGTCAGCGCCCGCACCCTGCCCGATGGCTCGGTCAGCTATGCCAGCGCCGCCCTCCTGCCCCAGGTGGCGGCGGTCCTGGACCGCTACCGGGGCCGGAGCCTGCTGTGATCCGGGTCGACCTCACCCCGCCGGCTTTGGCGGCCGACGCCCTGGCCCGCCTGGAGGGCCGGATGCCGGGTCTCCTGCGCCAAACCTTGGAGCAGGCGCTGGAAGAAGGCCTGCGCACCGCCCGGGACCGCATGGGCAACGGCGGCCCCCAGGTCCGCAGCGGCCAGCTCCTGCGCTCCCTGGGCTGGAGCGTCAGCGGCTCCGGCGACCAGCTCCAGGGCGAACTCCTGGCCGACACCCCCTACGCCGGGGCCCAGGAATACGGGGCCACCATCCTGGCCCGCCGCGCCAAGTATCTTAAATTCCAGGTGCAGGGCCGCTGGGTTCAGGTCAAGCGGGTCACCCTGCCGGCCCGGCCCTATCTGCGCCCCGGGGCCGAAGCCGCCCTGGCCAGCCTGGAAAAGCACCTCACCCGCCTCTTGAGCCAGGAGTTGTCATGACCCGCCAGGAAATCATCGTGGACCTCATGGCCTGCCTGGCCGCCATCACCCCGGCCAACGGCTTCGCCATCACTCCCCGCCTGATCCGGCGGGGCCTCCACCTGGTCAGCCAGGCCAGCCAGACCCCGGCCCTGAGCCTGTTCAACGAGCGGGTGGACACCCTGGACGCCGGCGGCGGCGCGGCCGAACGGCTCATGATCATGCACCTTTGGGGCGCGGTCTCCACCCCGGGCGGCGACTACGCCCCCCTGGACCGGTTGGCCGCGGCCTGCGTGGCGGTGCTGGGCCGGGCCGAATTCAATCCCCATTGGGACCGCACCAGTTGCCAGCGTCTGGAACTGTTCGAGGGCGGGGCCTCCGAACCCCTGGCCCTGTTCGACCTGCAATTCAGCCTGGCCTACGAGTCCCCCCTGGCCATCCTCTGAACATTAAACTTTTTGCTTTAATATTGGAGTTTCGCCCATGAGCACTGGCAAGGAAATCAAGGCCGCCTTTCGCAAGGCCAGCACCTGGGGCCTCCCGGCCCTGGCCACCAACGCCGACGCCCTGCTGATCACCAGCGAGAAGATCACCCGCACCCGCGAACACCTGCCCGACGACTCCGCCGGGCAGGCCTTTGCCGCCGGGGCCGACCGGGGCCTGATCACCTGCGGCGGCGACTTGAGCGCCTATCTGCGCTACCAGGGCCTGGAGGTGCTCCTGGCCCTGGCCCTGGGCCAGGCCGGCGAGCCCCAGGAACTGGGCTCCAGCGCCTATCGCCACCAGCTGGGCCTGGCCGGCTCCAACGCGGGGCTCTTCGGCACCTTGGCGGTATTCAAGGGTTTTTCCGTCCACGAATACCCCGCGGCCAAGGTGGATGGCTTCAGCATCTCCGGCGAGGCCGGCCAGCCGCTCAGCGTCACCTTCCACCTCGTCTGCGACGACCTCAACCTCAACAGCGACGCCGGGGTCAACCGCAACGCCACCTTCGCCGCCATCGCCAACCCCGCCCCGGACCAGCGGGTCCTCTTCCGCCAGGGCAGCTTCTGGCTCAACGACGCCGAGGACGAGGCCCTCGGCCCGGCCCACGCCATCGCCCCCAGCCGTTTCGACCTCGCCTTCAAGCGCAAGCTCGAAGGTGACTACCTGGCCGGGGGCCAGGACCGCATCGCCGAGCCCGTCGCCACCGGCTTCCCGGAGATCAGCCTCTCCCTGGAATTCCCCCAGTACACCAGCGACACCTATCTGAGCGACCTGGGCAGTGACGCCCGCAAAAAGCTGCGGGTGGCCTTCAGCGGCCCCGAGATCCAACCCGGCCAGGCCTACGCCCTGGAGCTGCTCTTTCCCCACCTGGTCATCACCAACGCCGAGGCGGCGGTGGACAAGAGCGGCAAGATCGCCCATCCCGTGACCCTGGAATGCCTGGCCGCCAGCAGCGAACGGGCCGGCATGGCCGGGGTTTTGGCCCCATTCGCCCTCAACCTGACCAACACCCGGGACAGCGACCCCCTGGCCTGAAAATGGGGGCCTCCGGGCCCCCATTCTTGCCCCCGCCCGCCTTTTTCGCCTCCCGCCCCCATTTTCCTCTCCGCCCCTGCATTTTTCCTTTTCCTTAGTGCACAATGTAGCTACTATGTGACTTCCTAACCGCTTGCCATTATGCCAACTTTGGGCTATAAGGTACCCACGGCTAAGGTTAGACCTTAAGCGTAACTTCACTCCCTGGCAGGATATCGCGGTGCGTTATCCCCCCGCTGCCGGAGTGGATTGCCAGACGCTCCCGGTGGGTTTTGGCGCGTGCGCCGAGGGGAGCCAATCGGGGCGCCAGCCGTCGCTCAGCCAGCCCGGCCGGAGGCGAGATCGGGAGCAAGGGCCTTTGTCCGGGGCGTCACGGGAGAGAACCTGGGTGGTCAACATCCGGGGATGGTTAGCGAAATAAACGGCCGACTCAACGGCCAGAGAGGGGACCGGCCATCAAGGCGCCGGCCCCTACCACACAGGGAGGAATACCGAGAATGGACTTTGAACTCAGCGAAGAACTGGTGATGCTCCGGGACATGGTGCGCGACTTCGCGGCCGAGAAGATCGCGCCCTTTGCCGACAAGTGGGACGAGGAACACTACTTCCCCTACGAGGAAGTGGTCCTGCCCATGGGCGAGCTGGGCCTGTTCGGCACCGTGTTGCCCGAGGAGTACGGCGGCAACGGCATGGGCTGGCTGGCGGCCATGATCATCACCGAGGAGATCGCCCGCGCCTCCAGCAGCCTGCGGGTCCAGGTGAACATGCAGGCCCTGGGTTGCGCCTTCACCATCTTCCGCTACGGCACCGAGGCCGCCAAGCAGAAGTACATCTCCAAGCTGGTCAGCGCCGAGTGGATGGGCGGCTTCGGCATCACCGAGCCCAACGCCGGCTCCGACGTCATGAGCCTGAAGTCCACCGCCGAGGACAAGGGCGACCACTGGCTGCTCAATGGCTCCAAGACCTGGATCAGCAACGCCTCCACCGCCAAGTGCGTGATCTACTACGCCTACACCGACAAGAACGCCGGCAGCAAGGGCATGAGCGCCTTCGTGGTGGACCTGCGCGACGACGCCGGCAACCAGGCCGAGGGCGTCAGCGTGACCGACCTGGACAAGATGGGCTCCCGCAGCTCCCCCACCGGCGAGATCTACCTGGAGAACGTCAAGGTTCCCAAGGAGAACCTGCTGGGCAAGGTCGGCGACGGCGCCAAGATCGTCTTCGGCTCCCTGGACCAGACCCGGCTCTCGGCCGCGGCCGGCGGCGTGGGCCTGGCCCAGGCCTGCCTGGACACCGTGGTCAAGTACGCCATGGAGCGCGAGCAGTTCGGCAAGCCCCTGGGCACCTTCCAGATGGTCCAGGACCAGGTGGCCCAGATGGCCATCGAGATCGAGGCCGCCCGGATGCTGGTCTACAAGGCCGCGGTGCAGAAGGACAACGGCAACCTGGCCAACAACCTCGAAGTGGCCATGGCCAAGTGGAAGTCCGGCGAGACCGCCAACCTCTGCGCCAACTACGCCCTGCGCATCCTGGGCGCCTACGGCTACTCCACCGAATACTCCGTGGCCCGCTACTACCGCGACGCCCCCACCTACTTCATGGTCGAGGGCAGCGCCAACATCTGCAAGTGGATCACCGCCCGCAAGATCCTGGGCCTGAAGTGATCTGACGCCTGACTTGGTCAGATAGGGGCGGGGTTAATCCCCGCCCCTCCCGAAAGGTGGCCTAACGGGCGGGGACGCCGCCTTTACAAAGAAAGCCGCCGCCGGGATCCACGGGCACCGATCCTCTCCGTGGCCGGATAGCTGATCCAGCCGACACAAGGAGCTAAAGATATGCATCCCTATTTCAAGAACATGCCTGGCTTCGGCAAGGCGCTCTCGGATAAGAAGAAGGAAAAGGCCCTGCCCAACCGTCAGGCCATCGAGGAGGTCGAGGCCCTGATCGTCGCCGAGATCGAGCGGGTCAAGAACGCCGGCCTGCCGGCGGAGATGGTCCACAAGCGCGGCCAGATGACCATCTGGGACCGCATCGAGTACCTGGTGGACCCGGGCACCTTCCGCCCCCTGCACACCATCTACAATCCCAAGCAGAACGAGGAAGGCACCACCGGCGTGGTGGACGGCCTGGGCAAGATCGACGGCAAGTGGTGCGTGGTGGCCGGCTTTGACAACAAGGTCATGGCCGGGGCCTGGATCGCTGGTCAGGCCGAGAACCAGCTGCGCATCACCGACCTGGCCAAGCGCCTGCACATCCCCTTGGTCTGGCTGGTCAACTGCTCGGGCGTCAAGCTCACCGAGCAGCAGGAGGTCTACGCCGACCGGCGCGGCAACGGCACCACCTTCTTCCGTCATGCCGAGCTGGAGAAGCTGGGCATCCCGATCCTGGCCGGCATCTACGGCACCAACCCGGCCGGCGGCGGCTACCAGGGCATCAGCCCCACCTACCTCATCGCCCACAAGGACTGCAACATCGCGGTGGGCGGCGGCGGCATCGTGGGCGGCATGAGCCCCAAGGGCGGCTTTGACGTCGAGGGCGCCGAGCAGCTGATCGAGGCCACCCGCCACTTCAAGGAGGTCCCCCCGGGCTCCATCAACATCCACTACAACGCCACCGGCTTCTTCAAGGAGGTCCACGACACCGAGCAGGGCGTGCTGGACGCCATCAAGAAGCACATGGCCCAGATGCCCTCCTACGACCTGGACTTCTTCCGGGTGGACGAGCCCAAGGACCCGGCCTTCCCGGCCGAGGACCTCTACACCCTGATGGCCTTCAACCAGAAGCTCTCCTACGACTTCGAGGAGTGCCTGGCCCGCCTGGTGGACGGCAGCGAGCAGATGGAGTTCCGCGCCGGCTACGGCCCGGAGATCTACTGCGGCCTGGTCAAGCTCAGCGGTCTGGCGGTGGGCGTCATCGGCAACCGCCAGGGCTTCCTGCCCGCCGGCTACCCGGCCTATGCCGAGGGCGCCTACCAGGGCATCGGCGGCAAGCTCTACCGCGAGGGCCTGATCAAGATGAACGAGTTCGTCACCCTCTGCGGCCGCGACCGGATGCCGATCATCTGGTTCCAGGACACCAGCGGCATCGACGTGGGCGACATCGCCGAGAAGGCCGAGCTGTTGGGCCTGGGCCAGAGCCTGATCTACTCCATCGAGCAGACCGACGTGCCCCAGATGCTGGTGGTCCTGCGCAAGGGCACCGCCGCGGCCCACTACGTGATGGGCGGCCCCACCGCCAACAACCACAACGTCTTCACCCTGGGCACCCCCACCACCGAGATCTACGTCATGCACGGCGAGACCGCCGCCGCCGCCAGCTTCTCCCGCCGCCTGGTCAAGGAGAAGGACGCCGGCAAGGACCTGCAGCCGGTCATCGACAAGATGAACGCCCTGGCCCAGGAGTACTACGACAAGTCCCGGCCCGGCTACTGCGCCATCCGGGGCTTCGTTGACGAGGTGGTCAAGTACAAGGACCTGCGCGAGTACATGGTGGCCTTCACCGAGGCCGCCTACCAGAACCCGCGCTCCATCTGCCCCCACCACCACATGATGGTCCCCCGCCTGATCAAGGGCTGAGAGCGCAGTTAGCGCCCCGCCGCCTGCCAAGGCGGCGGGCCGCTAGACTGAGCTAACAAACCAACCGGGCCGCTCCGAGATCATCGGGGCGGCCCGGTTGGTACGAGCCGAGGTTGTAAAAATGGTTTTTTGGATATTTGGCCTATGGTAAAATGATTTCGATAACGCTACATCTTGTAGTCGTGCTAGCTATACCCGCAAGATGTAGTATTAAGTATTATTTTTTCAACCCAGCTTGCCGCCCCTATGGAGGTATTATATCATGTCCGCAGTTAAGGTCCTTTGCCAAGCTGAAGTCGGTATGTTCGCAAATGAAAGTGTCGTCACTGTAGACTCAGAAGAAGGGCCGAGAAGTTTTTTTGTCGATAAAAGCTTAATTTCTCAAAGCGATGACCAGCATTTTGTTGTAGCTTTTATCATTAATGAAATGGATCAAAAGTATTTAATTTCTATCGTTGGCGAACCAGCCGACACGGATACTTCTCTATTATGGCTGGCAAAGGCAAATGTTGTCAGTCAATTTAAGGGGTCTAGTTATGATACTTTCTGACAGAGATATACTTCAGGCGCTGGAGGAGAAACATTATTTTATTGATCCTATGCCGTCACATCCTAAAGATTTTGATACGACTTCTGTCAATCTACATTTGGGAAATGAGTTTCGAATCTGGGACCATGAAGTTGTGAAAAAAGGGTTTGGCGGACAAATTTGTATCGATTTAGCATCATTTGATTTTAGAACATTAGCCACAAATTATACAAAGTTGTTGCCTACTGCTTCAGATGGGTCTGTAATTTTGGAGCCAAAACAGTTTATTTTGTCAATCACCCAAGAAAAAGTTGGTAATACTGATCCGTCTTGTTGTTTAGCCGCCAGAGTAGAAGGGAAAAGTAGTTTGGCAAGGCTTGGTCTGCAGGTTCATATGACTGCACCAATTATTCATGCTGGGTTCTTTGGTAATATCACATTAGAGATGTATAACGCCGGTCCATTCAATATAAAGTTACAACCTGGCGTTTCCATTTGTCAGCTGATTGTTGAAAAAGTCTCTAGTGCGCCAGCTTGTTCAATGAATGGCAAGCAATTTCAAGAGCAGACAAGCCCTGTAGGGGCTAGCATCGGATAGTTCTTTTTGGCAACAGTGACCTAATTCCCAATTTAATTCGGCGACGTTCTCAAAGCCTTGGGCAAGCGCCTGATCATCGACGTGGCCGACGCCGCCTAGTTCCTCCTTTCCCGGCCATATCCCGAAATATTACCGGGCCGCCCCACGCTCAGCGGGGCGGCCCGGTTCTTTGGCGGCGTCCGTCGTGCTGCTTACGCCATCGCGTGCGTGGTGCTGCCTACGCCGTCGCGGCCAGCGCGGCGCTGATCTCCTCGCGGGCGAAGGCGTCGCTCTCGCCGGGCAGGCGGGCCTCCAGCGCGGACCGGGCCTGGCTCCCACCGATGCGCCCCAGGCCCCAGGCCGCGTACCCGCGCACCAGGCCCTCGGGGTTGGCCAGGGCCCGGGTCAGGGCCGGCACCGCCTCGGGGTCGCCCAGGTTGCCCAGGGCGATGGCGGCGTTGCGCTGGAAGTACTTCTGATCCTTGATGTAGTTGTACATGATCGGCAGCACGCGGGTTTCCAGGAACCCCGCCGGCATCTCCAGCATCTTGGTCAAGCTGAAGTCGACGGCCAGGTTGACCAGGAACGGGTCGGGCGGCAGCTTGGCCTTGAGCTTGCCGGCGTTGCGCGGGCAGGCCTCCTGGCACAGGTCGCAGCCGTGCACCTTGGTGCCCATTTTTTCCCGGATCTCGTGCGGGATGTTGCTCGTCACCAGGGGCCGGCCGTCCTGAGTCCACCAGGCGTTGAAGCCGATGCAGCGCCGGGGGTTGAGCTTCAGGGGCTCGTAGATCGCCCCGGTGGGGCAGGCGTCCAGGCAGGCGCGGCAGTCCTTGGGGCACTTCACCTCCAGGCTGGGGCGGTCGTATTCCAGCTCCTGGTCCACCACGATGTTGGCCAGCAAGACCCAGGAGCCGACGCCCTTCACATAGGCGAAGTTGTTGCGGCCAAAGGTGGTCACCCCGGACCGGGCGGCGGCCCGCCTTTCCGGCACGAAGATGCCCCGGCCCACCTGGCAGCCCCGCTTTTCGACAAAGTCCACCAGCAGCTTGTAGCGCGCCCCGTTGATCCGCTCCGGCGGCGCGCCATAGCAGCGGGCCTGGTAGATGCGGCCCACCTTGCCAATCAGGCTCTCGGGGAAGGCCCGCTGGGCATAGTCCCAGGCCACCGAGATGATGGACTTGGCCGTGGGCATGGCCTGGCGCGGCTCGGCCCCGGCCAGGAGCCGGCGGGGATCCTCCACGTAGAAGTCGTAGACATCCCCCCGCGAGCGCACCTGGGCGATATGGTCGTCGAAGTTGTCGGCCGTGGTGATCCCGACCGCGGCATAGCCCAGGTCCAAGGCGAATTCCTTGATTTCACTGGTCAGCGACATCGCGCCCTCCTCCCTGTCAGTTTTTCATGCATATACATGTTGTTTCGCAAAAAAATTTGCCCTAGGCCAGCCTGGCAAAAATCTCCAGCAGGGCGGCGATGCGCTCCCCGCCCAGCTCGCCCTCGATTTCGCGCTGGGCCTGCTGCCAATAGGGGCGCGCCTGGGCCATCTTGTCCCGGCCCGCCTCCGTGATTTCCACGCGCTTGCTGCGGCGGTCGGCGTCGGTCTGGAGCAGTTGGACATAACCGGTCTTCTCCAGCACCCCCAGGTTGCGGGTCACGGTGGTCTGGTCCATCAGCAGCAGCTCGGCCAGGCGGGAGACGCTGATGCCGGGGTTGCGCCCGATATTGGCCAGCATGCTGAACTGGGTGATCTTGAGCCCCACGGGTTTCAGGATAGCGTCGTACCGCCGGGTGATGGTGCGCCCCGCCCGGCGGATGGCCGCGCAGACACAGGGGAAGGCGGGGGCGCCTTCCGGGGTGGAACTGGGGTTGGTCGAATTCGCGCTCATGATTTATGTATCTACATGGTTTCCCATGTTGCCGCAACTCCTTTTCCGGCCCTTCCACCGCGCCAATTCCCCCATTATTTACTCTGGTATTTTGGCAAATCGTCTTTCATTTATTGATCTTTTCTGTTTTCCCACCGTCCTGCGCCGAGCATGCTATGATGCCCCCGCTGCCCCATGGGTATGGGCGAGATGACCCCGCGCAAGCATGGGTTTGCGATCCTGGGCCTGGGCCTCCTGGCCCTGGCGTTGTGCCTCTCGGCCTGGCCGGCGGCCTGGCGGCTGGTGATTTTGCCCAGCGCCGGGGAGCGCCCCGGCCTGGGGGTCGAGGTCTTTCCCGGCCCAGTGGCCCGGGGCAAGAGCCTGGCCTCCGCCCGGGTGGAGGCGGCCGCCTATTTCCTGGACCAGCCCGGGACCACGGCCCGCCTGCGCGGTCTCTGGCGGCCGCCCCAGCCCGGCCTCTGGCGCTTGCGCCTGGAAGCTGACGACTCCGGCCGCCTGCTCCTGGACCGGCGGGAGGTCCTGAGCCTGGCCGGCGGCCCCCACGCCCACAACCAGGGCCAAACCGAGTTGGACCTGGCCCCCGGCCCCCACCTCCTCCAGATCGACCTGATCAACCTCCAGGGCGCGGGCTGGGTGCGCCTCTCGGTCCAGGGACCGGGTCAGGACGACTTCCAACCCCTGACCGCAAACCTGGTCCCGCTGGAGTTGGGCAACCTCTCCACCTGGCTGGCCCTGGTGGATGGCCTGGAGCGCGCCGGCCCCTGGCTGGTGCTCTGGGCGCTGTTGGCCCTGGCCGGGATGGGTCTGGCGGGCTGGCTCTCCGGCCAGCCCTCGGTCCGGACGCGGGTCGCCGGGGCGGCCTGGGTGCTGCTGCTGGGCTGGTCGCTGGCCCTGGTGGTGGCCCGGCACCTGCCGGCCGACCTGGGCCCCAGCCCCCTGGGTCCTTACGGCGACTTCGCCCGCCTGCAAGCCCTGGGGGCCTTGGGCGGCCTGACCCTCCTGGCGGCCGCGTCCCTGGTCGCCGGTCCGGGCTGGGGCCGGAGTTGGCCCTGGCTGGTGGGCGCGGCCGGCCTGCTGGCTTCGCGCATCCTGGTCTGGCCCTATTCCATCACCACCGGCATCCATCCCGACTACAGCTCGTTCTGGGAATATTTCGGCAAGTTCCACCAATTATATTTCCAGCAGGGCCTGGACCAGCTCTGCGCGCCGGACCGCCTGGCGGCCTACCTGGCCGAGGTCTGGCGCAACCTCTACGCCGGCTATCCCGCCGGCCTGATCCCCTTCGCCAGCCTGGGCATCGGCGGCCTGGCCTGGCTGGGCTTCCTGGCCCTGCCGCCCGGCGACAGCGCCGCCAGCTACCTGGCCTGCGCCCATCTCAGCGGGCCGTTGTTCAGCCTGGCTCTGGCCCTGGGGATCCTGCTCCTGGCCCGGCGTCATTTCCTGGCCGAGGTCCATCCGGCCTGGTCCTGGCTGCTCCTGGTCGGTTTGATCTGCCTGCCGACGCAAATCTATCTGGGCGGAAACGTCAGCTACAACCTCCTGGCCGACGCCCTGCACCTGGGCCTGTTCCTCTGCGGTCTGCGCCTGCTGGAGGGCTGGCGGGCCTGGGCCAAGCCCCCGGCCGAGGCCCCCGCGCCACCCCGGGCCTGGCCCAGGTTGCGTGGTCCCGCCCTGGGTCTGGCCCTGTTCCTGGCCGCCGCCCTGGGCGCCAAGATCGTCTTCCTGCCCGGCCTGGCCGCCCTGCTGGTGGGCGCGGCCGTCCCGGCCCTGGCCGCCCGGAGCCTGGGCTGGCGGCAACGGGTGCTCCTGCCCCTGACCCTGCTGGGCTCCCTGGCCGCCGGCCTGGGGCTCTATCTCCTGCTGATCGCCAAGAATCTCCTGAACGTGCCGAATTTCCTGGGCCTGTTGCGTGGCATGGTCGCCGGCAACCTCGGCGGACCCCGGCTGGGGCTCTGGGAGCGCCTGGACCTGCTGGCCAGCGAGATCCTGTTGCCCAACCTGGGCTGGGCGCTGTGCCTGGCCGGGCTCCTGGGCCTGGGGCTCTATGTCTGGCGGGCCCTGGGCGCGCGCTCGGCCGCGCCCCGCCTGGTGGCCCTCTGGCTGGGCTTCAACCTGGCCCTGAACCTGCTCTCCTGGAACCTGCTGGCCAGCTTCAACGCCCTGACCCGCTCCACCCTGCTGCCTGCCCTGTGGCTGGTCCTGGCGGTCTACTTCCTGGCCAACGCCAGCCAATGGCTGGGCCGGCGCTGGGGCCGCCTGGCCCGGCCGGCCGCGGTCGCGCTGGTCTTGGCCTGCGCCTTGGAGTTGGTCGCCGCCTGCGCCGCGCTCCTGGGGCTCTACGCCGCCGGCAGCCCCCGCTGGCGGGCCGAGCAGGCCCTGACCCGGGAGCTGACACCCGACAGCGTGGTGGCCTATTTCAACTATCTCTACTACTTCGACGAGCCAAACTCCCGCCTGGGCCGGGTCCTGCTGCCCCTGGACCTGCACCGCCAACTCAGGGGCCTGACCAGCCCCGAGCCCTGCCGCGCCCTGCTGAGCGCCAACCGCGCCCCGGCCTGGCTCCTGACCAGCTACGACGGCTTCTTCTCCCCGGGCCATCCCGCCGCGCCGGACCTGATGGCCCAAACCCTGGCCGAGGCCGGTTACCGCCGCCAACGCCTGGAGGCCCCGCCCGGCCTTGGCCCGGCCTGGTGGCGCGCCCTCCAGGCCCGCGCCTTGGCGCGCCTGCTCTCCACCGGCGACCACGGCGGCCTGCTGGAGCCCCTCTGGGTGGACCTTTACCTGCGGCCCAAGCCCATGCCCCCGCCCAACCAGGACAGCGTCGCCAGCCTCGCCCAGGGCCTAAGCGAACCCAACTGATCCATCCCGGCTCCGGCCTTGCCCCCTACCCCAGGGCTTGCTATCCTGCGCGATGGCCGCCGGGCGCGGCCCCTGATCACCCAACCCATCCCCAGCGGGAGCCGACCATGAGCGACGACCTCAAGCAAAAGACCGCCGAAACCGCCAAGGCCTATTTCGAGGGCTATCCCTGGGACCGCCCCTACGACCTCTGGCGCTCCTTTGATCCCGGCCTGGCCAAGGACCTCTCCCTGTTCATCACCGGCCAGATGTACGCCCGCCAGCGCATTCCCCATCCCACCCGCCAGTTGGCCGCCGTGGCCGCCCTGACCGCCCTGGAGCGCGGCGAAGAGCTGCGTCTGCACATCTGGGCCGCCCTGAACGTGGGCTGCCCGGCCCAGGACGTGGCCGAGGTCATCTTCCAGACCGGGATTTACGCCGGAATGCCGGTGGTGAACCAGGCCCTCAAGGTCCTGCGCGAGGTTTTGGACGAGCGCCAGCGCCAGGAGCAATAGTAGGACAATTAAACCGTCCTGCGTCTCAAATTCCAATCGCCACCAGGGGTTGAAGCGTTACTCCCACCGGAGTAGACTGGGCTGTCGTCAAGGTAGGAATCCACAACGCCCAACCCGGAAAAGGACGTTTTGCCCATGAACGTGCATGAATATCAGGCCAAGGGGCTCCTGAAGAGCTTCCAGGTGCCGGTGCCCGAGGGCGGCCTGGCCACCACCCCGGCCGAGGCCCGCGCGGTGGCCGAGAAACTGGGACCCGGCAAATACGTGGTCAAGGCCCAGATCCACGCCGGAGGCCGCGGCAAGGGCGGCGGCGTCAAGGTGGTGGACACCCCCCAGGCCGCGGCCGAGGCCGCCGAGCAGATCATCGGCATGACGCTCGTCACCCACCAGACCGGCGCGGCCGGCAAGCTGGTGCGCAAGGTCTGGGTGGAGAAGGGCACCGACATCGCCCGCGAGCTCTACCTGGCCGTGGTCCTGGACCGCACCGCCCAGCGCCTGGCGGTGATGGCCAGCCCCAGCGGCGGCATGGACATCGAGGAGGTGGCCGACAAGCACCCCGAGCTGATCTTCACCACCCACGTGGAGCCCGGCCAGGCCCTGTGGCCCTTCCAGGCCCGCAAGCTGCTCTTCGGTTGCGGGCTCAGCGCCGCCCAGGTCAACGCCGGCACCGCCCTGGTCCAGAACCTGGTGCGCCTGGCCTGGGAAAAGGAAGCCACCCTGGTGGAGATCAACCCCCTGGCCGTCACCGGCGAGGGCTCCCTGGTGGCCCTGGACGGCAAGATCAACTTCGACGACAGCGCCCTGAAGCGTCATCCCGAGATCGCCGAGCTGGAGGACCCCGAGGAGACCGATCCCCTGGAGCGCCAGGCGGTCAAGCAGGGCCTCAACTACATCCGCCTGGGCGGCAACGTGGGCACCATGGTCAACGGCGCCGGCCTGGCCATGGCCACCATGGACGTGATCAAGATGGCCGGGGCCGAGCCGGCCAACTTCCTGGACGTGGGCGGCGGCGCCAGCGAGGAGATGGTCACCAAGGGCTTCGAGGTCATCCTGTCCGACCCCAATGTCAAGGCCATCCTGATCAACATCTTCGGCGGCATCCTGCGCTGCGACACCCTGGCCGCCGGCGTGGTGGCCGCCGCGCGCACAGTGCAGCTCTCGGTGCCCCTGGTGGTGCGCCTGGAGGGCACCAACGTCGCGGCCGGCAAGGAAATCCTGGCCCAGAGCGGCCTGGACTTCGAGGTGGCCGGCTCCATGAAGGAAGCGGCCGAGAAGATCGCCAAGGTCGTCGCCACGGCCCAGGCCCGCTAAACGGAGAGGAAGCCAAGCCATGAGCATACTGGTCAACAAGGACACCAGGATTGTGGTGCAGGGCCTCACCGGGCGCGAGGGCATGTTCCACACCGAGAAAATGATCGAGTACGGCACCAAGATCGTGGCCGGCGTCACCCCCGGCAAGGCCGGCCAGAGCGTCCTGGGGGTGCCGGTCTTCGACCGCGTGGCCGACGCCGTCAAGCAGACCGGGGCCGAGGTCAGCATCGTCTTCGTCCCGGCCGCCTTCGCCGCCGACGCCGCCTGCGAGGCCTCCGAGGCCGGCTGCCGCCTGGTGGTGGTCATCACCGAGCACATCCCGGTGATGGACATGATCCGGGTCAAGTCCTTCCTCAATGCCCGGGGCACCCTGATGATCGGCCCCAACTGCCCCGGCATCATCACGCCAGAGGAGTGCAAGCTGGGCATCATGCCGGGCTACATCCACAAGAAGGGCTCCGTGGGCCTCATCAGCCGCTCCGGCACCCTCACCTACGAGGTGGTCCACCAGCTCACCAGCGCCGGCCTGGGCCAGAGCACCTGCATCGGCATCGGCGGCGACCCGGTGGGCGGCATGCACTACATCGACCTGCTCAAGCTCTTCGCCGAGGACCCCGAGACCGAGGCCGTGGCCCTGATCGGCGAAATCGGCGGCGACGCCGAGGAGCGGGCCGCCGCCTACATCGCCGAGCACTTCAAGAAGCCCGTCTTCGGCTTCGTGGCCGGCCTCACCGCCCCTCCCGGCAAGCGCATGGGCCACGCCGGGGCCATCATCAGCGGCTCCAAGGGCAAGGCCAGCGACAAGATCGCCGCCATGGAAGCCGCCGGCATGACCGTCATCCGCGCCCTGGGCGACTTCGGCGCCACCGTGGCGCAGAAGATCAGATAGTAGTAAGAGAGCCGGGGGAACCCTTTTTGGTGCCGAAAAAGGGATCCCCCGCGCCCCCTCCTAAAAAGGCTGGCGGCAATGCGCGACGCGCATTGCCGCTGGGGTGGTTGGACGCGGAGGCAAGCGCCAGGACAAAGGCGAAACCATAAAGTTTTTTGAAAGGGGGTGTGGGGGAAAGCTTTTGTTCACAAAAGTTTTCCCCCGCCCGCGCTCTCATGACAGGCATTGGCATCATAGGTTTCGGCCGGGTGGGCCGGGGATTGCTGCGCGAGCTGCACCAGCGGGGCGAGGCCACGGTGGTCACGGCCCTGGCCGAGGTCAATCCCGGCGGCCGCGCCCCGGAGGCGCTGACCGCCGATTTGGCCTATCTCCTGGCCCACGACCCGGCCTATGGCCGCTTCCCCGGCGCGGTGACGGCCGAAGGGACCAGTCTGGTCATCGACGGGCATCGCCTGCCGGTGGTCTTCGAGGGCCAGCCGGCCCGGATGGACTGGGCCGGGTTGGGGGTGGAGATATTGGTGGAGGCCTCGGGCGACCCGGCCGCCGCGGCCCAGGCCGCCCGCCTGACCGGGGCCGGGGTGGACAAGGTGGTCATCACCCGCTCCGAGGCCGCCGCCGACCTGACCCTGGTGCGCGGCGTGAACTGGGAGGCCTACGACCCGGCCAAGCACCACGTGGTCTCCTGCTCCACCTGCACCGCCAACGCCCTGGCCCCGGTGCTGGCGGTGATTGCCGACGCCTACGGGGTGGAGAGCGGGGCCGTCGCCACCATCCACCCGGCGCTCTCCGGCGACACCCTCCTGGACGCCCCAGCGCCCCAGGCCAGTGCCGGGCGATCGGGCCTGGGGGTGCGGCCGGTGACCAGCGAGGTGGCCCGCACCACCGCCCAGCTCCTGCCCGCCCTGGCCGGCCGCCTGAGCGCCATGAGCCTGCGGGTGCCCACCTTGCTGGTCAACGCCCTGCTCGCCGACCTGGTCCTGACCAATCCCCCCGCCGACCTGGCCTCGGTGGTGGAGCTTTTGCGCGCGGCCTGCGCCGGTCCTTTGCAGGGCGTGGTGGCCCTGGAGGAGGGTTTCCTGGGTCGGCCCCGGGTGGCGGCCGACTTCCTGGGCGATACCCATTCCGGCCTGGTTGATATAAACTGGATGAGTCTGAACCGCGCTCTCTTGCGACTCCTGATCTGGCACGACAACGAGCGCGCCTATTGCTGCCGGGTGGCGGACACCCTGCGGCTGATCGCGGGACACATGGCCTGACTTGCCCCTCCCCTTCCCGGGGAGGCAGGCCCGGTGACGGCTGACGGAAACTTTTCCGAGACGGGGGCCACGCCCCCGCCAGCCCATCGGAGTTGGGAAGGAGGCGGCGATGTCCCTGGCCAAGCATGGTTACCCCCGGCCGGTGATCCTCAAGAACGGGGAGGAGGTCTGGCTGCGGCCCCTGGACCCCCAGGTGGACGAGGCCCGGCTGTTCGGCTTTTTCGGCCGTTTCTCCGAGGACGACCGCTGGTTCATGGAGAACGACGTCAGCGACCCGGAGATCGTGCGCCACTATCTCCTGGGCTTCCATCCCTCGCGCATGATCCCCATCGTGGCCATCGACGACCTGGAGCGGATCGTGGGCAAGGCCAGCCTCAACCGCTACCACACCCCCGGGGCCCGGGGACACATCGGCCGCATCCGGGTGCTGGTGGACCCGGAATACCGCAACCAGCGCCTGGGCACCTTCATGCTCCTGGACCTGATCCAGCTTTCGGTGAACCTGGGCCTGCGCATGCTGATCACCGAATTCATCAAGGGCATCGAGGACAAGGCCATCCGGGCCGCGCGCAAGCTGGACTTTTTCGAACAGGCGGTGCTGCCCGACTACGCCAAGGACCGGCGCGGCAACAACTACGACCTGGCCATCATGGTCAAGCGTCTGCACGGCGATTTCGAGGATTTCTAGGGCGCAAATGGGCGAGGGCCAGACCAGGGAGATCCAGACCGAGCGGGGACCGGTGGAGCTGCGCACCTACGTGGCCCCGGACGAGGTGGCTCGCCTGGACCTGGACGAGGGCATCGGGGTCTTCGCCTCCTATCGCTCCATCCTCACCTGTCTGGACAGCCTGATCCACCAGGCCAGCCTGCCCGGGGCCAACCTCTGCCTGGCCCTGCAGGGCGGCAAGCGCATCCTGGGCTACGCCGTGCGCCGACCGCCGGCCGCCGGCGAGCGTTGGGCGGCCATGGACCCGCCGCTGCTCTACGAGGTTTTTGGCGAGAACGCCCGGGGCTGGCGCAGCCAGGGCCTGATGAAGCCCATGCTGGAGATGGTGGTCAACGAGCCGGAGAACGAGGCCCGCATCCTCTACATCGTGGGCTACTCCTGGACCTGGGACCTGGACGAGACCAAAAAGCACGTCCACGCCTACCGCGACACCATCATCCACCTCTTGACGCCGCTGGGCTTCAAGCAGTATCCCACCAACGAGCCCAATGTCAGCCTGCGGGCCGAGAACCTGTTCATGGCCCGCATCGGCAGCGAGATCGACCGCGTGGTCAAGCGCCGCTTCACCAACCTGCTCTTCGGCATCGGCGAGGACTGACCGGCGGCGGACTGTCGTCCTCCAGCCCGACGTGCTAGTATGGCCCCGAACCCATGAGTCCAGGAAGATCATGACCAACCCGGAGCCCCTGGAATCCCTGGCCGCACGAGTGCGGCCCATCCTGACCCGCCACGGCGTGGTGCGGGCTGGCGTCTTCGGCTCCACCGCCCGGGGAGATTCCCGGCCCGACAGCGACCTGGACCTCTTGATCGAGTTCGACCGCGCCACCAGCCTCCTGGACCGGGCCGGGCTCAAGCTGGAGTTGGAGGCCGCCCTGGGGAGACGGGTGGACCTGGTCCACTATCGCTCCCTCTACCATCGCATCCGGGAAAGGGTGCTGGCCGAGGAGGTGCCGCTCCTGTGAGCAAGGATCCGGCGGTCTATCTGGCCCACATCCTGGAGAGCATCCAGGAGATTGAGCTCTTTCTGGCCGGAGTGGACGAGGCTGCCTTCCTGGCCTGGCCGGAAAAGCAGGCCGCCGTGACCTGGAAGCTGGTGACCATCGGCGAATCGGTGGCGCAGTTGCCGGAGAGCTTCAAGGCCGCCCACCCCGAGGTCCCTTGGGCCCAGATCAAGGCGGCTCGCAATATCTTGGTGCATGAATACTTTCGCCTGGACGCCAACGAAGTCTGGCAAATGGCGATCCGAGACCTGCCGGAACTGAAAACCAGGCTCGCGGCCCTCGTGGTTTAGCCTCCTTTTGCCAGGCGCACGGTGATGACCTCCCCCAACCAGAATCGAATCCCCCCCGAACCCATCCGGGTCCTGCGCCTCATCGCCCGCCTGAACGTGGGCGGCCCGGCCCGGCACGTGGCCAGCCTGATGACTGGGCTGGACCCGAAAGACTTCGCCCAGACCCTGGTGGCCGGGCGGGTGCAGGCCGGCGAGGACGACATGGGCCCCCAACTGCGCGCCCAAGGTATCGCCTACCAGGAGCTGGCCGGCCTGGGCCGGGCCCTGCACCCGTTGCGCGACCTGGCCAGCCTCTGGGCGGTGTTAAGGTTGATGCTGCGCCTGCGGCCGCAGATCGTGGACACCCACACCGCCAAGGCCGGGACCATCGGCCGCGCGGCGCTGCTGCTCTATCGACCCCTGGCCCGCCTGACCGGCCGGCCGGTGCCGCGCGCCATCCACACCTTCCACGGCCACACCTTCCACGGCTATTTCAGCCCCCTGGCCACCCGCCTGTTCCTGGCCATCGAGCGCTTCCTGGCCCAGCACGCCACCTGGCGCATCGTGGCCATCAGCCCTCGCCAGTTCCGCGAGATCTGCCAGGACTACGGCGTGGGCCGGCCGGAGCAATTCGCGGTGTTGCCCCTGGGCATCGACCTGGCGCCCTTCGCCGATCCCGCCGCCGGGCGGGCCGGCTTCCGGCAAGAGTTGGGGGTGGACGCGGATGAATTCCTGGTGGGCGCGGTGGGCCGGGTGGCCCCGGTCAAGAACTACGGCCTGCTCCTGGAGACCGCCGCCGCCTTGCGCTCGCAACGGCCCGAGCTCTATGCCCGCGCCCGCTTCGCCCTGATCGGCGGCGGCGACCCGGCCGACCTGGCCGTCCTGCGCGACCAGGCCGCCGCCCTGGGGGTGTCCGAGCGGGTGCTTTTCTGCGGCAACTGCTCCGACCCGGGGCGCTTCATGGCCGGCCTGGACGCCCTCGTCATGACCAGCCTCAACGAGGGCACCCCCATGGCCATCCTGGAGGCCGGGGCCTGCGGCGCGGCGGTGGCAGCCACGGCGGTGGGCGGCATCCCGGACCTGTTGGGCGAGAGCGAGGCGGTCGCCCAACAGGGGTATGACCTGCGGCCCCGGGGCCTTACCGCTCCCAGCGGCGAGGCTCCGGCCCTGGCCGCGGCCCTGGCCCGGCTGATCGACGAGCCGGCCCTGGCCCGCCGCCTGGGCGCGAGCCTCCAGGAGATGGTCTGGTCCGGCTATGACCAGGCCCGACTGATCGCCGACACCGCCCGCCTCTATCGCCAGGCCGCCGGACGGGAATAGCCCGGACGGGCTCGACTCATGGTCAAAATTGAGGCATCCTGAGGGAAAATAGTTAGTTTTCAACCAAGTTGTCTTCCAGCGGGAGGCATGCATGACAGGGGAGAGTACGGCCCTGGCCACCTTGGCGGGGGGCTGTTTCTGGTGCCTGGAGTCTGATTTCGCCAAGCTGCCCGGGGTGCTGGCGGTGGTCTCCGGCTATTGCGGCGGGGAGGAGCCCAACCCCACCTACGCCCAGGTCTGCGCCGGCGACAGCGGGCACCTGGAGGCGGTGCAGGTGAGTTACGACCCGGAGCGGATTTCCTACCCCCAAATCCTGGACTGGTTCTGGCGGCACATCGATCCCACCGATCCGGGCGGCCAGTTCGTGGACCGGGGCGAGCAGTACCTCACCGCCATCTTCTATCACGACCAGGAGCAGCGCCGCCTGGCCCAGGAATCCAAGGACCGGTTGCAGGCCTCGGGTCGCTTCGGCCGTCCCATCGCCACCCAGATCCGCCCCTTCGAAGCCTTCTATCCGGCCGAGGACTACCACCAGGGTTTCTGCCAGCGCAATCCCCTGCGCTACCAGACCTACCGCCAGGCCTCGGGCCGGGATCGCTTCCTGGGCCAGGTCTGGGGCCAGGCCGAGGCGGATCCTTCCAAGCCCAAGCCGGGCCAACCTTAGCACCACCGCGGGGCCGGAAAAGCGCGGGGCCGGGGATCGCTCCCCGGCCCCGCGCCGCGTCGACTTGGCGGCCGGGTGTCAGCCCTGCGGGGCCTGGTCGGCCGGACCCCGCAGCCGGGACCACAGCCGCTCCCAACCGCGATGGATGTCCTCCAGGATCAGATAGAAGCAGGGGATCAGCAGCAGGGTGATGCCGGTGGCGAACATCACCCCGAAGCCCAGGCTGATGGCCATGGGGATCAGGAACTGGGCCTGCATGCTGCGCTCCAGGATCATGGGCATCAGACCGGCGAAGGTGGTCACCGAGGTGAGCAGGATGGCCCGGAAGCGCAAGGGGCCGGCCTGGCGGATGGCCTCGTCCGGGCTGGCCCCGCCTTCGCGCAGGGAGTTAGTCTTGTCGATGAGCACGATGGCGTCGTTGACCACCACCCCGGCCAGGCCCACGATGCCGAACATGCTCATCAGGCTCAGGTTGAAGCCCATCAGCAGATGGCCCACCACCGCCCCCACGATGCCGAAGGGGATGGAGACCATGATGATGAAGGGCTGGGTGAAGGAGCGGAAGGGAATGGCCAGGAGCACGTAGATGCCGGCCAGGGCCACCAGCATGCCGGTGCGCACGTCGGCCATGGACTCGCGCTGCTCGCGGCCCTCGCCCTCCATGTCGTAGCGCAGGTCGGGATAGCGGTTGAGCAGTTTGGGGATGTAGACATCCTCCAGCTCGCGGCGCACCTCGGCGGCGTTGGACTTGGTCTCGTCCACGTCGGCGATGACCTTGATCACCCGCTTGCGGTTGGCCCGTTGCAGGGTGGCGTAGCCCCGCTCCATCTTCACCCGGGCCACCTCGCTGAAGGGCACCTCCTTGCCGTCGGCGGTGCGGATGCGCATCTGCTCCACGTCGGCCAGGGAGCGGCGCTCGGACTCCGGGAAGCGCACCATCACCTTGACCTCGTCCTGGTCGCGCTGCACCCGCAGGGCCTCGGCCCCGTAGAAGGCGTGGCGCACCTGGCTGGCCAGGTCGTTCAGGGTCAGGCCCAGGGCCCGGCCAGCCGGCTTGAGGTCCAGCTGCATCTCGGGCTTGCCGGGCAGGAAGGAATCGGTGATGTCGAAGACCCCGGGCAGGGTGCGCAGGTAGTCCTTCATCTCCTCCACCGCCGCGCTGAGCTTCTGGTCGTCGGCGTGGCTGAGGTGGACCTCGATGGCGTTGCCGGCCTTGAACAGGTCGCTGCTGAAGGTCAGGGACTCGGCCTCGGGGATGTCGCCGGTGATGGCGCGCCAGCGGGCCATCACCGCGGCGCTGGGCACGTCGCGCTTCTCGCCCTCCTGGAGCTGCATGAACAGCGAGGCCTGGCTGCCGCTGATCTCGGTGGCCGCCGAGTGTCCCGCCCCGCTGACCTTGACCCCCACCAGAGCCACCAGGTACTCCATCAGCGATGGTTCACCCTGGCCATGCTTGGCGTCGTACTCGGCGATGGCCTTTCTGGCGCTTTGCTCCAGGCGCTCCACCGCCTTCTCGGTGCGTTCCACCGGGGTGCCGGCCGGCATCTCCAGTTCGGCGGTGATGACGTCGCTCTCCACCTTGGGGAAGAGGGTGAACTTCAGCCAACCGCCGGTGAAGGTGCCCAGGGAGAGGAACAGCACCGCGATGCCCGCCGCCACGGTGAGGTAGCGCCAGCGCAGGCACCAATCCAGGAAGCGGGAATAGGGTCCGTCGATGAAACCCTCCAGCTTGCGGCTGGCCCATTTTTCCTGGCGGGTTCCGTCGGCCGCGCGCTTCATGTTGAACTTGGTGCGCGACAGATGGGAGGGCAGCACGAACAGGGCCTCCAGCAGCGAGCCCAGCAGCACCACGCAGACCACCAGCGGGATGTTGCGCATCACCTTGCCCATGGTGCCGGTGCCCATCAACAACGGAGCAAAGGCGGCCACCGTGGTCAGCACGCTGAAGACCACCGGCCCGGACACCTCCAGGGTGCCTTCCACCGCGGCCTGCATCTTCCCCACGCCCTCCTGCCGCTTGCGGAAGATGTTCTCGCCCACCACGATGGCGTCGTCCACCACGATGCCCAGGACCGTGATGAAGCCAAAGAGCGAGATCATGTTGATGGACACCCCCACCACCGGCAGGCACCAGATCGCCACCAGGAAGGAGACCGGCACCCCGATGCTGACCCAGAAGGCCAGGCGGCCGTTGAGGAACAGCCACAGGGTCAGGGCCACCAGGACCAGGCCCTGGGCCATGTTGCGCAACAGCAGGTTCAGGCGGCTTTTGAGGATCACCGAGCGGTCGGCGAAGACGCCGATGTCGATGCCGGCCGGCAGGGTGGGCTTGATCCGCGCCACGTACTGCTGCAACTCCTCGGCCATGCTCAGGGCGTTCTGGTCGGCCACCCGATAGATCTGGATCAGGCCGGCCGGCTGGCCCTGGAAACGGGCGGCCAGGTCGATGTCCTCGAAGCCCTCGGTGAGGTCGGCCAACTGGTCCAGGGTCACCCGGCTGCCGTCGGGGTTGCTCAGGACGGCGATGTCGCCGTACTGGTCGGCCTGGTAGCGCCGGCCCTTGGAGCGCACCAGCACCTCGCTGCCAGCGGTCTTGAGGCTGCCGGCAGGCAGGTCCAGGCTGCCCTGGCGCACCTTGTCGGCCACCGCGCCCAGGGTCAGGTTGTGGCGGCGCAGGGTGTCCTCGGAGACCTCCAGGACGATCTCGCCCTTGCGCACCCCGAACAGCTCGGCCATGGTGACGCCGGGCAGGGTGGTGACCTCGTCCTTGATCTTCTCGGTCAGGTGCTTGATGGTGTGCTCGCCGGCCTCGCCGTAGACCGCCAGCCACATCACCTGGGTCCGTTGGGTCAGCTCCTTGACCACCGGCTTCTCGGCCTCGTCGGGCAGGGTGGTGATGCGGTCCACCTCGGACTTGACGTCGTCCAGGAGCTTCTGCACGTCCCAGCCCTGCACCGCCTCCACCGTCACCACCCCGAAGCCCTCGCGGGCCACCGAGTCGATGCGGCGCACGCCCTCCACCCCGGCCACCCGCTCCTCGACCCGGCGCACCACCGACTCCTCCACCTCGGCCGGGGAGGCGCCCAGATAGGTGACCTCGATATTGACCTTGTCCAGGCTGAACTCGGGGAAGACCTCGATCTTGATGCTGAACAGGGTCAGGACGCCGCCAAAGACGCAGAAGAGCATCAACAGGTTGGCGGCGACGTGGTTATTGGCGAACCAGGTGATCCACTTGTTCACGACGCCCGCTCCCCGTCCGGCCGGGAGGTCTGGTCCTGGGCCGGCTGGCGAGGCTCGCCCTGGCCCTCCAGACGCACCAGCATGCCCTCGGTCACGGCCTTGAGCTGGGTGGTCACCACCCGGTCGCCGGGCTCCAGGCCGTCGCTGATCAGCACCTTCTCCTCCTGCACCCGGGCCACCTGGACCTTGCGGAAGGAAATCCGTCCCTGATCGTCCACCACCCAGACCTGGTCCCCGGCCCTGAGGGCGGCCCGGGGCAGCAGGGTGGCCTCGGGCATCTCCTGGCCCCGCAGGCTCACCCGCACGTAGGCGCCCACCGCCAGGGGCGGCCGGGTGGCGTAGGGGTTGTCCACCCGCACCACCACCGGCACCAGGCGGGTGCGCTCGTCCACCTTGCCCTCGGCCCGCACCACCCGGCCCTGCCAGGTCATCTGCCGGCCGGCGAACTCGGTGCTGACCTCGGCCGGGCTGCCCTGGCCCTCGCCGGCGGTGAGCCCCGGCACCTTGAGCCAGGCCAGGTCCGCGTCCTCCAGGGGCGTGACGATCTCGGCCGCCGCGGTGGCGTAGACCGTGGCCACCTTGTCGCCGGCCTTGAGGTACTGGCCCAGGTCGGCGGCCTTGGCGCTGACCCGCCCGGCGAAGGGGGACTTGATCTCGGTGCGCTCCAGGTTCAGCTCCGCCCGGGCCAGGGCCGCCTGGGCCGCCTGCAACCGGGCCTGGGCCACCTCCAACTGGGGCTGCTTGGCCACCAGGTCCGGCGGGTCGCCGGCCCGGCCCAGGCGCTTCCACTCCTCGCGGGCCACCGCCGCCTCGGCCGCGGCCAGCTTGAGCTTGGTGTCGGCGTCGTTGACCTCGGCCTTGGCCGTGGTCACCGCCAGGCGGTAGTCGGCCTGGTCCACCACCAGGAGCACCTCGCCCTTGGCAAAGGCCCCGCCGTTGACCAGGGCCGGGGAGACCTTCACCACCCGGCCGGCCACCTCGCTGGCCAGGCTGGACTCGTACAGGGGGCGCACGGTGCCCTCGCCCCGCACCACCACCGCCAGGGGGCTGACCTCGGCGGTGACGGTGCGCACCAGGGGCCGGTGCTCGCGGGGCGGCTTGGGCACCAGGGGCGCGCGGCTCTTGGTCAGGATCACGAAACCGGCCAGGCCCACCACCACCACCAGCAGGGCCAGCCCGCCGTGCAACCATTTCCGGGAATACTTGGCTCTCATGGACATCATTCTTTCACGCTGGCGTCCAGCGGCGGGGGGCTGCCCCAGCCGCCGCCCAGGACGCGGTGGAGGGTTACACGGTTGGTGAGAAGGGCCTGCTCGGTCAGCACCAGGGTGTCCTCCAGACCGTAGCGGGTGCGCTGGGACTCCAGGACCGTCAGGTAATCCGCCAGGCCGCGCAGGTAGCTGCGCTCGGCCGCCTCCTGGGTGTCGACGGCCTCGCGCAGGGCGGCCAGCACCAGTTCGCGGCGCTCCAGTTGCTCCTGGCGGGTCAGCAGCGCGCCCTCCACCTCGGCAAAGGCGTTGAGCACCGTCTTGGCGTACTCGGCCTGGCCCTGCATCAACCTGGCCCGGGCCGCCTCCTCGCCGGCCCTGAGGTTGCCGGCGTCGAAGACGCTCTGGCTCAGGCCGCCGGCGATGGACCACAACTCCGAGACCGGGGTGAACAGGTCGGTCAACTCGCTGCTGGCATAGCCAAAGCCGCCGGTGAGGCTGATGCGCGGGAAGCGCGCCGCCCGGGCCGCGCCCACCCGGGCGGTCAGGGCGTGCAGGTTGGCCTCGGCAGCCTGGAGGTCCGGCCGGCGCAGCAACAGCTCCGAGGGCAGGCCGGCCGGCACCGGGGGCGGCTGGCGGTAATAGTCCTCGGGCAGGGCCTGGGGACCCCGGGAGCGGGGGTAGTCGCCAGCCAGGACCAGCAACCGCTGGCGCTTGAGGCCCAGATCCTGGCGCAGGCCGGGCAGGGCGGCCTTGGCCTGGGCCAGGGAGCGCTGGGCCTGGTGCAGGTCCAGGGCCCCCACCAGCCCGCGCCGGTAGCGGCCGTCCACGAAATCCACGCTGTGGCGATAGGCGGCGATGGTCTTCTCGGCCACCTGGATGCGCCGGTCCAGGGCCTGGGCCTCCAGGAAGGCGGTGACCACCTCGGCCACCACGGTCTGGGCCACCACCCGGCGGTTTTCCTCCACCGCCAGCAGGTCGGCCCGGGCCGCCTCCTCGCTGCGCGCCACCCGGCCCCAGAGGTCCAGCTCGAAACTGGCGGCCAGGGACAGGTTGTAGCCGTCCACCGTCACCGCCAGGGGTTGGCCGGTGTAGAGCGAGGTGGTCTGGGTGCGCTGGCGCTGTCCGGCGGCGTTGAGGTTCAGGGCCGGCCAACGTCCGGCCCCGGCCTGCACCAGGTTGGCCCGCACCTCCAGCACCCGGCCGGCGGCCTTGACCAGGTCCTGGTACTCGCCGGTGCCCGCGTTGAAGCCGTTGTTGC
>CALERA010000497.1 GCA_937908275.1 uncultured Desulfarculaceae bacterium | reverse complement strand
GGCCGAGGAGGTGCGCAACCTGGCCATGCGCGCGGCCGAGGCGGCCAAGAACACCCAGGCCATCCTGGCCAGCAACCTCAGCAACATCCGGCAGGGCGGGCAATTGGTGGCGGCCACCGACGAGGCCTTCAACGGCGTGGCCAACAGCACCCAGACGGTGGCCAACCTGGTGGCCCGCATCGCCGCGGCCAGCCACGAGCAGAACCAGGGCATCGCCCAGATCAACTCGGCCATGCAGGAGATGGACCGGGTGACCCAGACCAACGCCAGCGGGGCCGAGGAATCCGCCGCCGCCGCCGAGGAGCTCTCGGCCCAGGCCCGCACCCTGCACGAGACCGTGGATTTCCTGCGCCAACTGGTGGGGGCCGAGCGCAGCGGCCGGGGGCGGAAACCCCGCCCGCTGACTCCGCCCGCCCTTCCCGACTCGCGGCTCCGCCGCCTGCCATCCTGAATCGCGGGGGGCGCGCTCGGCATTCGCTTGCCAGGGCGACGCATCTGACCTAAGCTGGACGCGGGACCAAGGTGGTCCCGCGTCCACTTTCACCCGGAGCGCCCCATGCTCGGCCCCCGACCCGCCTGGCGCCGCCGCCTGAACGGCATCCACCAGGTGAGCTGCACCCAGGAAGGCTTCTGCCTGGCCCAGGCCAACCCCGCCCCGGGGCGGCTGGAGCTGCGCCTCAGCGGCCGCTTGGGCCTGGCCGAGTTCAACGACCTCACCCGGGGCCTGGCCCTGGCCCTGGAGCGGGAAGCCCCCCGCGAGCTGGTCCTGGACCTGGGCGGAGTGGACTACCTGGACAGCGCCGGGGCCCTGGCCCTGGCCCGTCTGGAGGCCCAGGCCGGCCAGCGCGGCGTCACGGTGGAGTATCGCGGTCTGGAGGCCACCGCCCAGGGCATCAAGGACCTGCTGCGGCCGGAGGAGCTGGCCAAGCCGCCCCTGATCGCCCCCCAGCGCCGGGGCAACCTGGTCGAGGTCATGGGAGACTCCTGGCTGAACCTGAGCCAGGATTTCTATCAGGTGGTGGGTTTCCTGGGCGAGCTCCTGGCCGGGGGCGGGCGGGCCCTGCGCAATCCCCGCCTGGTGCGCTGGAGCGAGGTCTTTTTCTACATGGAGCAGGTGGGGGTCAACGGACTGCCCATCGTGGGCCTGATCAGCTTCCTCCTGGGCCTGATCATGGCCTTCATGTCCTTCCTCCAGTTGCAATCCTTTGGCGCCAACATCTACGTGGCCAACCTGGTGGCCCTGGCCATGGTCAAGGAGCTGGGGCCGATCATGACCGCGGTGCTGGTGGCCGGGCGCTCGGGCTCGGCCTTCGCCGCCGAGATCGGCACCATGAAGGTCAACGAGGAGGTGGACGCCCTGGTGGTGATGGGCTACGACCCCCTGGTCTTCCTGGCCCTGCCCAAGGTCCTGGCCGCGGTGCTGATGGTGCCGTTGCTGACCGTTTTCGCCGACCTGCTGGCCATCCTCGGCGGCCTGGCGGTGGGGGTGACCGGCATGGGGCTCACCGCCCAGTCCTACATCAGCCAGACGCTCAAATCCATCAACCCCGACGACATCCTCACCAGCATGCTGAAAAGCGCGGTCTTCGCCCTGCTGATCGCCGGCATCGGCTGCCAGCGGGGCTTCATGGTGCGCGGCGGGGCCCAGGCCGTGGGCCAGGCCACCACCAGCGCGGTGGTGGCGGCGATGTTCCTGATCATCGTGGCCGACAGCATCTTCGCCATCGTGCTGCACTACTGGTAGGGGCCATGTCCGATCCCATCATCCGGGTGGAAAACCTCACCGCCGGCTATGGCGAGTCCGTGATCCTGAAAGACGTGGATTTCGCGGTGGAGCGGGGGGAGATCCTGGTCATCGTGGGCGGCAGCGGCTGCGGCAAGTCCACCCTGCTCAAGCACATGATCGGGCTCAATCCGGCCCTGGGCGGCCGGGTGCTGATCCAGGGGATGGACATCGACCAGGCCTCCGAGGCCGAGTTGGCCCGCATCCACCAGAACATCGGGGTCCTCTTCCAGTCCTCGGCCCTGTTCGGCTCCATGACCCTGCTGGAGAACGTGGCCCTGCCGCTGTTGGATTTCACCGACCTGACCCGGGAGCTGGCCCTGGAGCTGGCCCGGGCCAAGCTGACCATGGTGGGCCTGGCCGGCTATGACAACCACCTGCCCAGCGAGATCAGCGGCGGCATGAAGAAGCGGGCCGGCCTGGCCCGGGCCATGGCCCTGGACCCGGTGGTGCTGTTCTTCGACGAGCCCTCGGCCGGCCTGGACCCGGTGACCAGCGCCGAGATGGATCAACTGATCCTCAAGATCAACCAGGGCCTGGGCACCAGCATGGTCATCGTCAGCCACGAATTGGCCAGCATCTTCGCCATCGCCCACCGGGTGGTGATGCTGGACAAGGCCGAGCAGGGGGTGATCGCGGTGGGCGATCCCCGCCAGATGAGGGACCACAGCCCGGATCCCCGGGTGCGGGAGTTCTTCCAGCGCCAGCCCCGGACCTGAGGCCTCCGCCCCGGGCGGCGATTTCCCTCCTTGGGGAGGATTTGGTATCCTAACCCGCGACGCAAGGCGCAGGGAAGGCAGGCGGCATGACGCGCAAGGCCTCTAAATTCAAGGTGGGGCTCTTTGTCCTGGTGGGGGTGCTCCTGATGGTCTCCGGCCTGATCTGGCTGGGCACCAGCCGCTACCTCAAGGGCTCCACCACCTACGCCACCTATTTCTCCGAATCGGTGCAGGGCCTCCAGATGGACTCGGTGGTCAAGTACCGCGGGGTGGAGGTGGGCCGGGTCAAGGCCATCCGGGTGGCTCCGGACAACACCCTGATCGAGGTGGTGATGGACATCGTCTTTCATGGCAAGGTCGAGCAGACCATGGTGGCCAGCCTGAAGATGGTGGGCATCACCGGCATCGCCTACGTGGAGCTGGACCAGCGCCGCCCCGGCGCGGTGGACCAGTCCCCGCCCATCACCTTCGCCAGCGAGTACCCCATCATCCCCTCCCGCCCCTCGGAGATCAGCCAGATCCTGACCGTGGCCGAGGAGGTGGTGCAGCAGGTGCGGCGCATCGATTTCAAGAAACTGGCCGACGAGCTGGAGCAGGCCCTGACCGGGGCCCGCAACCTGATGAGCGGGGTGGAGTTGAAGGCCACGGTGGCCAACCTGGAGAAGGCCGCCGCCAACCTGGCCAGCATCACCGGCCGGGTGGACCGCTACCTGGCCAGCGGCAAGCCCGACGCGGTGGTGACCGAGGCCAAGGCCGCCGCCAACGAGGCCCGCCTGCTCCTGGCCGAGCTGCGGGAGAAGGTGCGCCCCCTGGACCTGGCCCGGACCCAGGACGAGGCCAGCCAGACCCTGGTGGAGGTGCGCCGCCAGACCGGGGCCCTGATGGGCCAGGCCCAATCCAGCCTGGCCCAGGTCAGCCTGGACGTGGTGGGCGCGGCCGAGGACCTACGCCGCTCGGCGCTGATCATGGAGCGGCTCCTGGAGCGGCTGGACTCCAGCCCCTCGGACATCATCTTCAGTTCGCCGCCGACGCCGCGGGGCCAGATGGTCGCCCCGGGGCCGGGGAGGTAGGGGGACGATGCGCGTGAAGGCGATGACGGCGCGGCCGGCGGCCCGCCTGCCCCGGTCGCTGCCTCTGTGGGGGCTGCTGCTGGCCTTGCTCCTGGGCGCGGCCGGCTGCCTGGGCCTGAGCCAGCGGCCGGCGGTGATGGTGGAGCAATACACCCTGGAATACCCGCCGCCCCAGCCCGGGGGCGCGGCCTCCCTGCCGGTGGGCCTGCTGGTGGAGCGCTTCAGCCTGGCCGCCGACTACTCCGGCCAGGCCATGCTCTACCGCCCGGCGGACTTCCGCCGCCAGGCCTATCAATACCATCGCTGGCGGGCCAACCCCGCCGACCTGGTCACCGATTACCTCTTGCGCGACCTGGTCAGCTCCGGCCTCTTCGCCGGGGTCTTCTCCCACCGCCAGCCCTCGCCGGTCCGTTTCCGGCTCCAGGGCGGGGTGCGCGAGTTCCTGGAG
>CALERA010000496.1 GCA_937908275.1 uncultured Desulfarculaceae bacterium | reverse complement strand
GACCACCGAGATCTACACTCTTTCCCTACACGACGCTCTTCCGATCTGCTCTCCTGCTCCCTCTGGCTGGGCGAAGCGCCCTGGCAGCTTGATCCGCCCGAGGCCCAGGCGGGATTGCGCAAGCTCAAGTCGGGCACCAAGCGCCCGGGCAACCGCACCAGGCACCAGGGCCGTCACCCCCGGCGCAACTACAACACCGCCTATGGCAACAACCGCACCGGCGACCGCGACGCCTACGTCAACCCCACCGCCAAGCAGGAATACCAACTGGGCAAGGAAGGCGCCATCAAGAGCCAGGCCCGGGGCAACAGCAAGGTCAAGCGGGGCAAGGGCAAGGCCAAGGGCAAGACCTCGCGGGCCAAGTACTATCGCCGCTGAGCGCGGCGACCGGCCCCCGGGCCGGAGGAGGAGCGGCATGAGCGGCAGCCGGAAGGCTCCAGCGGACTGCGCGGCCTGCGCGGTCCCCAGCGGCGAGCGCATCTGCATGAAACCCCAGGGCAAGCCCGGCAAGGCCTGCCCCACCAGCGGCCGCCGGGAGGGCCTGGAGCAGGTCAACCAGGCCTATGCCGGCGAACCCACCCGGGAATTCGCCCGCCAGGCCTCGATCCAGGAGGCGGCCTGCTACCAGAACCGCCACCAGCGGCCCTACACCATGCAGCCCAGCAAGACCCGCCTGGTGGAGATCTGCGAGTTCGCCCGGCGCCTGGGCTATCAGCGCCTGGGCCTGGCCTTCTGCATCGGCCTGGCCAATGAGGCCGCCATCGTGGAGGGCGTGTTCCGGGACTGGGGGTTCAGCGTGATTTCGGCCTGCTGCAAGGCCGGGGCCACGCCCAAGGAGTTCCTGGACCTGGGCGACGCGGACAAGATCCACCAGGGCGGTCACGAGAGCATGTGCAACCCCATCTATCAGGCCAAGCTGCTGGAGCAGGGCGGGGCCCAGTTCAACGTGGTCCTGGGCCTGTGCGTGGGCCACGACAGCCTGTTCTTCCAGCACGCCGCCGCGCCCACCACGGTGCTGGCGGTCAAGGACCGGGTCACCGGGCACAATCCCCTGGCCGCGGTCTACACCGCCCACAGCTACGCCCGCAAGGTGCACGACCCGGAACTGGTCTGAGGGCCAACCGCCACGGGAAAGGCCGGGCCCCATACGGGAGCCCGGCCTTGGCTTTGTCAGGCAGGCAGGCGGCTAGCCGCGATCGCGGGCGGTCTTGACCGCGTCCTCCACCAGGTGCTGGATCTCCTCCAGGCGGGCCTGGCTCTGGGCCTCGAAGCGCATGACCAGGGCGGGCTGGGTGTTGCTGGCCCGCACCAGGCCCCAGCCGTCGGGGAAGGTCACCCGCACCCCGTCCACGTCCACCACCTCGTAATGCTTGCGCATCTCCTCGGTGACCTCGGCCACCACCCGGAACTTGAGCTCGTCGGGGCAGTCCACCCGGATCTCCGGGGTGCTGACCACCGGGGGCAGGTCGGAGAGCCAGGTGGACAAGGGCGCGGGGTTGGCCGAGAGCAGCTCGGCCAGGCGCAGGGAGGCGTAGATGGCGTCGTCAAAGCCGAACCAGCGGTGCTTGAAGAACATGTGGCCGCTCATCTCGCCGGCCAGCAAGGCCCCGGTTTCAGCCATCTTCTGCTTGATCAGGCTGTGGCCGGCCTTCCACATCACCGGCTTCCCGCCGTGGGCCTTGATGTCATCGTAGAGGTTTTTCGAGCACTTGACCTCACCGATGAAGGTGGCCCCCGGGTTGTCCTTCAGGATGGAGCGGGCGAAGATGGCCAGGAGCATGTCGCCCCAGAGGGGCTGGCCCTGCTCGTCCACCGAGCCCACCCGGTCCGAGTCGCCGTCATAGGCCACCCCGGCCCGCAGGCCTTCCTTGACCACCAATGCCCGCAGGTCGGCGATGTTCTCCAGCACCGTGGGGTCGGGTTCGTGGTTGGGGAAGCGGCCGTCCATCTCGCAGTACAGGGGCAGGACCTCGATGCCCAGGCGCTGCATCAGGGGCACCGCCACCGGCCCGGCGGTGCCGTTGCCGGCGTCCACCGCCAGCTTCAGGGGGCCGGCCAGCTTGATGTTGTTGGCTACGTAGTCGCTGTAGGGACCCACGATCTCCTCGGCCTGGACGCGGCCCTGGCCGCTGGCGAACTGGCCGGCCACGGCGATGTCGTAGAGCTTGCGGATCTCCTCGCCGTGGATGGTGCTCTTGCCGGCCAGGACCTTGAAGCCGTTGTATTCCGGCGGGTTGTGGCTGGCGGTGATCATCACCCCGCCGTCGGCCTCATAGTGCCAGACCGAGTAGTAGAGCAGGGGGGTGGGGCAGACCCCCACGTCCAGCACCTGGCGCCCGGTGGCCAGCAGGCCCTCCAGGAGCAGGTCGCGGTAGCGGTCGCCGGAGAGCCGGCAGTCGCGGCCCAGGGTGATGCGCTTGACCCCGTGCTGCTCCATGTAGGTGCCGATGGAGCGGCCCAGGGTGATCACGTCCTGGTCGCTGATCTCCTTGTCCACCAGGCCCCGGATATCGTACTCGCGGAAGATGTTCGACTGCATCTCGCCTCCTGATGGCCGCTGGGCGGCCCGGATTGGTCCATGAGTTGGCACAGATGGTAGCAGGGGGGAGTCGGGGGCGTCCAGCTTTAAACGTTTTCGCCGCCCCGGGCCAGGCTTTCCAGGATCACCAGCTCCTGGCCCGGCTCCGGCGCGGCCTCGGCCCAGTCCAGGCCGGCCGGGAGCAGCCAGCTTTGGGCCGGGCTCAGGGCCTGGGGCTCCTGGCCGGGGGCCAGCAGCCGGCCTTGGCCGGCCAGCACGAACCAGTGGCGCAGGCCCTTGGCCTCGGCCGAAGGACGGTAGGCCGTCCGGGTGGTGATGCGGGTCAGGACGAAGTGGGGGTCTTCCACCAGGCGCTCGACCCGGGCGCCGGGATGGGGCAGGGCGCGGGGGGCCAGGGGCGCGCCGGGACCGCTGGGGGTCATGACGGCCAGGGCCTTTTCCTGGTGCAGCGACCGGGGTTTGCCGTCGTCGCCGGGACGGTCCCAATCGTAGAAGCGATAGGTCACGTCGCTCATCTGCTGGAGTTCAAAGATGAAAAGCCCGGGGCCGGTGGCGTGGACCACCCCGGCCGGCAGGTGGAAGGTGTCGCCGCCGCGGGCCGGCACCCGGGCCAAGACCGAGGCGATCTCCCCGGCCGCCAGGGCGGCCTCCAGGCCGGCCCGGTCGCAACCGGGCTTAAGCCCCAGCACGATCTCGGCCCCGGGTTGGGCGGCCAGGACCTGCCAGCACTCGCTCTTGCCCCAGGGCTCGTTCTCCAGGCGTCGGGCGGCCGCGTCGTCGGGATGGACCTGGACGCTGAGCCAGTCGCCCACGTTCAAGAGCTTGGCAAGGATGGGCAGGCCCGGCGGCCGGCCGGGACCCAGGAGCCATTCCGGCCACCGGGCCAGGACCTGGTCCAGGCCCTGGCCGGCCAGGGGACCTTCCGCCACCGGGGTGACGTGATGGCGGTCGCTCAGCAACCAGACCTCGCCGGTGCGGGGCGGGCAGGCCACCAGCTCGCACCAGGGCGCGGGCAACTCCGGCGCGGCCCAGACCTTGGCCAGGCAGAGGGGGGACAGGCGCAGGGGGCCGGGAAGGCTCATCAACTCGGTTCCTTGCGCGTGGCGCGCTTGCCGATCACCTTCAGCAGGTAGAAGCCGCCCACCAGCAGCACCGCGAAGCTGATGGTGATGATCTCGAAGTAGGACTTGACGAACTCCTGGATCTGGGGGCCGAAGAACCAGAAGAGCAGGCCTTCCGCGAAGAAGCGCAGCCCCCGGCTGCCGACGCTGGCGGCCACGAAGCGGGGGAAGTTGATGGCGCAGACCCCGGCGGCGATGGTGAAGACCTTGTAGGGGATGGGGGTCAGGCCGGCGATGCCCACCGCCCAGACGTCGTAGCGGTTGTAGTAATCCTCCACCACCTGGACCTTGTCATGGCTGAACAAGCGCAGCAGGATGGGGCGGCCGCCCTTGAGGCCGATGCCATAGCCGAAGATGCCGCCCAGCACCGAGCCGGCGGTGCAGATCGTCGCGTACCAGATGCTGTGCTCCGGGTCCACCGCGGCCAGGGCCATCAGCAGGATGTCCGGGGGGATGGGGAAAAAACTGCTCTCGGCGAAGGCGATGGCGAACAAGGCCCAGGCCCCGTAGGGGGTTTGGGCGAAATGGGTGGTCCAGGCCACCAGGTCTTTGATCCACTCCAAGAGCGGCCCCTTTGCGAATTAAGTGGGTTTAGAGCAGGCTGTGCAGGCCGTCGCGCTGCAGGACCTCGATGACCTGGCGCACGTCCTGGCAACGTTCCCGGGGCAGGATCATCAGCACGTCGTCGGTCACCACCGCCACCAGGCCGGTCACGCCCAGCAGGGCGGTCAGGCGACCCTGGGCCGAGACCACGTTGTCCCTGGCCTCGATGGCCAGCAGGCGGCCGTCCTGGGAGACGTTGCCGGCCGCGTCGCCGGGCCAGAGCTCGGCCACCGCGTCCCAGGAGCCCAGGTCGGACCAGCCGAAGTCGGCCTTGACCACCCGCAGGCGGGGGCTTTTTTCCAAGACGCCGTGATCCACGCTGATGGAGGGCAGGCGGGGATAGATCGCGGCCAGGGCCTCGGCCTGGCTGGGCCCGCCCAGGTGGGGAGCCAACTCGTCCAGGCCGGCGGCCAAGTCCGGAAGATAGCGGGCGATCTCGGCCAGCAGCACCTCGGCCCGCCAGGCGAACATGCCCGAATTCCAGAGGTGGCGTCCGCCGGCCAGGTAGGCCTCGGCCTTGGCCAGGTCCGGTTTCTCGTGGAAGGCCTGCACCAGGCTGACCTGGGGCGGGGCCGGGTCCAGGGTCTGGCCGGTCTCGATGTAGCCGAAACCGGTGGCCGGGAAGCGCGGGGTCAGGCCCAGGGTGACCAGGACGTCGTCCTCCCGGGCGGCGCGGATGGCGCGCTCCAGGGTGGCCAGGAACAGGGTCTCGTCGGTGATCAGGTGATCGGCCGGCAGCACCAGGCAGACCGCCGTGGGGTCGCGCCGGGCCACCCAGGCCGCGGCCAGGCCGGCGGCGGCGGCGGTGTTGCGGGCCAGGGGCTCGGCCAGGACCTGGCCCGGCGGCACCTGGGGCAACTGCTCCACCACCTGGTCGGCGTGGTCGGCCCCGGTGACCACCAGGGACCGCTCGGCCGGGGCCAGGCTGGCCACCCGGTCCAGGGTCTGCTGCAACAGGCTGCGGTGACTGGTCAGCGCCAAGAGCTGCTTGGGGCGTTGGCGGCGGCTGGCGGGCCAGAAGCGGGTGCCGCTGCCCCCGGCCATGATTACGCAATAGACGCCCAAGAACTAAATCCTCCCGCATGCGCCGGCCGGCGCGCTCAGCCCAGGATCAGGGCCGCCACGCCCAAGGCCCAGCAATAGAAGGCGAACCAGTGCAAGCCCCCCCGCTGCACCACCCCGATCAGGAGCTTCAGGGCCACCAGGCCGGTGATCCCGGCCACCGCCCCGCCCAGCAGCATGGGCGTCCAGGCCACTTCCTGGCCCGGCCCCAGATCCTTCAAGTGTAGCAGCAACGCCCCCAGGATGGCCGGCAGCGAGAGCAAAAACGAGTAGTGGGCCGCCAGCTTGCGCTCCACCCCCAGCAGCAGGGCCACCGAGATGGTGGAGCCGGAGCGGCTGATGCCCGGGGTGATGGCCAGGCCCTGCATGAGGCCCACCAGGAAGGCCCGTCCCGGGCCGAAACGCCAGAGCTCGCGCCGGGAGGGCGGGGCGAAGTGGGTGGCCATCAACAAGATGCCGGTGATGAGCAGGGCGACGCCCACCGCGGTCACCGAGGCGAACAGGGCCTCGAAATCGTGGCGGAAGACCACTCCGATGATGGCGGTGGGCACGCTGCCCGCCAAGACCAGCCAGATCAGGCGGCGGCCGCGCTCGGCCTCTTCGTCCCGCCCCCAGAGACCGCGCAGCATGGCCCAGAGGTCGCGCCAGAAATAGGCCACCACCGCCAGCAGGGTGCCGACGTGCACCGCCACGTCGAAGAGCATCTCCGGCTCGCTGAGGCCCAAAAGATGCTGCCCCAGCACCAAATGGCCGGAGGAACTCACCGGCAGGAACTCGGTGAGGCCCTGCACCACCCCTAAGATTATCGCCTGGCCGCTGTTGACCATGAGCTTGGCTGTTCTCCCTTGCGCCGGGTTGCTGGAATATAGCCCATGGCCCGGGCCAAGTCGAGGGGTTTCCCCTCCAATATGTGGAGCGACAGAAAACACTTGACAGAAGGGCGCTTGGTCAACTAGGCATAATCCAAGACAATTGCACCCTCCCTCTTTCTGGTCCGGCTGGGCGGCGACCTGGGAGCAGGGCCTTGACAGGCGGGGGCGGGCTGCATAATATCTTCCAGCGACGTATAAAGCCGCCTGTTGATAGCCTCGCAATGGGAGCCGGTAAATGAACAAGTCCCAGCTCATCGAAGCCTTGGCCAAAGCGGAGGGCCTCACCATCAAGAAGGCCGAAATGGTGATCAACACCATGTTCGGCAGCGTGGAGGACGCCCTCGTCAAAGGCGACCGCGTGGAGATCCGGGGCTTTGGCAGCTTCAAGGTCAAGGACTACGACGGCTACCAGGGGCGCAACCCCAAGACCGGCGAGATCATTGAAGTGGGCCAGAAGAAACTGCCCTTCTTCAAGGTGGGCAAGGAGCTCAAGGAGCGGGTGGATCAGTAGCCGCCCCGCTTGCCTGGCCCATACCGGCCCCGCATCCCCAAACCGATGCGGGGCGGTCTTTTTTCTCGCCGGTCCACCAGCGCCCGGCCTCGGGACTTGAACCAAGGGTCAAAGTCTGGTTTGCTTGGTTTGGCGGCGGGCCTGGGGCCGGGTTGGACTCCGCGCAACGAGCGGTCGTGAACCCCGTCAGGTCCGGGAGGAAGCAGCGGTAAGCGATGCGGCCCGTGTCGCGGATGCCTCTGGCCCGGTTCCCAGGTCCGCCGTCTTTTTCCCTTCCCGCTGGCCGGGGCGGTCATGGAGTTGACCCTGCGCCAAACCCTGGCCCGGATGCTGGCCCAAGGCGAGCATAGCGCCCTGGACCTGGCCCGGGCCCTGCTGCTCACCCCCCGCGAGGTGGAAGAACACCTGGCCCATCTGGCCCGCAGCCAGCGCGGACGCCTGCGGGTGGAGCCGGCCCGCTGCGGCCATTGCGGCCATGTCTTCCGCGACCGCCGCCGTCTGGACGCGCCCGGGCGTTGCCCGCGCTGTCGGCAGGAGATGGTGGAGGGGCCCTGGTTCAGCCTGCCCGGCGAAAGCGTCACCGGAAATTAAGTTGCAACAACCGCCTAACAACCCGATATAATATAGTAACCGCTCTCAAGGCCGATGGGCTGGGCCAATCGGGCCCTGGTTCGGCTTGGGTTCGCGCCCGCCCCAACCCCGGGGCGGGGGAGCGCCGCCGGGAAGCGGAGGAGATATCTGATGCCAGGCGAAGCCATCCAGGTCACCGACGGATACTATTTCCCGATCTCGCCCCTGCTGCTGTTCCCGGAGACCAGGGGCGACTTCGGGGTCTACCTCAAGGTCAAGGGCCGCTACGTGCTCTACGCCCACCCCGAGGAATCCTTCACCCACGACCACCAGAAGAAGCTCTTCGCCAACGGCGTCAACGAGGTCTACGTCCTGGCCGCCCAGCGCAACCAGTTCGAGGCCTACATGGAAAAGAACCTGGGGCGGATGCTGCTGGACGACACGGTGCCGGTGCGCGAGCGCTCCCAGATGTTCTACAACGTCTCGGTCAACCTGGTGCGCGAGGCCTTCCGCAACCACCTGCCCGAACAGGGACTCTCGGAGCAGGTGGGCCGCCTGGAGCGCTTCGTCAGCCTGGGCATCCAGTTCCTGGCCCAGCCCGGCTCGCTCAAGAGCCTGGCCTCCCTGATCAATCACCACTTCCAGACCTACAGCCACTCGGTGCACGTCTTCGTCTACACCGCCACGGTGCTGCAATCCATGGGGGTTGAGGAGCTGAAAGTGGTGCAGGCCGGCCTGGGGGCCATCCTGCACGACATCGGCAAGACCCTGATCCCCACCCGCATCCTGAACAAACCCAGCCGCCTGAATCCCGACGAGCGCGAGGCCATCGAGTCCCACCCCCTGAAGGGCCTGAGCCTGTGCACCCAGGTGGATCTGAGCCAGACCACCATGCACGGCATCCTCTACCACCACGAGCGCCTGGACGGCCAGGGCTACCCCTGCGGCCTGCAAAAGGACCAGATCCCGGTGACGGTGCGGGCGGTGACCGTGGCCGACACCTACGACGCCCTGACCAGCAGCCGGCCCTACTCCGAGCCCAAGACTCCCTTCCAGGCCCTGTCCCTGATGCGCGAGAGCCTGGGCACCCAACTGGACCCCGAGGTCTATCGCCACTTGGTGCTGGTGCTCAGCGGGGCGGAGCTGGTCTGAGGCTGGGGGACGCGGTCAGGGGCGGGGTTGGTTCCGCCAATGCGTATCAACCAACCCAAGTCATTGCGAGCGTAGCGAAGCAATCTCTCGCGGGTTTAATTGCTATTATCGCTGAGTTGGGAAGACCGAGGGAGATTGCCGCGTCGCCTGACGGCTCCTCGCAATGACAAAAAGGACTTTTCGAGGGGGCGCCCGCCAAGATTCGGATTGCTGACCTGCTAATTACGTTTGGTGAATACGCCCTGGGGCTTAGGAAGTGGGCGCTCCTCGCCCGGGCTTATGCCTCCTGGCGCAGGACCCGGGTGATGGCCTGGGCGGCCTGGGTCAGGGACTGGGCGATTTCCTCCAGGCGGCCGGCGCTGAGCCCGCTGGTGAAGCCGATGGAGTAGATGGCCGCCGGCAGGCCGGCCTCGGCCCCCAGGGGGGCGGCCGCGCCCCAGACCCCGGTCAGGTACTCGTCCCGCTCCAGGCAATAGCCCTGGCGGCGGACCTCCTCCAACTGACGGCGGTAGACCTGGGGATCGGTGACGGTCTGGGGGGTGTGGGCCGGCAAGCCCTGGTCCAGGATGGCGTCCAACCTTGCCGGGGGCAGGCCGGCCAGGAAGACTTTTCCCACCGCGCCCACGGTCAGGGGCAGGCGGGTGCCGGGTCCGGCGGCGATGCGCACCAGGCCGGCCGGCTGCCGGGCCTCCACCACCGTGACCTCGCCCCGGCCCAGGACCCCCAGGAAAACCGATTCCTTGAGTTGGTCGCAGAGCCGGGTCAGTTCCGGTCCGGCCGCCTCGCGCAGGCGGGCGTGGACCAGGCCCCGGCCGGCCAGGGTGCTGATCAGGGGACCCAGGAGATAGCGCTTGCTGGCCGGATCGCGGGAGAGCGCGCCGCCGGACTCCAACTGCTGGCAGAGTCCGAAGACGGTGCCCTTGCTCAGCTCCAGGCGGCGGGCCAGGTCGCTGATGCCCAGGCCGCCGTTTTCCTGGGCCACCAGCTCCAGGATGGCCAGGGCGCGGCCCACCGAGGGGGCGCGATAGACGGACACTGGGGGCATCAGTTCTCTCCGCTGAACGTGATGCCGTCCATAGTGTCAGGCAGCGCCGGGTGTTGTCAAGCCTGGCTCGCGCCATGGCCGGGGATGCGTTTCGCGGGGTGTTCAGGCAAGGCGCGGCGCGGGCGGATTGGGTGCGGCCCCGGGCCGAGGCCCGGGGGCTGGGGGCCGGGATCGGGCTCAGGCGTAGGCGTTGACGCCGGACTCCCGGGTCTGGGACTGCCGATCGTCGGCCTTGGCTTCCCGGTTCTGTCTCCGGGGCAGGACCTTCTGGTTGGCTTCCTTCTCCTCCCGCCGGCGGCGGGCCCCTTGGGAGGAGGCGGTGTCGCGGATGGGCGAAATCAGGGAAATATCCACCAGCATGGCTCACCTCCAGTCAAATTACTTATCGGCCATGCCCGGTTAGGACTTTAATCCCGGCCTCAGGGGCGGGTGGGCGCCTGGGGCGGCTGGGGGGACGCGGGCGGCGCGGAGGCGGCGGCCAGGCGGTTGATCATGTCGCTGACGAAAAGCTGGCAATCCTGGCGGCGGTCGGCGGGGCAGGGCTCCCCCGGGCTGTTCCAGGCCCAACGCGCGCAATTGAGGCAGAGCATCTCGGGCGAAAGCAGGGCCTGGTCGTAGAACTTGCGCAGCCGTTGGCGGGGGGTGGTTCGCATGCCGTCTCCTGTCTGTCCGTGGGCGCTTGGCCGCCCGATCCGGAGTCCTCGCGGGCCATGGGGTTCGACCCAGGTGATTTGCCTGTTGCTCTTGCACGACACATGCCAGTTGCCGGGCGGGGACGAATATTGGTTGCCAGCCCCGGCCGCCCCGTGCTAGCGTCCAACACTGATGAGCAATGGACTGGATTTGATAAGCCTGGGGTTGATCCTGCTGATGGTCCTGGCCGTGGCCAGCCTGGCCGGGGCCCTCCTGTTCCTTTATCGCTGGCTGATCCGTCGCCGACTTTTCCCCCAGTTGCCGCGCATTTGGGGGGTGGACCGCAAGCGCTTCACCATCTTCGCCGGCCTCTTCGCCCTGTTGAGCCTGGCCTGGGTGGCCCTGGCCTTCGTGGCCCAGCCGGCCCCGGAACCCCCCGCGCCGCCAGCCGAAACCGCCGCCAGCCCCGGGCCGGCCGCCACCCAGCCCCCAGCGCCCACGGTGCAACCCGGCGAACCGGGCTATTTCCCCCTGCCGCACCGCCAGGTCCAGACCGCCGGCGAGGAGCGGGCCCTGCCCCCGGGGCCGGATCGCGGCCTGCCCAACCCCGAGAGCGCCCAGACCAACCCGGCCAATCAGCCCGGCCCGGTGGACCAGAGCGGTCTGCCCGGCGGGATCAACGACAGCGCCAGTCTGACCACCGTCACATCCTTGACGACCACCAGCACCACCAGCCTCCCGACCGCGCCCACCACCGTCAAGGAACCTGACGCCACTCCGGCCGGCCAGGCCCCGGCCCCGCCCGCGCCCCAGGCCGCCG
>CALERA010000495.1 GCA_937908275.1 uncultured Desulfarculaceae bacterium | reverse complement strand
GCGAGGTTGGGTTGGATTAGCATACAGGCGGCCGGTTTGAGTGTCAACTCACGCTCACAACTGTGCGCAATGCCCCAGCCCTCCGGTCTGGTTGAGCATTGCCGGCGGCATGGTAATATGTTCCCATCGTCCATACAGGGGGTCCGGCATGACGGCGCTGGCGAGAAAAGTCCTTTTGTTAACGGTCGTTACTCTGCTCTGGACCAGCGTCCCCGGCCGGGCCCAGACCGTGGACGACTTCCAGTTGCCCACCGTGATGGCCGGCGACCTGCGCCTGTCGGACTTCCGGGGCCGGGTGGTGCTGCTGGACTTCCTGGCCTCCTGGTGCCGCCCCTGCAAGGACGCCATCCCCCACCTCAACCAGCTTCAACGTGACTACGGGGCCAAGGGCCTTTCGGTCATCGGCTATTCAGTGGACAATGGCGGCCTGCACGCCATGAAGCCCTTCGTGGTGCGCAACGGGGTGGAGTTCCCGGTGGTGCTGGGCAGCATGGATCAGGCCCGCCGCCTGGCCCAGGTCAAGGTCCTGCCCACCACCCTGGTCATCGACCCCCAGGGCCGGGTGGTGGAGCGTTTCGAGGGTTTCGTGGGCGAGGACCGCCTCCTGGCCGCGGTCAAGCCCTACCTGGGCAACGGCGCGCCGCCGGCCCCGGCCACGGCCGAGGTCAAGCTGCGCAAGGCCTCCGAAAAACGCTTCACCAGCGTCCATGTCAGCGACAACCACGAACTGGGCGGCCAGCGCGGGGTGGCGGTCTACGTGCGGGCCGACGTGGCCGATCTATCCCCCGAGCAGGGGGTCTGGCTGGAGCTGACGCTCAAGGCGGCGGACGGGGCCAGCAAGAAGCTCTATCAGCGGGTGGACGACACCACCAAGAACCGGCACATCCTTTTCGTGGCTTGCGACCAGATGCCCGGACCGGCCGAGGCCGACCATAGCGCCCAGATCACCATCCTGGGGGCCGGCCTCAAGCCGGTGGAAACCAGTGAGCTGGTGCGCTTCACCCGGCCCTGCGCCGTGGCCGCGCCCGCCTTCCGCGCCCGCCGCATCGTGGATCCCGCCCTGCCCGCCCCGGCCCCCGAGGCCGCCAAACCCCAGACCCCGGACCTGGCGGTGGACAACCGGGCCAACGGCGCGCGGCTCAAGCAGATATGGGTGACTCAGGAGACCAGCGCTGGCGAGGCCGGGCTCTCGGTGCACGTGGTGGCCGACCTCCAGGGCTTCAACCCGCCATCCCCGCTGTACTTCCAGGTCAACCTCCAGCCCGAGTTGCGCCAGGGCCAGGGCCTGACCCCGGCCGGGCCGGCCAAGAAACTGGTCCTCAAGGTGGACGACCCCAGCAAGCCCTACTACAACCTCTTCGCCACCTGCGGGCTGCTGCCCCGTCTCAGCGGTCCCGGGGCCTACCGGGCCTGGGTGGCGGTCCTGGACAGCCAACAGCGCCAGTTGGAAAAGAGCGGGGAGTTCGTGATCCCCGCCTCCTGCGCTGGCGGGTCCGGGACGCGCTGATCCGGGGTCGGAGGGCATGACCAGGCTGCACCTGCTGCGGGACCTGATCGTCCGCGAAAGGAAGACCCTGGTCATCGGCCTATCCGCCCTCTGGGCGGTGGACCTGCTGCAACTCTACGTCCCCCGCATCATCAAGTTCGCAGTCGACGACCTGACCCAGGGCCGGGCCTCGGCCGAGAGCCTGCTGCGCCAGGGCGGCCTGGTGCTGGGCCTGGCCCTGGCGGTGGCCCTGTTCCGCCTGATCTGGCGGCCCCTGATCATGGGCTTCTCCCGCCGGGTGGAGGCCGACCTGCGCCTGCGCCTCTACGATCATCTCCAGACCATGCACCAGGGCTTTTTAGCCGACAACCCGCCGGGCGAGCTGATGGCCCGGGCCAGCAACGACCTCAACAACATCCGCATGGCCGCCGGCATCGGCCTGGTGGCGGCCATGGACGGCCTGTTGATGGGCTGCGCCGCGGTGGGCTTCATGCTCTACATCAGCCCCCTCCTGACCCTGCTGGCCCTCTTGCCCATGCCCCTGGTGGTGGCCCTGACCCGGGTCCAGTCCCGCCGGCTGCACAAGCGCTACGCCGAGGTCCAGGACACCTTCGGCCGGCTCACCGAGCAGGCCCGCGAGGCCCTGAGCGGCATCCGCCTGGTCAAGGCCTACGCCCTGGACCGCGAACAGGGCGCGCGCCTGGAGGCCGGCGGCCGGGCCTACCTGGGCGTGAACCTCAACCTGGCCAAGGACCTGGCCCTGTTCTTCCCCCTGATGGTCTTTTTCACCAACCTCAGCCTGGCCCTGGTCCTGGGCGGCGGCGGTTGGCTGACGGTCCTGGGCAACATCACCACCGGCGACTTCGTGGCCTTCTCGGCCTATCTCCAGATGCTGACCTGGCCCATGATGGCCCTGGGCTGGACCGTGAGCCTGATGCAGCGGGCCGGCGCCAGCCTGGAGCGGGTGGACCAGGTGCTCTCCACCCCGCCGGCCATCGTGGACCCGCCCCAGGCGCGGGAGCTGGACCCGGCCGCGCCCCTGACCCTGGAGGCCAGGAACCTCAGCTTCAGCTATCCCGGGGCCACCCGGCCGGCCCTCCAGGACCTGGACCTGGTAGCCCCGGCCGGGACCACCACCGCCCTGGTGGGGCCGGTGGCCGGTGGCAAGTCCACCCTGCTGCACCTGATGGCCCGCCTGCAGGATCCTCCGCCGGGCAGCCTGTTCCTGGCCGGGACGGACGTGCGGGAGCTGCGTCTGAGCGACCTGCGCGCCCGGGTGGGGCTCTTGCCCCAGGAGGCCTTCATCTTCGCGGTCAGCCTGGGCGACAACCTGCGCCTGGCCAAGCCCCAGGCGGCCGAGGACGAGCTCTGGCGGGTGCTGGGCGCGGCCGAACTGGCCGAGGAGGCCAAGGCCTTGCCCAAGGGCCTGGACACCATGCTGGGCGAGCGGGGCCACACCCTGAGCGGCGGCCAGCGCCAGCGCCTGGCCCTGGCCCGGGCCCTGTTGGCCGACCCGCCGGTGCTGCTCCTGGACGATCCCCTCTCGGCGGTGGACAGCCAGACCGAGCAGCGCATCATCGCCAACCTGGCCGGCTTGCGCGCCGGGCGCACCACCCTGGTGGTGAGCCACCGCCTCAAAAGCGCGGCCGCGGCCGAGCGGATCTACGTCCTGGAGCGGGGCCGGGTGGTGGAGTCCGGCCGCCACGCCGAGCTGATGACCGCCGGCGGCCTCTACCAGCGCCTGTTCGCCGAGCAGGCCCTGTTGGCCGAGCTGGAGGGTTGAGCCATGCCACCCTTTGAGTTCGGCTACATGGAAGGCGATCAACTGGGCCGGCCCTACGACCTGCGCCTGTTGCGCCGGTTGATGCACTACGCCCGGCCCCACCTGCCCCAGATCCTGCTGGCCAGCCTGCTGATCCTGTGCAGCACCGGCCTGGACATCCTGCTGCCCTATCTCACCCGTAGCGGCATCGACCACTACATCCTGCCCGAGGCCCGCCTGGTGCGGCCCCAGAGCGCGCCGCCGGACTTGCTGGCGGCCCTGCGCGCCCAGGCCGGCAAGGACTTGCTGGCCGACGGCCAGGGCCAGATCTACGCGCCCGCCAGCGCCTGGCGAGGCCTGGACCCGCGCCTGTCCGCCCGCCTGCGCGAGGCCGGGGCCCTGGACCCGGCCACCTGGTACCTGGTCCCCCGGGACGCCCCGGCCGCCGACCTGGCCCAGGCCCACCCCGGACTCTTCCGCCCGGCCCAGGACCGCTGGCTGATCCCCAGCCGCGACCTGGAGCGCCTGAGCCCGGCCGAGCACCGCTCCCTGCGCGGGCCGGACCTGCGGGGGCTGGCCGTCCTGGCCCTGCTCTACGTGCTCATCTCGGCCGGGGCCTATCTGTTGGGCTTTGGCCAGCAGCTCAGCCTGGAGCGCACCGGCCAGCGCATGATGCTCACCATCCGCCAGCGGCTCTTCGAGCACCTGGTCAGCCGCAGCCTGGCCTTCCACTCCCGCAACCCGGTGGGCAAGCTGGTGACCCGGCTGACCAACGACGTGCAGAACCTCAACGAGCTGTTCACCTCCAGCCTGGTGGCCTTCTTCCAGGACCTTTTCCTCCTGGCCGGCATCACCGGCGCGCTGTTGTGGCTGGACTGGCGCCTGGCCCTGGTCTGCCTGGCCCTGGCTCCGGTGGTGGCCGGGGTGGCCTGGCTGTTCTCGCGCCTGGCCCGGGAGGCCTTCCGCGACCTCCAGGGGCAGTTGGGCCGCATCAACGCCCGCCTGGCCGAGACCCTGGCCGGCCTGGCGGTGATCCAGCTCCTGCGCGCCCAGGCCCAGGGCGCGGCCGAGTTCGCCCGCCTCAACCAGGCCTACTATCGGGCCGGCATGCGCCAGATCTGGGTGATGGCCTTCTTCCTGCCCCTGACCGAGCTGCTCTCCAGCCTGGCGGTGGCCCTGATCCTGTGGCACGGCGGCGGCCAGGTGGTGCAGGAGCGCCTGAGCCTGGGCACCCTGGTGGCCTTCATCGCCTACATGCACATGTTCTTCCGCCCGGTGCGCGACCTGGCCGAGAAGTACAACATCCTCCAGGCGGCCATGGCCAGCGCCGAGCGCATCTTCCACCTGATGGACGATGACCGCGCCCTGCCCGCCCCGGCCCAACCCCGACCCCCGGCCGACGGACCGGGGGAGGTCCGCTTCGAGAACGTGAGCTTTGGCTACGATCCCCAGCGGCCGGTGCTGCACCAGATCAATTTCACCATCCCGGCCGGCCAGTCCTGGGCCGTGGTGGGTCCCACCGGCGCGGGCAAGACCAGCCTGGTGGGTCTGCTCCTGCGCCTGCACGATCCCCTGGAGGGCCGGGTGCTCCTGGACGGGATCGACCTGCGCGAGATGGACCCGGCCGGCCTGGCCCGGCGGGTGGCCCTGGTGGACCAGGAGGTGTTCCTCTTCTCCGGCGACCTGCGCGACAACCTGACCCTGGGCCGGGACTGGGTCGGCCCGGCCGAGCTGGAGGCCGCCCTGGCGGTGAGCGGGGCCGATTCCGTGGCCCGGCAACTGCCCGAGGGCCTGGACACCCCCCTGGGCGAGGGCGGCCGCCGCCTCTCCGCCGGCCAGCGCCAGTTGCTCTCCCTGGCCCGGGCCCTGGCCGGTCAGCCGGCGGTGCTGGTGCTGGACGAGGCCACCAGCAGCGTGGACCCCCAGTCCGAGCACCTGATCCAGGAGGCCTTGCCCCGGATCATGGCCGGCCGCACCGCCCTGGTCATCGCCCACCGGCTTTCCACCATCCGCCACGCCGACCACATCCTGGTGATGCAAAAGGGGCGCATCGTGGAGCAGGGCCGGCACGGGGCGCTGATGGCCCAGGACGGGGTCTACGCCCGGCTGGTGCGCCTGCAGCGCCTGCGCGAGGCGGTTGTCAATTCGTGAGATCGTGATGTAAGGTATTTGGAATATGTTTCATAGATAACTAGCAGAAAAATAGCTCTCATGAAAAGCACATGTCGAAAAGGATTGGTTGCGACTAGGAGTTCCTATTTATTACGTAACGCACAGAAAACAAACGATTTGTCCTCTAAAGAGCATGAATGGTATAATAATAATTATTCCCATTACATTAGCCAACGTAATCAGTACATCAACTTCTCATTTGAAACATCAAAGCAAGTAGACCACACACTTCTGACCTTGTCAGGCGTAGCCTTAACTTTTTCAATCAGCTTTGCAAACTACATCGTGCGTGGCGCACCGATCTCCATAAATGTATTAGCTGCTGCCTGGCTCTTCTTTGGCGTTACCATCATCTCAACGTTGTTGTCTCTAAAGCTTTCTCAGTTAACAATATCTAACTTGATAAAGGAAATGGATAAGCAGCAATCCAGTTGTGAAAAACCTCCAAGCGTGGAAGTATCTAGGTGTATTCTGACTAGTAAGCGGTTAGGTTTGGTTACCAAAATATCCAATTTTGTTTCAATCACGTCTTTTTGTTGTGCTTGGCTATTCCTTTCATGGTTTGCTTTCTCAAACTTAAAGGAGGTTGACATGACGGGACAACCAACTCCGCCAAGACAAAGTATGCAGGAGAGAAAACCCACGCCACCATCACCACCATCGCCACCTCCAAGACCTGCTCCCCATCCCAAACCGGGCGGCGACAGGATAGATGAAGGATTCGTTCCACCCGCGCCGGCAATTCCACCGCCTAAACCGGGGAAATAACGCCTATGGACATGGGACTCAAGGGACGGGTGGCCTGCGTGGCCGGGGCCAGCCAGGGCCTGGGCCGGGCGGTGGCCCTGGGCCTGGCGGCCGAGGGCTGCGACCTGGCGGTCTGCGCCCGCAACGAGCAAAAGCTGGCCGACCTGGCCCGCGAGGCCAGCGAGCGCCATGGCGTCCGGGTCTGGTGGCGGGCGGTGGACCTGCTGGATTCCCGCCAGGCCGAGGAGTTCACCCGCCAGGCCGGGCAGGAGTTGGGCCGGTTGGACGTGCTGGTGACCAACGGCGGCGGCCCCCCGGCCGGGGGCTTCGCCGACTTCGACGAGGAGTCCTGGTTCAAGGCCGCCCGGTTGCTGCTCTTTTCCGCCCAGGCCCTGGTGCGCGGGGCCCTGCCCTACATGCGCGAGAAAGGCTGGGGCCGCATCGTCAACGTCACCAGCGTCTCGGTCAAGCAGCCCCTGCCGGCCCTGATCCAGAGCAACAGCCTGCGCGCGGCGGTGATCGGCTGGGCCAAGAGCCTGGCCGACGAGGTGGGGCCGGCGGGCATCACGGTCAACAATATCTGCCAGGGCTGGATCCTCACCGAGCGGGTGGACCAGATCCTGGATTACCGCAGCGCCAACGAGGGGCGCTCCCGGGAGGAGATCGCGGCCGGGGTGCTGACCGGCATCCCCCTGGGGCGCATGGGCCGGCCCGAGGAATTCGCCGACCTGGCGGTCTTCCTGGCCTCGGAGCGCGCGGCCTATATCACCGGGGCCAGCGTGGTCATCGACGGCGGGCTCTATCGCGGCCTGATGTAGCCGCAACTTCCGCCCCAAAAGCGCGCCGCCCGCGCCGGATTGCTCCGGCGCGGGCGGCGTGGTTATCAGCGATGCGACGCGGTCAGTTGATGGCGTCGAATTTGCAATTCTCGAAGCAGGTCTTGCACTTGATGCACTTTTCGAGGTCGATGTGGGCCGGCTTCTTCTTCTCCCAGGTGATGGCGTCCACCGGGCAGTTCTTGAAGCACAGGCCGCAGGCCTTGCACTTGGCCTCGTCCACCTTGAACTCCAGCAGGGCCACGCAGCTCTTGGCCGGACACTTCTTGTCCCGGATGTGGGCCTCGTACTCGTCGCGGAAGTAGCGCAGGGTGGAAAGCACCGGGTTGGGGCCGGTCTGGCCCAGGCCGCAGAGGCTGGAGGTCTGGATCATGGCCGCCAGCTCCTCCAGGGTCTCGATGTCGCCTTCCTTACCCTCGCCTTCCACGATGCGCTCCAGGATCTGGAGCATGCGCCGGGTGCCCTCGCGGCAGGGGGTGCACTTGCCGCAGGATTCCTCCTGCACGAAGTCCATGAAGAAGCGGGCCATGTCCACCATGCAGGTGCTGTCGTCCATGACGATCATGCCGCCGCTGCCCATGATGGCGCCGACCTTGGCGATGGCCTCGTAATCGCAGATGGTGTCCAGGTGCTGCTCGGGCACGCAGCCGCCGGAGGGGCCGCCCAGCTGCACGGCCTTGAATTTGCGGTGCTTCTTGGGGATGCCGCCGCCGATGTCATAGATGATCTTGTGCAGCGAGGTGCCCATGGGCACCTCCACCAGGCCGATGTTGTTGACATGGCCGGTGAGCGCGAAGACCTTGGTGCCCTTGCTGCCCTCGGTGCCGATGGCCGCGTACCAGGCCCCGCCGTTCTGGATGATCTGGGGGATGTTGGCCCAGGTCTCGACGTTATTGAGGACCGTGGGGCGGTTCCAGAGGCCGGCCACGGCCGGGAAGGGGGGCCGGGGCCGCGGCATGCCGCGCTTGCCCTCGATGGAGCGCATCAGGGCGGTTTCCTCGCCGCAGACAAAGGCGCCCGCGCCCTGGTAGATGTGCAGGTCGAAGGAGAAGCCGCTGTCCAGGATGTTGTCGCCCAGCAGGCCGTACTCCCGGGCGTGGTCGATGGCCAGCTGCAGGCGGTTGACCGCCAGGGGATACTCGGCCCGGCAGTAGACGTAGCCCTCGTTGGCCCCGATGGCCTTGGCCGCGATGGTCATGCCTTCCACCACTGCGTGGGGGTCGGCCTCCAGGATGGAGCGGTCCATGAACGCGCCGGGGTCGCCTTCGTCGGCGTTGCAGAGCACGTACTTGACCTCGCCCGGGGACTTCGAGCAGAACTCCCACTTCAGGCCGGTGGGGAAGCCCGCGCCGCCGCGGCCGCGCAGACCGCTGGTCTTGACCTCGGCGATGATCTGCTCGGGCGACATCTCGGTCAGGGCCTTGGCCAGGGCCTTGTAGCCGTCGCGGCCGATGTACTCGTCGATGCTCTCCGCGTCCAGCATGCCGCGGTTCTTGAGCGCGATCAGCTTCTGGAGGTGGAAGAAGGGGATGTCCATCATGTCGGGGATCACGCTCTTGCTGGCGGGATCCTTGTAGAACAGGCGCGAGACCGGCCGGCCCTTGAGCATGTGCTCGGTCACCAGCTCGGCCACGTCGGTCTTCTCGATGGCCACGTAGAAGACGCCCTCGGGATAGACCACCGCCACCGGACCCATGGCGCAGAAGCCGTTGCAACCGGTCTCCACCACCTTGATCTCGTCGCTCAGGCCCTGTTTGGCGATCTCCGCCTTGAGCTCCTCGTAGACCGCGATGGAGCCCGCGGCCTGGCAGCCGGTGCCGCCGCAAATCAGCCAGTGTTGACGATAGAGTTTCATGACGCCCCCCTACTGCTGGCCGCCGGCGGCCGCGACCCACTGGGTCTGGACCTCGTCGGCAAGCACGTGGCGGTTGAAGACCTGGCGCACCTTGGCGTCGTCCATCTGGGAATAGTTGACCGGATCGCCACCGGTCTTCTGCACCGTGACCAGGGGCTCGGCGGCGCAGTTGTCCGCGCAGCCGCTGGTGGCGACCACGATGTCCTTGCGGCCGCTCTTGGCCAGTTCGTCCATCAGGGCGCTGAGCACGTCGCGCGCGCCGCTGGCGATGCCGCAAGTGCCCATGTGCACGGTGACTTTCACCTGGGCCCCGCCCTCGCGCAGGCAGTTGGCCTGGGCCACCTGTTCTTTGATCTTGGCGAGATCGCTGATCTTCAGCTTAGCCATGTCATCCTCCCGGAACTTGACCCCGATTGGGGGATTTTTGCGCGGCCCGAGCATAACAAGATACGTCCGTGAAGTCCACCTTTTTGCGGCTTTAGAAACGGCAGCTTCGGCCAGGGCCGGACCCGTCGGGGCTGGTATCGGCCAGGTCGATGGGCCAGCCCCGGAAGCCCAAATCCAACCCGCGCGGGCGGGGCAAAATGACAGGGGGCTGACCCGTGGGGCCGCGCGAGTGGGGGTCGCGCGGCGGGTGCAGCCCCCTGAGGGGGAGGGCGGATTGTCGGCGGGGCCGAGGGCTCAGGCCCGGCGGCCTCCGCGCAGGTAGACGAACCAATAGACCAGGCCCACCAGCAGCGTGCCGCCGATCAGGTTGCCCAGGGTCACCGGCAGCAGGTTGGCCAGCCAGAAGCCCTGCCAGGTCAGGTGGGGCCAGTCGGCCGGGGTCTTGGCCAGGCCGGCCCAGAAGCCCTCGGGCGCGCCCAGCTTGATGAACAGGCCCAGGGAGATGAAGTACATGTTGGCCACGCAGTGCTCGAAGCCCGCGGCCACGAAGGCGGTGATGGGAAACAGCACCGCGGCGATCTTGTCTGTCACGCTGCGGGCGCTGTAGCAAAGCCAAACCGCCAGGCAGACCAAGGCGTTGCACAGGATGCCCAGGGCCAGGCCCGGCACGAAGGCGATGGCGCACTTGGCGTTGGCGATGTTCAGGGCGTTGACCCCCACCGCCCGGTCGCCGAAGAAGTATTGCCCCGAGTAGTAGACCAGGCCGGCGGTGGCCAGGGAGCCGGCCAGGTTGCCCAGGTAGACCACCACCCAGTTGCGCAACAGGGCCCGGAAGGAGACCTTGCCCCCGGCCCAGGCCATGACGATGAGGTTGTTGCCGGTGAACAGCTCGGCCCCGGCCACCACCACCAGGATCAGGCCCAGGCAGAAGGTGGTCCCGGCCAGCAGCCGGGTCAGGCCCCAGGGCGCCCCGCTCAGGCCGGCGGTGACGGTGGTGGAAAAGGCCGCGCCCAGGCCGATGAAGGAGCCGGCCAGGACCGCCAGGGTGAAGAGCTTGGCCAGGCAGATTTCGGCCTTGGCCACCCCGATCTGCTCGGCCTTGGCCGCCATCTGGGGCGGCAGCAAGGCGTCGATGTGGTTAGGGGAAATATGTGGTTGGGCCGTAGCGTCCATTTATGCACCCCCCGTGCAGAACGTTTTACGGCCGGGGCGGCCGGGATGGCCGCCCCGGATCAACGCTACTGGTGCTTGAGGATGATGCGGCAGTCGGCCACCGCGCATCCCTGCCCCTCGGGATAGACGATGAGGGGGTTGATGTCCATTTCCGCGATCTGCGGGTTCTCGTCCAACAGCTGCGACAGGCGCAGGATGCAGTCCTTGAGCGCGCTCACGTCCGAGGGCGGATTGCCGCGCACGCCCTGCAACACCTTGTAGGCCTTGATCTCCTGGATCATGCGCTCGGCGCTGGACTCCCACATGGGGGCCAGGCGGAAGCTGACGTCCTTGAGCACCTCCACCAGGGTGCCGCCCAGGCCGAACATCACGATGGGGCCCATCTTGGGATCGCGGTGGGCGCCCAGGATGACCTCCACCCCCTTCCCGGCCATCTCGGCCAGGTACACCCCCTGGATCACCGCCTCGGGATCGTAGGCCTTGGCGTTGGCGATGATCTGGGCGT
>CALERA010000494.1 GCA_937908275.1 uncultured Desulfarculaceae bacterium | reverse complement strand
AAAGCTCCTGGAGGAGGACGGCGAGGTGACGCCGACCATGAAGATCAAGCGCAAGCACATCAACCAGGCCTACAAGGACCTCATCGACGCCATGTACAAGGGTTGAGCCGAGCACCCCACTGGGCATATATGGGTCGGGTCGCGTGCCGCGACGGGGCGTATACGGGTCGGGTCGCGTGCCGCGACGGGCGTATACGGGTCGGGTCGCGTGCCGCGACGGGCGTACACGGGTCGGGCCAGGCCTGCCCGCGGTCGGGCCACCCACGCTCCCGTAGGGGCGCCTCGCCTGGCAGGCATAAAAACCCTGGCCATGCGGGCGGCGCTTGGCCGTACCAGCTCACGTTCTCTTTTCCGTCATTGCGAGCGCAGCGAAGCAATCTCCCGAATTTATGCTCTCCAGCCTTTTCCGTGGCTGTCGCCGCGACGCGAGGCCTCGCGCCGCGACCTCTTGCGGCTGCGCCGCCGGGACAATGAATTGTCCCGGCCACCCGGAAAAGACCAAAAGCCGAGGAGGGGACAGGAGAAGAGACCAGAGATCGCCACGGCGTCTGGCGACGCCTCGCAATGACAGAAAATTAATGCGGTGCAGCATGACTTGGGAGGCCCGTGCCTTGGTTTTTCCCTCTTCATCGTCGTTGCGAGCGAAGCGAAGCAATCTCCAATCCTGCATTGAAGTCGGGCGGTGCGCGAAAGACCAAGCCAGGGATAAATTCGGAAGGGAGGCAAGAGATCGCCACGCCGCCTGACTCCCCCTCGCGCTGACGGTTATTTCTGATAGACGCCGCGAGCCACACCACCAGCTCTGACGCGAGCCCGCGCCAACCCGGTTCACGAAAAGACGGCTCCGCCCAGATTGTCGCCGGCCTGGCGCTACTCGGATTCGGCCACGAAGGGGCTGCCCAGGAAGCGGATGAAGGTGGGCACCAGGTCCTTGCCAAAGGCGTTGGCCGACTCCTGGAGCATGGTGGCGGCGGCCTCGAAGGCGCTGCGGGCGTCCTGATAGGGCCGCTGGCTGGTCATGGCGTCAAAGGCGTCCACCAGGCGGCAGAGGCGGGCCGGGGTGGGGGTGCGCTCGGCCTTGAGGCCGTGGGGATAGCCGCTGCCGTCGGCGTTCTCGTGGTGGTGCAGCACGATCATCATGGCGTCGTGGGGCACCGCGCCCAGGCTGGCCAGCATCTGGTGGCCCAGCACGGGGTGCTGGCGCACCTGGGCCTTCTCCGCCTCGTCCAACGGCCCGGTCTTGCTGATCAGGCCCCGGGGCAAACGCGAGCGCCCCACGTCGTGCAGCATGCCGCCCACGCCAAAGGCGTGGATGGTGGCGTCGTTGTAGCCCAGGTAGCGGGCCAGGGCCATCAGCAGCATGGCCACGTTGACCGAGTGGGTGTAGAGGCTGTAATCGGTGCGCAGCAGGCCGTTCAGGCGGGTGAGCACCCGGGGGTCGGCGGTGAGCCGGTTGACGCTCTGCTGCACCTGGCCCACCAGGGTGCGCACCGCCTGGGGGCTGGGGTCGTCGCTGGCGAAGAAGACATTCAGGTTGAACAGGGCCAGCTCCTGGATCACCCGGGCGCGCTGCTTGACCGGGCGGTCCTCGTCCTCCACCAGGGCCGGGGCGAAGCGGCCGAAATACTCCTGCAGGCGGGGCACCTGCTCCAGCTTGATATAGACCAGGCGCTGGTTGGCCGAGAGCAGGCGGTCGCGCCAGAGGGAGCGGAACTCCTCGCCCTGCTGGCAGGCGTGCTCCATCACCACCCGGCGCTTGTGGCGGTCGTAAAAGGGCAGGTAGAGGTCGGCCGGGGTGGGGCGGCCGGGCAGCAGCAGCTCCAGGGCCAGGGGCGCCAGGCCGTAGTCGGCCGGGTCGAAGTCCACCAGGAGCCGGTTGCGGTCCAGGGGCTTGTCCAGCAGGTGGCGCTCGGACGGGGTCTGGGGGCTTTCCGGGTCCATCTGGCCTCGCCAATGGGTGAAACAGCCTGACGTTAGCACGACCGGCCGGCCCTGGCAACGCGGCTTGACCCCGCCCCCGGGCCGGGCCTATCCTGACCGGGAGCCCAATCGCCAACCGCCCACGGAGGGAGCGTCCATGTCCAACAAGCCCACGCCCTGGGGACCGGAGCGCCTGCGCGCGGTGGCCAGCGCCTATTGGGAGTCCTGCACCCTGCACGCGGCGGTGCGCTGCGGCCTGACCGAGGCCCTGGCCGGCGGCCCGGCCAGCGAGGCGGAGTTGGCCCCGCGCCTGGGCCTGGACCCCCGGGGCCTGGCCATCCTGGTGCGGGCCTTGCTGGGGCTGGACCTGGTGCGCGAGCAGGACGGCCGGCTCCAGCTCAATCCCGGCGTGGCCGAGCACTTCACCCCGGGCTCGGCCAAGGACCTGAGCGACATGATCCTGCACCTGGGCGACATGGTGGGCGACTGGTCCCAGTTGGCCCAGTGCGTGCGCCAGGGACGGCCGGTGGAGCGCCCGGCCCTGGACCAGCCCGGCCCCGCCCCCCGGGCGCACTTCTACCGCGCCATGCGCGACATCGCCCGCCAGCAGGCCCCGGGCATGGCCGGCCGGGTGGGCCTCCGGGACGGCCAGCACCTGCTGGACCTGGGCGGCGGCCCCGGGGTCTATGGCCTGACCTTCGCCGACGAGGTGCCCGGCCTCAAGGCCACGGTCTTCGACCTGCCCCAGGCCCGGGAGCACTTCCAGGCCGAGGCGGCCCTGCACCCCGGAGCGCCCCGGGTGGACTTCCGGGAGGGCGATTTCCACCGCGACGACCTGGGCGGCCCCTACGACCTGGCCTGGCTGAGCCAGATCCTGCACGGCGAGGGGCCGGAGGACTGCGCCAGGCTGGTGGCGGCGGCGGCCAAGGCCCTGAAGCCCGGGGGCTGGCTCTGGGTGCAGGAGTTCGTGGTCCAGATCCCGGGCCATCCCTGGCCGGGCCTGTTCGGCCTGAACATGTTGATCAACACCACCCGGGGCCAGGCCTACACCGCGGCCGAGATCAAGGCCATGCTGAGCCAGGCCGGCCTGGTCCAGGTGCGCTACGACGGCTCGGTGCGGGCCGACGCGGCGGCCGGCCTGGTCTGCGGCCAGAAGCCCGGCGGCGGGGCGGCATGAACCCCGACCAGGCCCCGGAGACCGCCCGCATCCTGGTGGTGGACGACGAGGAGCACGTCCGCCGGGTGCTGGAGCTGATGCTGCGCCAGCAGGGCCACCAGGTGACCACCGCCGCCGGCGGGGCCGAGGCGCTCGCCAAATTCGCGGCCGAGACCTTCGACCTGGTGATCCTGGACCTGCGCATGCCGGACCTGGACGGCCTGACCGTGCTGGGGCGGCTGCGGGCGGCGGAGCCGGACCAGACCGTGGTGATGATCACCGCCTACGCCAGCGTGGAGACCGCCCTGGGGGCCATGAAGCAGGGGGCCTTCGACTACATCGGCAAGCCCTTCAAGGAGGAGGAGATCCTGCTGGTGGTGGCCAAGGCCCTGGAGCGCCAGCGCCTTTTGAGCGACAACCGGGCCTGGCGGGCCGAGGCCCAGAGCGGGGCCGACTTCTCGGCCATCATCGGCCACAGCCCGGCCATCCAGCGGGTCTTCGCGGTGCTGCGCAAGGTGGCCGACACCAAGGCCACGGTCCTGATCAGCGGCGAGAGCGGCACCGGCAAGGAGCTGATCGCCCGGGCGCTGCACTACAACAGCCGGCGGCGGGAGCGGCCCCTGGTGGCGGTCAACTGCGCCGCCATCCCGGCCGGGCTGATCGAGAGCGAGCTTTTCGGCGCGGCCAAGGGGGCCTACACCGGGGCCGAGCGGGCCCGGGCCGGGCTGTTCGAGGAGGCCGACGGCTCGACCCTGTTCCTGGACGAGGTGGGCGAGCTGCCCCTGGAGGTCCAGGCCAAGCTCCTGCGCGCCCTGCAGGAGGGCGAGGTGCGCCGGGTGGGGGAGAACACCGCCCGCAAGGTGGACCTGCGGGTGGTGGCCGCCAGCAACAAGGACCTGGCGGCCGAGGCCGCCGCCGGCCGCTTCCGGCAGGACCTCTACTACCGCCTCAACGTCATCGGCATCACCCTGCCGCCCCTGCGCGAGCGGAGCGAGGACATCCCCCTCCTGGCGGCCCATTTCCTGAAACAGGCCGCCGCCACCCACGAGGTCAAGGCCAAGAAGCTCTCCCCCGCCGCCCTGGAGGCCCTGAAATCCGCCTCCCTGCCGGGCAACGTGCGCGAGCTGGTGAACCTGGTGGAGCAGGGCCTGTTGATGAGCGACGGCCCCCTGGTCGAGCCCGAGGACCTGGGCCTGACCCCGGCCGGGGCGGCCGGCGGGGTGCGGGTGGTGGTGCCGCCGGAGGAGGAGGACCTGAAGAAAGTCCTCAAGCAAGTGGCGGATCTGGCCGAAGAACAGATTATCCGGCGGGTGTTGGCGGCCACTGGCGGCAACCGCACCCAGGCCGCCGCCCGGCTGGGCATCAGCCGCCGCGCCCTGATCACCAAGGCCCAGGAGTTGGGCCTCTAGCCCGCCCCGCGCGTTTGGGCGTGAAATCACACGCCACCCGCTGTGAACCAAGTTGCACGCCTGGCCCAAGTGGTTGATTTTGGGGCCATGCGTGGCGATCCACCCCGCCAGGGACGGTCGGGGCGGCGGCCAGGGCAGGCCCGAAGCGGCCGGAGACCTGCGCGCCCGGGGCTTGCCGCCCGCTCCCGCCCCGCTGGTTTTTCGCCCGCTTTGGTCCGGCATGACGGCCAGTTACCCGGCCATGACCCGCCTTGGCACCCGCCTTGCTACATGGATGGTCGAGCCAGCAACCAGCGTTGGCGGCCCCCAGGCCGCCCCCGGGAGCCCGACCATGCCCGCAGACTCCTTTGCCCTGGACCAAGCCTACGCCACCCTGGGCCTCGCGCCCGGGGCGGGGCTGGACCAGGTCAAGGCCGCCTACCGCCGCCTGGCCCGCGACCTGCACCCGGACCTGAACCCCCAGGCCCCGGCCGGGGAGATGGCCCGGGTCAACGCCGCCCACGGCCTGCTCCTGCGCCACCTGAAGCCCGGCCCCGAGGTGAGCCCCTATCGTTTCGCCAACTGGGCCCCCCGCACCGGCCAGCGCGAATACCGCTTCGACGAATTCAACCCCGGCCCCAGCCAGCCCTTCGGCCCCCGGCCCTCCGCCCCGCGCCGGCCGTCCGTCGCGGAGAACCAGGCCAGCGCGGGCAGCCAGTCCGGCCCGGACCGCCAGACCACGGCCGAGCCGCCCCTGGGGCCGTTGGCCGCTCACGGCCCCACCCCGGCCGGCACGGCTTGGGGTCCCGAGCCAACCCAACGGCCGGCGGCCAGCGGCCGCCTCACCGGCCTGGAGCGCCAGGGTCCGGCCATGGTCTACCGGGTGGAGGTCAGCGGCCGGCCGGCGGTGGTGACTCTGCCCCTGCGCCAGGCCCGGACCTGCGGCCAGTGCCAGGGCGGCGGCCGGCGGCCCGACGGGCGCGGACCCTGCCCGGCCTGCGCCGGCCGGGGCGAGATCGTCGCCTCGCGCCTGCTGCGGGTGGAACTGCCCCGGGATTGGCGGCCGGGCGACCGCCTGTCCCTGGCCGGCGAGAGCCCGGAACAGAGCATCGAACTGGAACTGAGCCGCCCCGGCCAGAGGGAGGGATAGCCTCATGTCCCAAGCCTTCCGCGACGCCCACCGCCGCCGCCCGCCGCTGATCCGCCTGGCCCCGGGCCAGCGCCTCTTGGCCCTGCCGGAGCGGGAAGGCCGGGGCCTGGGCCCCCTGGGCGAGGACCGGCCCGATCCCGGCCTCGCGCCCCTGGCCGAGGCCCCGGGTCCCGGGCTCTACGCCCCCGGCCTGGCCGCCCGCGCCGCCCGCCTGGGCGAGGCCCCCCGGGGCTTCTTCCTGGACCGCTACATCTTCTGAGCCTGGCCCTGAAAAGTCGGCCCGGTCGGAGCCTGAGGCTCCGACCGGGCTTCGCTGTCCTGTAACCAGGCTTCCCGGAGGCTGCGCCAGGACCGGGTCGCTCGCGGCGGCGCTCCGTGCTGGGCCGGCGGCTCGGCCGTCCGCTCCTTTGCCGCGAGCTCTTCCTAGCGCAGCACCCGCAGGTCGTCCTCCAGCAGATCGTCCTTGTAGGTCAGGACCTGGCTGAAGCGGTCCATGCGCTCCTCCTGGTAATCAATGGCCGCGTCCGGCCCGGCCTGGCCCAGGAGTTGGTGGACCTTGCCCTTGAGTCCGTTCTCCCAACTCAGGCCTTCGGCCTCGAAGTAGGCCAGCAGGTCCTTGCGCAACTTGTGCACCGATGAGTGCAGCAGGTTCTGCCGCTTGCGGAAGACCCGGTTCTGCCAGTAGATCATCAGGGCCAGCAGCTCCAGGAGCTTGTCCGGGGCCTGGCCGCGCAAGGCGGCCAGTTGCCCCTCGATCTTGGCGTTGAGGTCGCGGCAATCGTCCTCGCTCATGAAGCGCACCGCCTGGAGCAGATGGTTGCGATAGCAGGACTCGCGCTCCAGGCCCTTTTCCTCCCACTGGCGATAGAAGCCCTGCTGGGGGTCGTGGCGCACCAGGCCCAGGGCCAGGCCCAGGAGCAGGGGGCGATAGCCCTGGATGATGCGCGCGGTGCTCTGGTCGTCCTCCGGCGGCAGCACGCTGCACAGCCGCTGGTAATGCCGATCGATATGGCGCTTGAATATGTTGTCCGGGGCCGCGCTGTCGCTGAGGCAAAGCCGGTTGTAGGCCTGCTCCAGGGCGGCCAGGCCGTCGGCCACCCGCGCGCCGCCGCCCATCAGGAACAGGGGCACGGCCACCTGCTCCTCGTAGAGCACGATGCTGTCGTCGCCGTATTCCACCAACTGCCCCGCGAAGGTCTCGCCCAGGCTGATGTTGTTCAGGCGCTCGGAGCGGCCCTTGATGAACACGTCCAGGGCGGGGTGGCCGGCGTTGCCCGCGCCCAACAGGCCCCGGCGCTGGTTGTCGCCGTACAGGTGCTTGCCGTAGCTGGTGGGGCGCATCCGCGCCGCCGCGCCCTTGATGGCCCGGGAGAGGATGCCCTGGGTCTGGGCCGGGTCGTGATAAGCCAGGTGCTCCAGCCGCCCCAGCACGGTGGGTATATCAGCCAGGCGGGAGAACCCCCGCAGGCGATCCTGGCAGAAGCTTTCCAGGCGCTGGCGGAAATCGTCCCAGGCGGTGGCGTTCTGGTCCCGCTGACTGACCAGATCCAATAATTCGCCGACCCCCACGTTGAACACCACCGGCCGCCCTTCGTGCTGGTGGTTGGTCAGGAACTCCTTGAACAGCTCCAGGCCGTGGCTGCCCAAATCCTCAACCTTCAGGGCGCTGGCGATGACCTCCAGGAACTTGGCCTCGTCCCAGCCCAGGTTCAAATCGCGGATGTAGGTCGAATCATGGCTGGCGTTGAAGGCCTGGTGCTTCTTGCGCAGGTCTTGCGACAACTCGCTCAGGGAGCGTTCGAACCGGCCCAGGCGGTTCCACTGCCGTTGGCGGAAGATCTCGATCTGGTTCAGGGCCTCCTCCAACTCCCGCAGGCAGGCCTCGCCCAGGGCCTGGCGGGCCCAGCCGTTGACCGCCTGGCGGCGCAGTTGCAGGCGTTGCAGCAGCAGGCGCAGGTTTTCCAGGAAGTACGCGTTGGCCTTGGCCCGCTCCTCGCCCTCATAGACCTGGGCCTGGTCCTGCAAGGCGTTCTGGTGCCATTCCCGGACCCCGTCGCTGAAGAAAAAGGACAAGGGCCAGGCCGGCATGTCTTCCGCCTCCCGGGACCAGAAGCGCAGGCGGGCCAGGTCCTGGTCGTCGGCGCGCTGCCGGCTGATGGGGACCAGGGATTGGAAGGACTGGCCATCGTCGTTGTCCTCGGCGGGCTTGCTCCAGGCCGCGCGGATATCCTCGCGCACCTTCTTGATCCGGCCTTCCAGCTCGCCCAGGAAATGGCTGGCGTAGCTGACCCCGCGGGTGTCGGGCCGGGCCAGGCACTCCAGGACCTCTTCCTGGATGCGCTGGCAGACCGCGCGCTGCAGTTGCACCCGATTGTTGTGCAGACGCTTGGTGTGCTCGCCGTCCTCCTGGGTGCCCTTGCCGGCCTGCATCAGGGCCTTGGCCAGTTGGGCCCGGGCCTGGTCGCGCAGCTCGCGGGTGCGTTGGTCGCACTCGCTGAAGAACTGGCCGAACTGGTTGGCCACTTGGCTCAGGTATTCGCGCCAATTCTTGGGTCCGTCTTGGGCAATGCTCTCGACGGTGATCTTGCCGGTCAGGATATTCTCGAATTCACGATAGAACCCGAAGGCCTCGTCCTCCTCGGGACCGTTTTCGTTGTTCTTGATGTGGCCATACAGGTGGGCGACCTTTTTCTCCATCTTATCGAAGACCTGTCCGGCCTCGGACTCCTCCCATTCCAGCAGGCTCTTGCCCTTGGCCCCCACCAGCAGCTCCTTCTGGGCCACTTCCGGCTCCAGGCCCAGCAGGGACCAGTCGCCGCTCCAGCCGGTGAGAGGGACCGGCTGGAGGAAGGCCTCCACCAGGCGCGCGGCCAGCAGGTAGGCGGCGGAGTTCTCCAGCCGGGCGCGGTTGACCTGGATCTTGGACAGGCCGAAGGAGCAGAAGCGGCTGGGGAACTGCTCGCTGTAGATCACCTCGTTGGTCTCGGTGTCGCGGGAGATGAAATTGGTGTGGTTGGTCAACTGGCTCAGGGCGTTGCTGCGCCAACGCCGCTTTTCGGTGGAAAGCCGGCTGCCCTCGAAATCCAAAAGCAGCGACTCGGCCACCATGTGCATCACCTCGCGGCAGGAGGCCACGCCCTCGTCCTGGCGCTTGCCGTTATCGGACACCCCGCCCAGCACCCCATAGCGGTTGCTCTGGTCCAGGAGGTAGGTGACGTCGAAGGGCGGGGCGCTGACCTCGACGACACTGCCGGGTTGCCACTCGAAAGACCAGGAGGGCATGTAGTAATCACCGGAGGCGTCGCCATTGGCCTCGCCCCGGGGCCGGGGCAGCAGGTAGCGGTTCAGCTCGGTCAGGGCGGCGTAGCCGTTGGCGTAGATGGCCCCCTGGTCGATGTCCGGCAGGCCCTTGAAGACCTGGGGCAAAAACAGCACCGCGGTGATCAGGGCGTCGCCCTGGCAGAGGTGCTTGCAGAGAAATCCGAAGTCCAGGAAGCTGCCGGAGCCGGTGCCCCCGGCCAGGCTGGCCACGATGACGATCTCGCGCTGGGTGGTGTCCACCTCCACCCCGCCCTGGAAGTTCATGCCGGCGTTCTGCCGGGCCTGGAGCCGGTTGAGCTTGCCCTCCACCGCGCGCTGGATCTCGTCGAAATGCTCGAAAAAGGCCAGGCGGCCGAAGGGGCGGATCTGCTTGGCCCCCTGGGTGATGCCCATCTCCGAGGCCGCGCGCAGCTCGTCCATGGCCAGCCACTTGGCCAGGTGGCTCTCGGTGCTGCGGCTGTTCCAGATGGTCTCGGTGCGCGAGCGGGGGATGCCGGCCTCCACCCGTTCGTCGGGGTTCAGCTCCACCCGCTGGTCGATGTGGTCCGGGGCCCGGCCAAAGAGCCCGCCCGGGGTCTGGTCGGTGTCGAACCAGAGGTACTCCATGACCGGCCAGCCGGTGACCTGGTATTTCTCCCAAAACAGACGCCGCAGGCGCAGCAGGACTTCCTTGCCCGAGCCGCCCAGGCCGATCAGCAGGGTGGGGCGCACCGCGCCCCGGCCTTCGCCCTGGGCCCCGAGTCCGGGCTCGGCGACGCTTCCCGCGTTCTCAACCTCATACTTCAGTGCCATTTGCAGTCCTCCCGAATATGACGCCCTCAGTTGCGCAGGCGGCGGAAGATGTTGGATAGGATGACGGTCCAGGAAAAGAGCGAGGGCAGGCCGACGCTGAGCGTCAGTTGCAGCAAGGCCTCCTGGGGCTCGCGGGTCCCCACCCAGATCCAGTATTCAGCGATGGCCATCAAGGCCCAAAAGACCGCCATGCCCACTGCCACCCCCTTGTAGGGCGACATCCGGCCCCAGGTGGCCCGGAAAACCATGCGGCCCATCAGCCAGGCCGCGACCGGAGCCACGATCAACCCCAACAAATAACGGACGATATCTGGCATCTCCTTACTCTCCTTTGCCTCTTTCGTGCTTTCGGCCGGGATTGGCGTCGGGGGAGGCCCGACCGCGGGAGCGGCCGGGGGCGCCACCGGGTCTTTCATGGCCTCCCGGGCCTGGTCCAGGGTGGTGACCGCGCCGGGGCCGGCCAACAGGCCCACCGCGCGGTCCTTCTGGTCGGTGACCAGGCCCAGGGACGGGGCCTGGGCGCCGGCCAGGCCCAGGCGATCGCCGCTGAACCGGGCCGGATAGGAGTTGCGCACCAGGCGGTCCCGCCCGGTGCTGTAGGTGTAGGCCCAGAGCGCCTGGCCGGCGCCGGGGGTGATGGTGCTTGGCTCGCCGCCCACCAAATCGCGGGCGTCGCTTTCCAGCAGCCACCAGTCGCCGTCGCCCGTGGCCAGGGCCAACCGGCGCGCGGAGCTGACCTGTGCCTGCTCCCCGCTGGCGGTGTGGCGCACCACCAGACGCGGACCCGCCGAGGTCTCGCTCAGACCGGGCAGGCGCGCCCAGACCCGGCCCTGGGGACCCAGGAGCATTCCGGGCCAGACCCGGTCCTCGCCCCGCACCTCCACCGCCCATTGCGAGGTCGACTTGGGTGTTGTGTAACTGCCCTTGAAGTTAATCCCGTTGGCGTTCACCTCGCCCTTGATATGCAGGGCCGCCGCCGGCGCGGCCCCGGCCAGCAGCAGGGCCAGGCCCAGGGTCCAGGCCGTGAGCCAGGGACTAGAGCTTCTTGACCCAGAGATAGACTTTCCTGCGCGCATGATCTCGCCCCATTGCAGTGTATGGTTGCGGTTCTTCCCGGGGCAGCTCCAGCCCCAGGCAGCGACTTTTGGGAATTCGCGCCGGTCCCGGCCGGCCGTCGGCCAGGCTCACCTGGTCGGCCGGACGGAACTCCAGACTCCAGCCCAGGCCGGACAGGCGCAGGTCGCCGACCTCCTGGCCCCGGTCTTTGGGCACCCTGAACGGCTGCCCCCCGGGGCGCAGGCGCGCGCTCCTGACCCCGCGCCAGTTGGGCTCTTGGCTGGAATCGGAGACCTTGCACTTGATGCTCCGGGAGTGCAGCCGCATCCAGAGCAGCCAACCCGCCAACAGCGCCGGCAGGGCCGCCAACGACCAGACGGCCAGGAAGAAGGCGGTGTCCGAGGCCCAGAAGGGATGGCGGCCCTCCAGCGCCACCCGCCAGGTCTGGTGCAGGCGCAGGTGTTTTTCCCTTTCCGGGGCCAGCATCAGGATGGGGTCCTCCCCCGAGGGGAAGGCGACCTTGGTCAACTCGCAGGGGTTGCCGGTCAGCAGCGCGGCCCTGATGACCGGGGAGGTCTCCAGCACCGAGGCGTGCAGGTAGGGGTGCAGCTCCAGGGTCAGGCTCAACCGGGAAGTGACGCCCCCGGCCAGGTGCAGGAAGCGCCCCCAGTCCAGCAGGCCCACCGGCTCCCGCTGCAACGGGCTCAAGTGGACCGACAGGCGCATGGTGTCCGGATGGCCCCCGGCGGCAGGGGGCAGCTCCTGGCACTGACAGCCCCGCCCCCCTCGCAACCAGGGGGCGTGCTCCGGCGCGGGCGCCTCCATCCAGACCCGAGGCAGGGACCGCAAACCCACCGGCCGCCCCGGAGCGCCGGCCGGGACGCTGGCGCGCACCGCCACCCCGGGCAACAGCTCGGGCAGGACCAGCCGCAGGGGCCGCAACTCCACCCAGCCCCCGGTGGAGAGGTCCACCGGAGTGGGATCGGCCGGACCCAGCTCCCCCGCCGCGCCGCGCAGGCCGTCGGGGAAGCACTTCAAGGGCAGCATCGGGAACTGGCCGGTCTGAGCCAGGCCAAAGACCTCCTGCTTGGCCATCTCCTGCAGCAGGGTGGTGGCCGGGTCCACCAGGGCCTGGTGTTGGCGCTGTTCCCAGGGATTGCGCACCACCAGGTAGCCGATCAGGCCACGCAGACCCTGGTAGGCGAAGGTGCGCCTCCCCAGCGGACCAAGGAGATTTTTCAGGTTTTCCGGTTGGCAACCGCCCAGGTCGTTCTCGAACACCAGGCCGTCAAAGGGCAGGGACAGGGGCACCGCCAGCACCGCCGCCACGTCGTCGCCGCCCAAGCGCTCCACCAGCCGGTTGCCGGCCACGCCCTGGTTGTCAAGGTTGTCGGTGAGGAAAAAGACGAAATCGGGCTCCCTGCGTCCACGGCCGAAGACCTCGGAGACGCTGTCGAAAGCCTCGGGGAGCCGAGTGTAGGAACCCCCGAACTGATTGCCGTGATGGTCCTGGGCCTGATATTGAGACCACTTGGGCGCGCCGGCGCGGCTGTCGGAGGCGAAGACGTGGGTTGGGTGGTCCAGGCCGGCGGTGGCGGCGCTGGCCTGGAAGGCCTCCGCCACCCTGCCCAGGCTGCCGGCGACCTGGAAGCCCTGCATGCTCTTGGAGCCGTCCAGGGCCAGCAGCGCCCGGAAACGGACGTTGTCCGGCGGAGGGACCGGCGCCGCCCATCCCGCCAGGCCAAGCCCCAGCGTCAACAACCAGGCCCCCAGAACGATCCCGATCGACCGCATGCCCATCTCCAAACATCGCCGCGGACCGGCCCGGACCCGGTGTGAAGGGCTCCGGCCGGCGGGGAAACGCCGCGCTCATGAATTGGATGGAATGATTCGGTCGGTCATGGACCGTGGACCCGGCCCGGGGCAGGCTGTCGACGCTCAACTGGCGTCACGGGCCGAGTCGCGTGGAGATCGTTCGTGAACCTCCGTCTGGCAACATGCCAAGGCGGTTGTGACAAGTCAAGCACAATATCAGGAGGAATTCTGACTAAACGACTAGCACAAAGAGTTACCTCCTGAATTAACGACGAAATTTCCAACGGTTGGAAGGACGGCTCTGGGCGGGGGCCCGGGCGCGAGGCTAATACCTTGTGACTAGTCTTCCGGCTCCCGGGGCGGCCAGAGCTCCAGGCCCTGCTGGGCGGCGGCCTGCTCGGCCTCCTTTTTGGAGTGGCCGCTGCCGGTGCAGATGGTCTGGCCGTCGATTTCCAGGGCCACCTGGAAGAGCTTCTGGTGGTCCGGCCCCTCGGCCCCCACCAGGCGGTAGCGCGGGGTGATGTGCAGGGCCTCCTGCACCCGCTCCTGGAGGCGGGTCTTGTAGTCCTTCTTGGGCGCGCGCAGGATGGATTGCTCGGCCACCGGCTCCAGCAGGCCGTGGATCACCCCCCGGGCCGCCTCCAGGCCGCCGTCCAGGTAGATCGCCGCCACCACCGCCTCCAGGGCGTCGGCCAGGATGCTGGGCTTCTCGTGGCCGCTCTGGGACTCCTCGCCCCGGCCCAGGAGCAGGTGGGAGCCCAGGTCCAGCTCCCGGGCGGTGGCGGCCAGGCGGCTCTCGTTGACCACTCCGGAGCGGGCCTTGCTGAGCTGGCCCTCGCTGGCCTGGGGAAAGCGGTGGTAGAGCAGCTCGGTGATCACCAGCTCCAGCACCGCGTCGCCCAGGTATTCCAGGCGTTCGTTGGAGCCGGACTCCTCCTCGGGGTGCTCGTGGACGTAGGAGGAGTGGCAAAGGGCGGCGTGCAGCCAGCCCAGGTCGGCGAACCCGTGGCCCAGCCGCCGGGCGAGATTTTCCAGGTTTTGCTGACGTTGCGCGTCCATGCTGCCGTTGTGAGCTGGAGAAAAGGGAGCGGGGCCGGCGTCGTGACAAGTATGTTGCACGCCGGCGGGCCTGTCAAACCAGGGGGGCCGCCGAGGTCAGGGCACCTTGCTCTCCAGCCAGGAGTAGCACTTCAGGCCGGGCATGACCTCCAGGCGCTGGAGCATGTCGTTCCACTGCATGCCCGAGGGGATGACCAGGGAGTAGGTGTAGCGCACCCCGCCGCCGGTGACGCAGCGCTCGCGGCCGGCGAAGAGCACCGCGATCTTGTACTCGGCCAGCAGGGTGCGCACCGCCACCCGGATCTGGTGGTCGTCGCTCTCCACGACCAGGCTGACGTACTGCTCGTGGGGCACCAGCCGGGCCAGGGGGCGCAAGAGGTTCAGGGCGACGAGGACCAGGGCCACCGCCACCAGGGAGGGCAGGTAGAGCCCCGCGCCCACCGCCAGGCCCACCCCGGTGCAGCACCACATGGCCGCGGCGGTGGTCACCCCCCGGGCGCTGAGCGATCCCTGGATGATGGCCCCGGCCCCCAGGAAGCCCATGCCGGCCATGGCGTAGGAGGGCAGGCGGCCGGGGTCCAGACGGAAGGCGCTGGCGGTGCCGGCGGCGTCGAACATCTGGCAGAGGTGCAGGGACAGGCTCATGATCAGGGCGCCGGCCATGCTGACCAGCATGCAGGTGCGCAGGCCGGCGGCGCGGCCGTGGCGTTCGCGCTCCAGGCCCACCAACAGACCCAGGAACGCGGCCAGGAGGATGCGCAGGATCATGGTTGGCTGATCGACGAACATAGGGCCACCTCCCGCGCGGGGCTGGGTTGGCGCGTGTCACAGAATCGTAACAAGGCCGCCGGCCATAGTCCAGCGGCTTTCCGGGTCCGGGGGCCTGGTTTTGGCGGAAAATCGGTGCGAAGGCACGTGTTTGCGGCGCCACGACCCTGAGGAGCGCTCAAGAGTCGCCCCGGCCGCCCGGCCGGGGCCCTAGTCCTCCTGGCCCTCGACCTCCTCGGGCTCCGGCTCCCCGCCGTCCCCGGCCAGGCCCAGGAGCCCGGCGGCCTCGGCCTCGGGCAGGGTCTGCACGGTCTTGAGCTGGCGCTCAATGGCCCGTTTGCGCACCGCCACCTTGTCGATGAGGTTCTCGCCCTCCTGGAGTTTCTTGCGCACCTTGTCCAAGACCTCGCCATACTTGCCGAACTCGGTCTTGACCGCGCCCAGCACCTGCCAGACCTCGCCGGAGCGCTTCTGGATGGCCAGGGTGCGGAAGCCCATCTTGAAGCTGCTGAGGATCGAGGACAGGGTGGTGGGACCGGCCACCTGGATCCGCCAGTCGCGCCAGAGGGACTCGGCCAGGCCCGGCCGGCGCAGGACCTCGGCGTAGAGCCCCTCGGTGGGCAGGTACATGATGGCGAAATCGGTGCTGTGGGGCGGGCAGACGTACTTTTCGCAGATGTCCTTGGCAAAGCCCCGCACCCGGGCCTCCAGGGCGCGGATGGCCGCCTCCTCGGCCGGGGCGTCGGCCCGCTCGGCCGCGTCCAGCAGGCGTTCGTAGTCCTCCTGGGGGAACTTGGCGTCGATGGGCAGGAGCAGCTCGTTGTCGTCGGCCGGCCCGGGCAGGCGCAGGGCGAACTCCACCCGCAGGCCCGATCCCGGCCGCACCTCCACGTTCTTGACCACCTGCTCGGGGAGGAAGACCTCGTCCAGCAGAGCGCCCAACTGGATCTCGCCCCAGACCCCCCGGGCCTTGACGTTGGTCAGGACCCGTTTCAGGTCCCCCACCCCGGCGGCCAGGGACTGCATCTCGCCCACGCTCTTGTGGACCATCTCCAACTGGCGGCTGACCAGGCCGAAGCTCTCGCCCAGGCGCTTTTCCAGGGTGCCCTGGAGCTTCTCGTCCACGGTCTGGCGCATCTGCTCCAGCTTGGCCTGGTTCTCCCCCCGCATCCGCTCCAGGCTCTCGGCCACGGCCTTGGCCACCTGGGCCAGCTCGGCCTTGGCCTCGCCCAGGCGGGCGGCCATCTCCTCGCGCCCGGCCTTGAGGCCCTGCTCCAGACCCAGGCGCAGGGCCTCCTGGCGCTGCTCGCTGGTGGCCACCAGGCGCTCGGTCTGGGCCGCCACCGTGGCCAGGCGCTCCTGCTGGGCCAGGGAAAGCTCCTTGAGGCTCTCGGCCTGGGTCTGGCCCAGGCGGGTCAGGCCCTGGTTGACCTCCTGGCGCATGCGTTGGGCCCCGGTCTCGGCCTCGCTGCGGAACTGGGCGAACTGGCCCTCCAGCAGGCGGCGGAAGACCTCCAACTGGGTGCCGAACTTGTTGAGCTGGGCCTCCTGGGCGTTGGCGGCGCGGTCCTGGCCCTCCAAGAGGGCCTGACTGAGGCGGGCGAAGCCCTCGGCCATCTCCTCGCGCAGTTGCCGCGCCTCCTGGGCCGCCTCCTGGCGACTGGTAGTCATTTCCTGGCGCAGGACCGCCTCCAGGGGGTTGTCGCGCCGCAGGCGGGCCAACTGGGCCAGGAGGACCACGAGCAGGATCAGGGCCAAGGCCAGCAGGCCCAGGCCAAGCAAAAGCAGTTGTTCCTGGGTCATGACCTCACCAAGGAAGGGTTTCAGGGAATCAGGGCCAGGGCGGAGCGGCCCAGGATGTCGGCCAACTCCTCGGGAGAGAGCCCGGCCTGGTCCAGCTCCTTGCGGTAGCGGGGCAGGCCCAGCAGGGGATGGTCGCTGCCGTAGAGCAGGCGGCCCGGCCCCAGCAGCTCCAGGGCCAGGGCGTAGGCCCGGGGGCGGTAGAGGAAGGGCGCGGCGGCGGTGTCCAGCCAGGTGTTGGCCAGCACCCCGGCCACTTCCTTCTTGAGCAGGTTGAAGAAGAACAGGCCCGCCCCCATGTGGGCCAGGACGAACTTGGTGCGGGGATGGCCGGCCAGGAGGTCGTAGAGGGCCTTCAGGGTCATGGGGGCCTTGCCGGGATACTGGTGGCCCACCGGCTCGTTGGTGTGCAGCAAGAGCGGCCGGTCATATGCGGCGCAGAGTTCGCAGAGCGGGGCCAGGCTGGCCAGGTCCAGGTCGCTGTCATAGAAGGCCAGCTCGCCCAGGCCGTGCAGGCCCAGCTCCAGGGCGCGCCGGGCCTCGGCCAGGGCCCAGGGGGCCGGGGGATGCACGCAGGCCAGGCCCCGCAGGCGGGCGGGGTGCTCGGCCACGGCCTGGGCCAGGTAGTCGTTGTGCCGGCGGGAGTTCTCCGCCCGCACCCAGGGGAAGCCCATGGCCCAGGAGATGTCCACCCCGTCGCGGTCCATGGCCGCCACCAGGCCCTGGGCCGTGACCAGGTTGGCCTTGGGGTCGGCGTAGATGGCGCTGAAGAAGGGTTCGCCCTCCAGGAAGCGGGCGCGGTCGGCCACCACCTCGGGCGGGAAGATATGGGTGTGCACATCCACGATCATGGCGGTCACTATATCAACCGTCGGGCGGGAGGTAAAGCCGCCCGACGCCCGCCCCCCGCAAGCCGCGATTGCCCGGGGACGCCCGCGGCGCTATGATGACGAATGACTTCACTGAGTTCACGGCATTCCGGGGAGCGCGGCACAAGGAGCGAGCATGGGCAAGGCAAGAAGCGGTTGGCGAGGCCTCGGTCTGGCGATCATGGCGGTCCTGTGGCTCCTGGCGGCCCCCCTGGCGGCCCAGGCCCAGGAGCTGGTCATCGCCTGCGAGGAATACCCGCCCTATGAATTCCTGGAGGACGGCCAGCCCCGGGGCCTGTGCGTGGAGCTGGTGCAGGAGACCTGCCAGCGCCTGGGCCTGGAGCCGGTGTTCAGGTTCATGTCCTGGACCCAGGCCCTGGCCCAGGTCCAGGCCGGCCAGGCGCAGGCCATCCTGAGCCTCTACCAGACCCCGGAGCGGGAGGCCTTCCTGGTCTTCCCCCACCGGCCCCTGGCCCAGGAGCGGGTGGCGGCCATGGTGCGCAAGGGCTCCGGGGTGCGGGTGCAGGGGGTGCCCGACCTGGCCAAGCTGCGGGTGGGGGTCAACGCCGGCTACGCCTACGGCCCGCTGATCGACGACCTCAAGGGCCTGAACAAGGTCGAGGCCGCCGACCCCGCCACCCTGCTGCGGGACCTGGCCGAGGGCAGGAGCGACGTGGCCCTGGGCAACGAGCTGACCCTGAATCACGTGGCCCTCCAGCTCAAGCTCCTCCATCGGCTGGAGAACCAGCGCACCCTCTCCTCCGCGCCTCTGTTCATCGGCTTCGCCAAGGCCCAGGGCGCCCAGGCCCAGGAGCTGGCGGATGGCTTCGACCGGGCGCTGAAGGAGCTCAACGAGGAGGGCATCGCCGGACGCATCCGGGCGCAGTATTAGCCCGCCCGCCCTGCCCGGCCCCGAGCGGGCCGGGCTAGGCCCGGATGGCGCTGGCCAGGGCGTGGACCCCGTTGACCCGGCCCGGCCCCCGGGGGGAGGGCCGGGAGAAATAGGCCGCCTCCAGGGCCGCGGCGTCCATCTGCTCCGCCAGCCGCCAGCCGCGGGCGGCCAGGAACCCGGCCAGCCCGCCCTCGTCGATGCCGAAGCGCCACTTCTCGCCCGCCTTGGCCACCCGGGCCGTGATCTGGGCCTCGCCGAAGTAGCGGCCCTCGCCCCGCAGCACCGAGCCGTGCACGTAGTCGAAGACCAGGCGGCTGCCCGGTCCGCCCAGTTCGTGCAGGTCGGCCAGGAGCCGGTCCACGGCCGGGGGCTCCAGGTACATGGTCAGGCCCTCGGCCAGGAAGAGGCTGGCCTGGCCCGGGACGAAGCCGGCCCGGCCCAGGCTGGCGGCCAGGTCGCCGCCCTCCAGGTCCAGGGTCACATAGGCCAGGCCCGGCGGCTCGGCCAGGCCGCGCTTGGCCAGTTGGCCCCGCTTGGCCGCCTGGGTGACGGCGGCGTCCAGCTCGAAAAAGCGCGCCCCGGGGGCTTTGGGGCCGAAGCGCAGGGCCCGGGTGTCGAAGCCCGCGCCCAGGATCAGGACCTGGCCGATCCCCTGGGCCAGGGCCTGCTGCAGGGCGGCGTCGAGGTGTTTGGTGCGGGCCAGGACGTACTCGTGGATGCCCGGGCCGCCCAGGCGGCGGAAATAGGGCCGCGCCCAGGACGAGCGCAGGACCCAGGCCAGCCAGGCCGGCAGCAGGCGGGGGGCCAGGTGGTCGGGGCCGTGATAGACCGGGTCCGGCTCCAGGGCGGCCACCGCCCGGCCCAGGCAGGTCCAGGTTGCGGTGCGGGAAACCTTTTCCGCGATCCGGCGGCGCTCCACCCCAACCTCCATCGTCGCGTGGCTGTCCTGCGCTCCCGACCGACCCTCAGGACCAGGGCGCGGGGAGCCGGTCCAGCACCCGCCAGACCCCCTCCGGA
>CALERA010000493.1 GCA_937908275.1 uncultured Desulfarculaceae bacterium | reverse complement strand
TCCAGGAAATGGCGGCCGCTGCCGCCGGTGATCTGGGGACCCAGGTCGGGATGGGACTGGAAGCCCAGCAGGGAATCCTCGCTCAGGGCCTGGTCCATGCGCAGGTGCATCTCCACCCAGACCACCCAGCGGTTGTCCGTCAGGCCGCCGCTGGCCGCCTTGGCCTGGGCCAGGATATTGAGGGCCTGCTTGGCCCGGTCCCGGCGCGCTGACTCGTCCGTCCGGCGGGGGGGATTGAGGAACTGGAGGTTCATGACGCGCGCTCCCCTCAGATCCGCTTGGTGCCGCTGACCGCGATGGCCGAATAGAAATGCTTGAACACCAGGCCGCTCAGGGGGAAGCCGGCCTGGGAGACCTTGTCCAGGAAGTTGTCGTAGGCCGCCTGGTAACGCGGCAGATAGTCGCCATAGGCTCCGTCGAAGAACTGCGCGGCCCCCTGGTCCCAGACTTCCTGCTCGGCCTCGGCCCGGGCCAGGTCCAGGGTGCGCAGGAAATAGTCCCGCTGCTCCCGGCCCAACTGCCGCGCCAACTCCTCCTGCGTGGCCTTGAGCTCCAGGTAGTCGTCGCCCAGGCGCGCCAGGATGGCGGCGTTCATGGGGTTGGTCATGCGCGCCACCAGGTTGCCGATGTTGACCTGGAGGGTGTTGACCTCCTTGGTGGCCGGGTGGCGCACGTAGAGGTTCTGCCAGTGCCGGGCCATGCGCTCGCCCACCGGGTCCAGGAAGGTGTAGCGCGGCGGCTCCCAATAGCCGCCGTCCTCGCGCACCCGGCCCTCGTCCCGCAGGCGATAGTAGAGCTTGGAGTCGCGCACCAGCATCAGCACGTTGGCCACCTGCATCAGGTTGTCGGCCAGGCCGCACTGGCCCAGGAACTCGATGTTGCTGCGCAGGGTGTTCTCGTCGGAGTTGGGGCCGAACATGATGAAGCCCACCAGGACGTAGAACAGGTCCAGCTCCCGCAGCAGGTTGGCGGTGCGGTAGTTGTCGGCCAGGGTGGCGTGCTTGTCGTAGAGGTCCAGCTCGTAGTCCGAGCCGGCCTCGGCCCCGATGATGATCACGTCCACGCCGGCCCGCTTGTACAGCCGCAGCAGGTCCAGGTCCCGTTCGGTTTTCATGGTCTCGCAGCGCATGTAGATCTTGGCCGAGAGTTGCAGGCCCCGGCGGATGATTTCCTCGCAGATGGCGCGGCTGCGCTCCTTGCCCGGCCGGCCGGGGTCCTCGAAGGAGCTGTCGGAGAAGTTGAACAGCTTGCCGCCGTACCGGCGGGTCAGGATCTCCAGCTCGTCCACCACGTGGCCGGCCGAGCGCCCCCGCCAGCGCTTGCCGCGCTGGATCTTGTTGAACAGGTTCACGCAGCAGAAGCTGCACTTGCCGATGCAGCCCCGGGAGGTCACGATCCGGATGCTCTCGGTCAGGGAGCCGTCCACCGGGTCGCGCCGGGCGTTCTCCAGGAAATCCCGGGCCGGCATGGGCAGGGTGTCCAGGTCGGCGATGAGCTGGCGGTTGGGGTTGCGCACCGGCCGGCCCTGGTCGTCGCGCCAGACCAGGCCGGCGATCTCGGCCACCGCGGGCTGGCCGCTCTCCAGGCTGGTCAACAGCTCCAGCAGGGTCAGCTCGCCCTCGCCCACCACCGCGTAATCCAGCAGGGGCTCCTTGGCGATGATGTCCTCGCTGATGGAGGCCAGGAAAGGCCCGCCCACCACCGTCACCGCCCGGGGGTTGCGGGCCTTGATCCGCCGCACCACCTCCTGGATGGCCTGGTAGTTGATCATGTTGAGCTGGAAGCCGTAAACCTCCGCCTCCACCTGGCCGGCGGCCTGGATCTGCTCCTTGCCCCGGCTGGCGAAGCACTGCTGGAAGGCCACCGGGTAGCCCTGGCCGCGCAGGAAGGCCCCCAGGGCGGCCAGGCCCAGGGGAATCTCCTCCTCGTACTGGTAGTCGCCGTCCTTGACCACGTTGATCAGGGCGACCCGCAATCGCTTGGCTTCCATGACGCTCTCGCGGCTTGGGGTTTCACGCATGGCTTCGCCTCAGGCGCGCAGGCGGTCGCGGATGGCGAAGGCCTGCAGGATGATCAGTTCCATGTCGATGTTGTAGGTGTAGGTGCCCAGGCGTCCCAGGGTGTGGACGTGCTCGGGCAGGCTGTCCAGGTAGCGCTGGGCCAGGGCCTTGGGCTCGGGGAAGGGCAAGGGGTAGAGCTTGCCGTGGTCCGAGGGCATCTCCGCCACCAGCAGGGTGCTGGGCGACTCGTGGAAGGTCAGCTTCTTGTATTCCACGATGCGCAGGAACTGCTCGTCGTTGGGGTAGTAGACGAACTGGGTGTTGTCCGGGAAGGCCTCCCGCACCGGCAGCACGATCTTGAGGAAGTCCCGGCCGATATAGGGCAGCGGGCCGAAGCAGTGGCCCAGCAGGTCGTCCAGGGAGATGGAGTTGACGATGATGTCCGCCGTGAGCCACTCGCCCCGGGTCTTGACCCGGCGTCCGGGCAGGTCCACCTCCTCCAGGGGGCTCTCCAGGCGGACCTCCACCCCCTCCACGCAGCGCTGGAAATACTGTTCATAGCCGTCGTGGGCGTAGGGGTAGGCGATGAGGATGTCGGAAGTCACGTCGCGGCGGCCGCTTTTCAGGGTGTAGCCCTTGGGCGACCACTTGAACTCCTTGAGCTCGGTGTTGCTGTCGATGCGCCACATCTTTTTGGAGTAGTGGTTGATGAACTTGTCATAGAGACTGGGACCCAGGGCCCCGCTCCAGAACTCCTCGAAGTTGGCGGGCTCCACCGGGTTGTGCTTGCCCGCGGCCAGCTCCGCCCGGATCTGGTCGGCGTCGGGCATGCGCGGGATGTCGTCCTCGTGGATGGGATAGGAGTAGAACTGGCCGTCGCGCTCCACGAAGGAGAGAAGGTTGTGCTCCAGCTTGCGCAGCGGCACCAGGTTGTTCACGAAGTCGAAGATGTGGGTCTCGGAGTCGCGGCGCGAGGCCAGGGGGCGCGGCCCCAGGGTGTAGGGATGGCCGCCGTAGTAGAAGGTCTTGAACCCGCCGCCCAGGAAGGCTTCCTTTTCCAGCAGGATGACCCGCCAGCCATCCTGGTTCAGCAGATGAGCGATGGTCAGTCCCGCGATTCCGCCCCCGATCACAATGGCCTTCTTCATGATGCTCTCGGTCCCTTTGTCGCCCCGCGGCGGGTTGGGGTTGGCCGGGCCTCGCCTGGTCGCGCGCCCCTGACGTCGCCCCGCGCCTGGCGGTAATTTTTTCCCTGGCCCTCTGCGCCAGGTTCTCGTCTGTTCGGTCCTTGCGCGCGCCGGGTCCGGGCCGGACCAGTCAAGTCAACTGCTTGATTTAACGACGCAAGCTGATTTTTAAGCCAAGATGCCGCCCCGTATTATTGCAATATGGAGGCCAAACGACCGGGCTTGAGCCCAGGCGGGGCCTAGCGAACGGTGGACAGGGCCTGGGGGCCGGCGGACAGCCAGGCCTGGATCACCCGGGTGGGGTCGGGCGGCTGGAACCCATAGCGGTTTTCGGCCCGGCGGGTGGAGATGTTGAAGAACGGGGCCGGGCGGGGACTGGTGATGATCTCCGAGGTCGAACCCAGGCTGTCCCGCAACAGCCGCGCCACCTGCGCCAAGGTCAATTTTTTGGCGCTGGCCAGGTTGATGGCGTCCCACGTCTCGCGCAACTGGACGGAGAGCAGGAACCGGCCCAGGTCCTCCACCCCGATGAAGTTGTTGAACCGCCGCTCCGGATTGCTGATCTCCAGGGTGCGGCCCTGGCGCAAGCCGGCGGCCAGGCGGGCCAGGAGGTTGGTGGTGTTGCGTTGGCCCAGGATCGCGGGCAGGCGCAGGCAGAGGCTGCGCAGGGGCAGCGAGGCCAGGTGACGCTCGCCCTTGAGCTTGCTGAGGCCGTAGAGGCTGGGCCGGGTGAAGGGGCCTGCCTCGCCCAGGTCCTCCTGGTCGGGGTTGCCGTACACGCTCATGGCCGAGAAGAAGATCACCTCCTCCACCCCCAGGGCCAGGGCCAGGGCCATGCAGCGCCGGAGATGGACCAGGTTGGAGGCCACCAGCTCCCGGGGGCTGGCCGGCGGGGACTTGGCCGCCAGGTGCAGCAAGCGTAGGGCCTGGCCGGGCTGGCCGTCCTCCAGGGGAATCGCCCGGCAACCCTGGCCGGCCAGGAAGGCCTGGAGCAGGGAGCCCACATCGCCCCGCTGGCCGGTGATGAAGACGTTGCCGGCGGCCATGGCCCGGCCCCTAGACAAAGCCCAGGTGGTCGCGGTCGGCCTCAAGGTACTCCAGGACCATCTTGTTCTTGGCGTTGGCCACGCAGTGGTGGTCGCAATCGCGCGAGGGCCGGATGCGGAAGAACTTGTCCTTGTCCGCGAACCAGAAGTCCCTGAAGCGGGTCTGCTCGATGGATCCCAGGCAGCCGCTGTCCAGGTTGTAGGCCTTGTCCTGGCAGGAATAGACCCGCAGGTCCGCGCCGATCACGGCCAGGATCTGCTGGTAGGGGCACCAGTCATAGGGCTTGCGGAACTTCTCGTCCAGGGCGTGATAGGCGTCGTAGACCTCGAAGCCCCGGGCCGCGCAGGTCGCCTTGGCCTGGGCCACCTGCTCCTTCACCGTTGCGAAGAAGGGCGCGTGATAGCGGTTGTTCTCGGCCCCGTCGTTGCTGACGATGCAGGGCGAGACCTTCACGCTGTCCACCCCCAGGTCCCGCAGGCGGGCGATGGTCTGGCCCAGGTGGGGGTGGTTCTTGGCGTCCACGATCAGACTGACGCCCAACAGGCACTTGCCACCCAGCTTCTTGAAGCCGCGCATGTTCTCCAGCAGGCGGTCGAACTCGCCCTCGGCCACCCCGCGATAGGCGGCATAGCTGGCGTTGTCCCAGCCGTCCAGGGAGACCCGCAGCCAGGTGCCGTCCTGGGCGAAGATCTCGGCCAGCTCGCCGTGCAGGCGCGAGCCGTTGGTCAGGGAGGCGAAGGCCACTCCGCGCGCGCTCAGGGCCTGGAGGGTCTGGGCCAAGTGGGGATAGCAGAAGGGCTCGCCGCCGCCGCTGAAGGTGACCGCCTGGACCCCCATCTCGCCCAGGTCGTCCACGATCTCCAGCATCCGCTGGCGCGGGATCTGGCTGCGCTGGCTCATGTCGCGGCCCAGTTGCAGGTTCTCGGACTTGTAGGCGCAGTACCAGCAGTTGTGGTTGCAGACGTTGGTGGGTTTGATGCGCAGGTGCAGGGGCGCGGCGACTTTTTCCACCTCGCGGGGCAGCGAATCCAGCTTCTCCTTGAAGTGAAAAATCTTGGTGCTGGTGTACAACAGGCCCATGCTTCGCTCCGCCGCCTACCCGAAATAGATGAACTCGTAGTCCCCGCGATAACCGAACTCGCCAAAAAGCCAGGTCCACTCCGCGGGGGTGTGGAACGAGGCGCAGGTCAGGGCCCAGCATTGCAGGTTGAAGAGCTCCTGGCTGTCGCGGAAGCTCTCCACCACCAAATAGCCCTGCCGCCCGCAGCGCTGCATCTCGCCCAGGGCCGCCTTCAGCTCGTTCACCCGCAGGTTGTGCAGGGTGTTGAGGCTGAGCACCAGGTCGAAGTGCTGGTCGGCAAAGGGATAGGGGTCCTGGGCCCGCTGCCGGAAAAGCCGGTCCCGCACCTCTGCCTTGGCCGTGGCCAGGGCGTGCTCCGAGACATCGAAACCCACCACCTCGGCCTGGGGCAGCAGTTGTTGCAACTCATACAGCAGGTGGGCCTTGCCGCAGCCCACGTCCAGGACCCGCGCGGTCTCGCCCAGCCCGTAAGTCTCGATCAGTTTCTCGGCCACCGGCCGCCAGCGCCCGTCGTAGCGGTAGCCGCCATAGCCGTAGCGACGATCACCGTCCCAGTATTCCGGTCCATAGCGCAAGGCCACTTCCATGGCCTCCACCTTGTCGTCCACCATGCGGGGCAGGTATTCCCGGGCCGTGCGCTGGTGCAGCGGGGTGATGATCTGGCGCAAGGAGCCCATGTCAGCAGGCCAGGGCCGCGGCCGGGGCCAGGCGGCGTCCGCCCCGGGCCTGGAGCAAACCATTCAGCGTGGCGCAGAGGTTGTCCGCGGTCAGGCCATAACGCTGGAAGAGTTGGTCCTGGCTGCCGTAGCGGTCCGGGAAGGCGTCGGGCAGGGCCAGCCGGCGGAAGAGCTTGCGCTCGGGGAAGTCGGCCTCCAGCAGGACCTCGGCCACGGCGCTGCCCAGGCCGCCGTTGATGACATGCTCCTCCATGGTCACGATCACCGGAGCCTCTGCCAGCTTGGCCAGCAGGGCCTCACGGTCCAGGGGCTTGACCGTGGGCAGGTGCAGGATGCAAAGCTCGATGCCCTGGGCGGCCAGACGCTCGGCCGCCTGCAAGGCGATCTGCAGGGTCACGCCGGTGGTGACCACCAGGGCGTCGCCCCCGGCGCGGGCCTCCACCGCCTGGCCGATGCCGTACTCCGGCCAGTCGGCGGTGACGATCCGGTCCCCGCCCTTGGCCAGGCGGATGTAGATCGGGCCGGGGTGATCCACGGTGGCCGGCATCAGGCGGCGCATCTCGGCCGCGTCGGCCGGGGCCAGGATGGTCATGTTGGGCAGGGCCCGCATCAGGGCCAGGTCCTCGATGGCCAGGTGGGTGGGACCCAGGGGGGCGTAGACCACCCCGCCGCCGTTGCCGATCAGGCGCACCGGCGCGTTGTGCAGGCAGAGATCCAGGGCCACCTGCTCGTAGGCCCGGCGGGTCAGGAAGGTGGCGATGGTGTTGACGTAGCAGATGTTGCCGCACAGGGCCAGGCCGGCGGCCAGGCCCACCACGTTGGCCTCGGCCACGCCCTCCATGAAGAAGCGCTCGGGCATCTCGCGCTTGAACTCATCCAGGGTGCCGAAGCCCAGGTCCGAGCCGATGAAGAAGATGCGCTCGTCTTGCCGGGCCAACTCGTAGACCGAATTCAGGCATGTCTTGCGCATGGCTAAGCCCCCAACTGGCCGAGCAGGTCTTGCACCGCCGCCGGCGCCAGCTTGCTCTTGTGGTGCCATTCCAGGTTGTTCTCGATGTAGCTCACGCCCTTGCCCTTGACGGTGTGGCAGATGATGGAGCTGGGCTTGCCCGGCTCCAGGGGCAGGCGGCCCAGCACCGCCCGGATTTGCTCCAGGTCATGGCCGTCCACCTCGGCCACCGCGAAGCCAAAGGCCCGCCATTTGTCGGCCAGGGGCTCCAGGTCCATGATCTCCCGGGTGGGGCCGCAGGACTGGTGCTTGTTGTAGTCAGTCAGCACCACCAGGTTGTCCAGGCCGTGCTTGCCGGCGCACATCGCCCCTTCCCAGACCGAGCCCTCGTTGCTCTCCCCGTCGCCCAGGATCACGAAGGTGCGGTAGTCCTGGCGCTTGTGCCGGGCGTTGAGGGCGAAGCCGATGCCGATGGACAGGCCATGGCCCAGGCTGCCGGTGGAGGCCTCCACCCCGGGCACCTTGGCCTGGTCGGGATGGCCGCCCAGGATGCCCTGGAAGGCGCAGAACTCGTCCAGGCAGGTTTTGGGGAAAAAGCCCTTGTCGGCCAGCAGGGCGTACTGCACCAGGCAGCCGTGCCCCTTGCTGAGGATGCAGCGGTCGCGCAGGGGCCAGTCCGGGTTGGCCGGGTCGTAGCGCAGGACCTCGTCATAGAGCACCTGCATGACCTCCACCAGGGAAAAGGCCGAGGCCAGGTGCCCCCGTCCGCCCGCGATCATGGTCTGGGCGATCACCCGCCGCAGGGCGCGGGAGCGGGTGGAGTCATCCGCCGTCGGGGAGGTGGGCTGGTGGTTGGCCAGGTTCATGTCACCCTCTTTTCTCGCGCCATAGGGGAAGGCGCGGTATTCGTCCCGCACCCGCCGCAGCATCGCCCGGGCCTTGTCCAGTTGCCGGCGACGCAGGCTGCTGGCGTCCAGGTCCGCCCCCTGGGCGAAGCCGCGCCGCTCCAGGTCGCTGGCCAGGAACTCGTTGAGCAGGATCAGGCACCACTTCAGGCCGTAGAGCGGGAACAGGGCTTCCAGGCGCGGGGCCAAGTGCCCGTCCTCCGCCAGGCGCTCCAGCAGCCGTTGGCTGAAGAGCCGCCCCAAATCGCGGTTCAGGCCCATGGCCGGGTGCAGCAGGAAGTCGCTGATGGTCTTGGCCGGATCGTCCCAGCCGAAATGCTCGAAATCCAGAAAGACCAGGCCGCCATCGTCGGCGCGCAGAGCGTTGTGGAAGCCGAAGTCCGAGGGGCTCAGGATGCGCCGCTCCGGGGGCAAGAAGGTCTGCTCCCCCCAGCCCAGGGCGGCCAAGCGCTCGGCGGCCCAGGCCTCCATCTCCCGCCAAGCCGGCTCCCACTCCCGGGTCAGGAAGGCCTCCAGCTCGGCATACTCCCCACCCCGGCCGAACTGTGCGGCCAGGTTGGCCAGACGACCGGCCAGGTTCTCCTCCAACTCCGCCAGGGAGAAGCAGGCCTCCGAGGCCCGGGGCAGCTCCCGGCTCTCCGGCAGGCGGGCCAGTTCGGCCAGGCGGGCCAGGAAGTCCACCGCCTGCCCCACCTCGTCCGGACCGACTACGCCCATCGCCAGGGGATGGCCGGCCCGCCATTCCAGCAGCAGGCAGCCGTGCTCCGGGTCCAGGTGCAGCGGGCGCGGCACCGAGCGCAGGCCATTGCGCCAGAGAAAATCCAGGCCCTGGAACTCGGCCCGCAGGCCGTCGCGTCCGTGCCGCCGGGCCTGGTGATGGCATTTCACCACCACCGGGGGCTGGCCCTCCTGGCGAGCAAGGTAGATGCGGGCGTTGTTGCCCCCGGCCAAGGGGCTCAGGCGGGCGGAGGTCAGGCCCAGGCCGGCGGCCAGGGCCCGCTCGGCGCTGATCCGCGCCGGCTCAGTGGCCGCCGTGCAGGACCAGTTCATGGACCTCCCTCCAATCCCGCGCCACCCGCAGGCCCGGGGGCGTCTCGGGCGGCTGGCCGGGGCAGAACAGGATCTTGGCCACCGCCGGCGGAAAACCGGGCTCCCGGAAGGTCTCCACCAGATCATCGATGAAGACCGCGCAGCCCAGGGCCTGGATGCGCTCCACCTTGTCCTGGCGGGTGGGCTCGAAGTGGACCCGCTCCTCATCCAGGCCCAAATCCTCGGGGTCGAGCAGGCCCTGCTCCCGCATCCAGCCCAGGGCGGCCTGGCGCAGGTCGGTGCCGGTGCGATCCTGGCCGGCGTATCGGGTCTTGTGGCTGATCACCTGCACCACCCGGCCGGCTTGGCGGCAGGCCCGCAGGAACTCCGCCACCCCGGGGATGAGTCGGGCCTGGCCGATGCCGGGGCCATAGGCCTCGGCCTGGAGCCGCTGCCAGGCCAGGTCGCCCGCGGCCGACTGACGCACCCGGTCCCGGACCGCTCGCTTGTCCACCGCCACCGCGGCCTCGATCAGGCCTTGCGCCAAGGCCAGGCGATGGAAGAGCGCGTCGTAGCTGACCAGGGTGTTGTCGAAGTCCACGCCGATGACTCCCGCTTCCTCCGGCCTATTTTCCCGCGCGGGTCCCATGACGCCTCAAATGAAATTGACGTGTTGTGGCGGCAGGGAGAGGTGTTCCAGGAACTCGTTGGCCCGGGCCATGCGGCAGTTGAGCCGGCATTCCTCGCCCACGCTCAGGTCCCGCTGCCCCAGGCAGACCGAGTCCCGGCGGGCCTGGCCGAAGAATACCTCCGCCATGTCCTGCCGGTTGATGTTGCCGGCCTTGAAGCGCTCGTCGCCGATGAAGACCGCGCAGGTGTAGAGATCGCCCGAGGCGCAGATGTAGCCCCAGAAGGGCAGCGCGTGGCAGTGGCGGTAGTTCTGGCTCCGGTTCATGTAGGCGTTCATGGCCTCGCGCCGGAAAATCACGTTGGTCCGCGAGCGCCCCTGATAGCGGCCGGTGACCTGGTCCAGGTGCTGGATCATTTCCTCCTGGTAGGCCACGTCGCCATGGCGCAGCATCTTGGGGTTCAGCGAGAAGGGCTTCAGGGCCAGGTAGTCCACCCCCAGGCGGGTGAAGCGCTCCAGGGCGTTTTCGATGTCGCGCCAATTCTCGGGCAGCACCAGGTATTGCACCCCGATGGTGGTCTCCAGGCCCATGCGGTCGCGCAGCTCCAGGGCCGCCTCCAGGCTGGCCAGGGTCTGGCCAAAGACCTTGGGCGCGACCCCGTGCACCGAGGCGTAGGTCTCGGCGCTGCCGGCGTCCAGGCTGAAGCGCAGCCAGGTCAGGTGGGGCAGCAGCTCGGCCCAGCGCTGCCGCGAGCCCAGGCTGCCGTTGGTGGTGATGGAGACGTCGATGCCCGCGCCCTTGGCCGTGGCCACCATCCGGGCCAGGTCCTCGTGCATCAGCGGCTCGCCCTCGCCGGCGAACATGATGCTGCGCACCCCCAGGCGGCCCATCTCCTCCAGGCGGCGGCAGGTCAAGGCGGTGTCCAGACGATGGCGCTCGTCACGCGCGAAGTCCTTGCCGCAAAACACGCAGTTGTGGTTGCAGTAGGAGACCGGGCTGATCTCCAGGTACACCGGCGGGATCAGGTCGCCCTTCTGCCATTGCAGCACCCGGTCCAGGTGCCAATACAGCTTGTGGCCATCGAGGTTGTAGCGATCCGTGCCCATTTTCCCCATCACATCCTTGTTCCGGGCGGCCAGCCGCGACCGATCAATAGCCGGCCATGGTCGGCGCGTTCTCGCCGAGGTCCAGGTGGTCCATCCAGTGGTGCAGGATGGCGGCGTGACAGGTCTCGGCCTCGCCATAGGTGTGGGCGCTGACGTAAAAATTCAGGTCCCCGCTGGCCCGCAGGGGGTTGCCGGAGCTCATGGCGGTCAGGGTCACCACGAACCCGCCCAGCCGCCGGGCCTCCTGGGCGGCCTTGAGCACATTGGGCGACTTGCCGGAGCTGCTGACGGCCACCAGCATGTCGCCCACCTTCATCCGCCGGCGCAGGGGCTCGGCGAAGACCTCGTCATAGCCCATGTCGTTGGCGATGGCGGTGATCAGGGAGAGGTCGGAAAAAACTTCCGTGTGCAGGCGGCCGTTCTTGGCCAGGTCGGCGGAGATGTGGCTGGCCATGGAGGCGCTGGCCCCGTTGCCGATCATGAAGACGCACCTGGAATGCTCGCGGATGGAGGAGGTGACCGCGGTCCAGTAGCGAAAGCCCTCGTCCTGCTCCAGGCTCTGGCCGTTGAGGTCGCTGACCTTCATCCCTTCCAGGTAGCCGGTCAGGCAATAGATGTTCCGGCTCCAGCCGCCGGCCAGTCGCCAGACCCGGCTTTCCTGCAATTCATGTGGAGAGGGCTGTCCAGAGCTGGGGCAGGCTTTCTGAATGCTTCGCTCTAACATAATGGCTCTCTCCTCCGTCGGCGACCGTGCGCACCAGCATCGTCTTCCAGGGGCGGAAGTAATACTGGGCGTGATCCTTGGGAGCCTCCTGGCTCCAGTCGCCCTCCAGGGGGGCCAGATCGCAGACCAGGGTGGTGAAACGGGCGATCTGCCTATCCTCCTGGCGGGCCAGGTTGCGCGCCATGGATAATGCCTTGAGGTAGACCTCCGGGGCCATGACGGCGCTGCCAAAATTCATCACCACGCCGCCCTCAAGTTCTTGCAAGACCGCTGCCAAGCGCAGGAAGTCACGATAGGTGGTCGCGCCATAGGCCGCGCCGTCGCAGTTGGGGTGCTGGTGCACGATGTCGCAGCCCAGATGGACGTGCACCGTGGCCAGCCGGCCCAGGCGATGGGCCTCGGCCAGGACGCTGATGGCGCGGTGGGGCAGGCCGTCCTCCACGATGGCCTGGCCCACGGCCTCGCCCAGGCCCAGCCCCCGGGCCGCGCCCCGAGCGACGATGTCGTTGATCTGGCTGGTTTCCCGCCACATTCCGAAGCTGCCGTCCTTGATGTAGTGGGAGACGCTCTCGGTGGTGGCGCCGATCAGGGCCAGCTCGTAGTCATGGATCATGCCCGCCCCGTTCAGGGCCAGGCAGGTGATCAGGTCGCGGCGCAGCAGGTCGATGAGATAGCGCTGCACCCCGGAGCGCAGCACGTGCGCGCCCATCATCAGCACCACCGGGGCCCCGGCCTCCCGGGCCCGCCGGATGCGCGCGCCCATGACGGCCAGGGCCGGGGTCACCTCCGGCGTCGGCGTCAAGGGCAGGATGGCGCTGGCGTCAAAATCGTGCCGTCGACTGGCCAAGGGGGCCAGGATGAGCCTGGAGCGATCGAGCTCCCTGAAACGCTGACCCGACAAGGCCTCGCCTCCCCTGACTACTTGAGCAAGGACACCAGGTACTTCTGCACGCTCTGCTTGTCGATGGGCTTGTCGTTGCCCAGGATGCCCACCGCCAGGGAGCCCACCACGTTGCCCAGCATGCCCAGGGCCTCGCCGGGCACCCCCAGGTAGGAGGCCAGGCTGGTGATGGAGAAGAAGGCGTCGCCGGCCCCCACCCGGTCCACCACCCGCTGGGCAAAGGAGGGCACCTCCACGAAGCCCACCTGGTCGCTCCAGACCAGGCAGCCCTGGCGGCCCCGGGTGGTGACGAACTGGCGGCAGGCCAGGCGCTGGGCCAGGTCCTCCATCATGGGCTGGACCTTGCCGGTGAGGTCGCGCTTTTCCAGGCGGATCTCGTGTTCGGACAGGCAGATGAAATCGGCCCGGGGATAGCGGGTCACGGTGTGGAAGCCGCGGTTGCCGGCGTTGGCCTGGGTCATCACCGCCGCGAAGGGCGCGTGGTCCACGATGGTCTGCACCATGCGGGGGGTGATGGCCCCATGGCCGAAGTCGGCCACGATGGCCAGGTCGTAGTCCGGCAGGTTCCCCTCCAGCCAGGCGCAGAGCTCGCCGTCCTGCTCCGGCGCGGGACCGGAGTCGTCCATGACGTAGATCTCGAACAGCTTGTTGGTGGAGTAGCCATCCACGAAGCGGCGCTTGACCAGGGTCGGGGCGTTGGGCTGGTAGATGAAATGCGGGCTGATGTTGGCCGCCAGCTTGTCGCGGATGAACTCCTCCTGGGTGTCACGCTCGCCCAGCATGGTGACCAGGTTCACCTGGCGGGTGAAGTTGGCCACGTGGTTGGCCACCGCCAGCACCCCGCCGGCGAAGAGGTCGTGGGAGAGATACTTGAGGGCCAGCAGGGGGTCCTTGGAGGACTTGCCGATGGCCTCGCAGTACTGGTACTCGTCCAGAATGGTGTCGCCGATCACCAGCACCTTGAGGTCGGCCATGCGCTCCAGGATGACCAGCATCTCGTCCAGGCTGTGGCGGCCGCGAAACAGCTCCAGGTAGTTGTTGATCTCGTCCGGCAGGCTGGACATGTGGCGATTGATCAGGTTGGTGGAGCTGAAGACGATGTCCTTGGTGAAGGCCAGGCGCGCGCCGATCTCCTGGACCACCGCCAGCTCGCGGCCGATCTTGCCGGTCAGGTCGGTGTCGATGTCCTTGTACTCCGAACCCTTGGCGTAGACCTGGGGCCGCAGCAGGCGCAGGGTCTCCTCGGCGGTGGGCCACTGGTTGATGGCCACGTAGGTCACGCAATCCAGGGAGGCCACCGCCTCGGCCCGCAGCATCTCGGGGAAGGCCGGCCGGTGGGGGCCCTTGTCCACGAAGTGGTCCGGGGTCAGGGTCACCACCAGCACCTCGCCCAGGCGGCGGGCCTGCTCGAAATGGCGGATGTGGCCGATGTGCAGCAGGTCGAAGACCCCGTGGCACTGCACGATGGTCTTGCCCTCGGCCCGCAGGCCCTCCAGGATGCCGGCCAACTCGCCGAGGTCCTTGATCTTGGCCTGGGCCGTGGTCTTGCTCTCGCTCTGGAGCTGAAGCTGGCCGCCGGCCGGCGCGGGGCTGGTTTCCCTGCTCATGCTGCCTCCTGAAGGGGCGTCGTCCCGCCCCGTGCTCGCTAGCCCGCCACCTGGCGATAGAACTCCGCCAACCGGTGGCCGTGATGGGAGATGCTGAAGTCCCGGCGCGCCCGCTCCACCCCGGCCCGGCAGGCGCTGTAGGCCCGGCGCAGGTGACCGTCCAGGTGCTCCAGGTCGCCCCAGCCCAGGCTGAGGCCCGCGCCGAGATCATCCACCAATCGGGCCGCGTGGCGCAAGGTGTCCAGGGCCAGGATGGGCAGACCGGATTCCATGTAGCTGGTCAGCTTGTTGCCGATGGCCACCACCGCGTCCCTGATCACCGGCCGGGGGTGTCCGGCCAGGTTGGAGCCCCAATGGTAGCGGGCGATCTCCTGGTTCAGGCGCAAGGGGCTGACCGGGTCGTGGAAGTGGAAGCAGCGCAGCTCGCGGTCCAGGGCGTCGTAACAGCCAAAGACCTCGCGGGCGCCCTGGTAGGGGTTGGGGTAGATGTGCAGGTGGATCCCCTGCCGATCCAGGATCCGGGCCACGTCATGGAACTGCATGTGTCGGAACTGCTCATGGTCATAGTTGGCCGGGGCCACCGCCCCCACGTGCACGATGTGCCACTCGTCGGGGTAGTGCCCGTTGGGCGAGATGGGCACCAGCCAGTCGTCCACGCAGTAATCGCCGTAGTACAGGACCGGGGCGCTGATGCGATAGCCCTCGCTCCGGTAGTAGTCCAGCACCTCGGGCGTGAACTTGTTGACGATGCCGGCCGCGTTTTCCAGGCAATAGCGCTCGGCCGCCCGCTCGTCCTCGGCCAAGGCGGCCACGCCGTTGCGCAGGCCGGCGAAGTCATAGGCGTCGTAGATCACCGGCGCCCGGGCATGGGCCGCCACCAGGCCGGGCAGCACGTTGGGCTCGGCGTGTACGTGGTACAGATAGGGCCGCCGCTGGTTCACCAGGTCGATCAGCTCCTGATGGGTCCTGATGGTGATGATCTCGTCGAACAGCCCGCCATAGAGCCCCTGGTCCACCCCCACCGCGATCAAGGTAAGCTTGTAGCCGCCCAGCTTTTTCAGGGCCAGGGCCTGCTTGTAGATGCGCAGTTGGGGATTGAGCTTGGCGAAGATGACCTCTTTGGGCGCGCCGCCGGCCACCCGGGGGGCGGGGTGAGTTTGGGCCGGCCTGGCCAGACGAATGCTGCCGCTGCGGGCCCCCAGCCGCCAGCCACCGGCCGCCCGGACCCACAACACACCCTCCAGCCCCTCGGCCTGATCGTCGGCCATCACCAGGGTGCCGTTCAGGCGCAGGCCGGCCAGGGCCCTGGCATCGGGCTGGTCCAGGATCAGCAGGTCGCAGGCCGCGTCCGGGTCCTGGCTCCACTCGGCGCACTGCCAGGCGAAGCGCTGGCGCAGGTCCTCGTCCCGGCGGCTGAGACAGACCACCTTGCGGCCCGGCCAATACAGCCCGCCCAGCAGGTCCTCCTCGGCCAGGCTAAGGCGGCGGCGACCCACCAGGATGCGGTGCGACTCCTTGATCGCCGCCCCGGGCGGGGCGGTGTAGGTCTCGGCCTGCTCGATGGCGAAGAAGCGGGCGAACTCCTCCTCGATGCTCTCTTCCTGATAGCCGCGCTTGGCCCCGGTCCACCAGGCCAGGACCACCCGGCCCTGGGCCGAGAGCATGGCCTCCAGGTTGGCCAGGATCGCCGCCCGCTCGGCAGGGCGGAAATAGTAGATGTTCTGGCTGGAGACGATCAGGTCGAAGCGCCGGGGATCGCGGAAGGCCAGCAGGTCGGCGGCGCGGAACTCCAGGTGGGGGAAGCGTCGCCGGGCGCGCTCCACCGCGGTGGCCGAGATGTCCACCCCCAGGGCCAGCCCCGCCCCCACCCGCTGGGCCAGGCGCGCGGTGAAGATGCCCTCGGCCGCGCCCAGGTCCAACAGCGACCCGGCCCGGGCGGGCAGCAGGTCCAGCAGGCGTTGGTAGTAGGGGTCCTGGACCTGGGCCGAGGCGAAGGGGTCGTCCTCCTGCCAGCGGGCCTCGAAATATTCGGGCGTGAAGCCGGGCTTGGCCTTGGGCTCCCGGGGCAGGCGGGTCAGGTTGCGGGCGATGGAGTCCCGCCAGGTGTTGAAGACCAGGTCCGCGCCGAAACGTCGCTTGAGGCCTTCCAGGCAGGCCGCCACTTTTTCGTAATGGATGCGCTGCTTGCAGTGGCCGATCATCACCAGGCACTGGCCCCGGGCGGGATTTTCCGGCAGGGCGCGCAGGGGCAGGTCGACGAAATTCTCTGGCCCGCTGAAGTCCCAGCGCTCGTCGCCAACCTGGAAGATCGGATACTCGATGAAGTCGGCCTCGGCCAGGTCCACGCCCTGGGTCAGGACCGGGGTGCGCACCGCCAGGGGACCCTGGCCGTGGTAGGAGCTGTCGGCCCGGATGCCGTGGCGCTTCAGGGTATCGGCGATGACCCCGAAGGGCTCCACCTGATAGCCCCGGGCGCGATAGCCCAGGACCCGATAATCGGAGCGGATGGGCTGGAAGAGGGCCTCCATCTCGGCCACCGAACGGGCCACCAGGGCCTCGAACTCCGCCGGGGCCATGGCCGGGGCGGTGAGGCCGGGCTGGTGCCAGAGCCAGCGCTCGCCGCGCTTTTCCACCCTGGTCCAGGCCGGGTGCAGGTGCAGTTGCACGTCGTGGCCCCGGCGCACCAGGTCGCTGAGCTGCTCCCGGATGGCCGCCGCCGGTTGCTCCTGGCCGTGGTCTTTCAGCCAGAAATACTCGGCCGTGTCCCACATCACCGTCAGCCTGGCCCCGTGCTCCTCCAGCAGGCGGGCCAAGCGCTCGGTGGGGGCGATCAGGTCCTGCCGCCAGTCGATGGCCAGGCCCTGATCCAGCAACAGGTCGTCGGTGTCAAAGGTCTCGTAATCCAGGGTGATGACCGCCTCCAGGACAGGGGCGGTCGCGGGCCGGGGCGCGGCTGGCTCCGGGGTCGGGACCGGCCCCGGGGCTGAGCTGCCGGCCTCGGACGCCTGGACCCTGGCCACCGCGGGCAGGACCCGGGGCGGCCGGGTGTGGGTCTGACCGGCGGGTTGGGCCAGCTCGTGGTCCAGGCGGGCCAGGTAGGTCCGCTGCCACAGCTCCAGGCTCAGCAGGCGCCACAGGGTCCAGTGGTCCTTGCTCCCCTGGTCCCAGGCCGCGAAAAGGCCCTCGATGGGCTGGCGGCCCAGGGCCTGGGCCAGCCAGGAGCGCCCGCCCAGGAGCAGGTCGCGGATGGCCTCCCGCAGGCCCTGGTCGGCCCAGACCGCGAAGGGGGTGGGGAAGCCCTTCTTGTCCTTGCGCCAGGCCACCTCGGCCGGCAGGACTCGGCTCAGGGCCTGGCGAAAGAGGTGCTTGGACCAGCCCGGCCCCACCTTGCGCCCCTCGTCCAGGGCAAAGGCGAACTCGATCAGGCGGTAGTCAAGGAGCGGCACCCGCGACTCGATGGAAAAGGCCATGGACAGCCGGTCCTCGTAGCGCAGGAGCGCGGGCAGGCGGCTGACGGTCAGTTCCTGGAAGAGCATGTTGTCCAGATGGCCGGGGAAAATCTCCGGCAACTGGCTGGCGGCGTCCTGCATGAACAGGGCCTTGACCTCCTGGCCCAGGGAGTCGGCCCGCTCGCGGCCATAGTTGGCGGCGCAGCCGGCCAGGGTCCGCTGATACTCCTTGGTCCGGCCCTCGCGCAGCAGGCCATAGAGCCGGCGCGGGGCGTAGAAGTCGTAACCGGCGAAGATCTCGTCCCCGCCCTGCCCGTCCATCACCACCGTGACCCGCTTGGCCGCCTCCTCCATCACGTGCCACTGGGGATAGACCCCCATGGCCAGGGTGGGCTCGTCCAGGTGCCAGAGCAGGTCCGGCAGCTTGTCCAGAAGCGCCTCGCCCCGCACCTGGGTGGGAAAGGAGTTCAGGCCGTAGCGCTCCACCACCTTGGCGGCGTGCTCCAGCTCGTTGTATTCCTCACCCTCCGGAAACCAGGCGGTGAAGGTGTCCAGGCTGGCGATATGGGGGCTGACCAGGGCCGCCACCGCGCTGGAATCCAGCCCGCCGGAGAGGCAGACCCCCACCGGCACGTCGGCCCGGGTGTGCAGCGCCATGGCGTCGCCCAACAGCGCCCGCAGCTCCTCGGCCAGGTCCTCGTCCCCGCGTCCGGCCTGGGCCTGGCGCAACCCGAGCGCGCTGGCGGGCAGGTCCCAGTAGGGCGGGGTCGCCACTTGGCGGCCCTCCTCCCAGACCATGCACTGGCCGGGCTTCAGGCGCTTGACGCCCCGGAAGAAGCCCTCCTCCAGGCCGTCCACCAGGCCGGTGCGCAGGTAGGTCTCCAGGGCGGCCTGGTCCAGCTCCAGGGGCAGCCTGGTCAGGCGGCGATAGGCCAGGAGAGCCTTGACCTCCGAGGCGAAGGCCAGGCGCTCGCCATCCAGGCAGTAGTAGAGCGGCTTGATGCCCACCCGGTCGCGGCAGAGCACCAGGCGGCGGGAGGGGCGGTCCCAGATCGCCACCGCCCACATGCCATTGAAGCGCGGGAAGCAATCCAGGCCCCAATGGGCGTAGGCCTGGAGGATCACCTCGGTGTCGCTGTCGCTCACGAAGCGCGCGCCCATGGCCTCCAGCTCCCGGCGCAGCTCCAGGTAGTTGTAGACCTCGCCATTGTAGGAGATGACCAGGCGGCCGCCGGCCACGCTCATGGGCTGGTGGCCCCGGGGGCTCAGGTCCAGGATGGACAGGCGCAGGTGGCCCAGCCAGAGGTTTTCCAGCCGCTCCTGGCCCCGGTCGTCCGGCCCGCGATGGGCCATCACGTCCAGCATGCGGCCTAAAACCGGCCCCAGCTCCGAGGAGCCGGGGCCGCGCAGTTCATAGATGCCGGCGATGCCGCACATAGGCTAGCGGACCTTGCCACCCAGGGACAGGGAGGCGGCCAGGGCGCTGGTCAGCCCGCGCAGGGTCCAGGCCTGGCCCCAGCGCAGGTAGGGGAAGCGTTGGGCCTCCTCGCGGCCCTCCACCAGGTCCAGACGGGCGATGAAGCTGCCGTCGGGATTGACGCAGCGCTCCAGGAACCAGGGGATGAAGTTGGCCAGGGCGCGGCGGGCGGTCTCGTCGCCGGGGGCCGCCTGGCCCAGGATGTAGGCCGCCTCGGCCGGGGCGTGGATGTCCACCGGATAGGTCTGCTGCGGGTGCAGCTTGGGCACG
>CALERA010000492.1 GCA_937908275.1 uncultured Desulfarculaceae bacterium | reverse complement strand
CGAGCGCGAGGCCATGGGCACCGTGGGCCTGGGCCTGGCCATCGTCAAGGAGATCGTGGAGCAACACCAGGGCGACATCAGCGTGACCAGCCAGCCGGGCCAGGGCGCGACCTTTGATTTCTGGATTCCCGTGGAGCAGGGGTGAGGCCATGCGCAAGGTCCTGGTGGTGGACGACGACCGCAACATCCTGACCACGCTGGAGTTATGCCTGGAGGACCAGGGCCTGGCGGTGGTGGCGGCCAATAGCGGACAGATGGCCCTGGAGCGCTTCGCCGCCGAGAAGCCGGACGTGGTCCTGTTGGACCTCAAGCTGCCGGACCTGGACGGCCTGGAGGTGCTGGGCCAGATCGCGGCCCGCCAACCCCGGGCCTACGTGGTCATCATCACCGCCCACGCCACCATCGAAACCGCGGTCAAGGCGGTGAAGCTGGGGGCTTTCGACTACCTGGCCAAGCCCTTCACCCCGGCCCAGATCGAGCACGTGCTGGACATGATCCGGCGGGTGGAGGGCCTGGAGCAGGAGGTGGAGCGCCTGCGCCTGCGCCTGAAGGGGGTGGAGCGCCAGGGCGACCTCTTCACCCGCTCCCGGCGGATGCGCTCCCTGCTGCGCCTGGCCCGCCAGGTGGCCGATTCCAACGCCGGCATCCTGCTCAGCGGCGAGAGCGGCACCGGCAAGGAGGTGGTGGCCCGCCTGATCCACGACTGGAGCCCGCGCCAGGAGGGGCCTTTCGTGCGGGTGGATTGCACGGTGTTGCAGGAGAACCTGCTGGAGAGCGACCTCTTCGGCCACGTCAAGGGCGCCTTCACCGGGGCGGTGGCCGACAAGCGCGGCAAGCTGGCCGAGGCCGACGGCGGCACCGTGTTCCTGGACGAGGTCAGCGAGATGTCGCCGGCCATCCAGGGTAAGCTCCTGCACTTCCTGCAAAGCCGGGAATTCAGCCGCCTGGGCGACACCAAGGTCCTGCGGGTGGACGCCCGCATCATCGCCGCCACCAACCGCAGCCTGGAGCGGGCGGTGGAAGAGGGCGTCTTCCGCGAGGACCTCTACTATCGCCTCAACGTGGTGGAGCTGAGCCTGCCGCCCCTGCGGGAGCGGCCGGAGGACATCGCCCTGCTGGCCGAGATCTTCCTCAAGCGCTACTGCAAGGAAAACAACCGTCCGGCCAAGGAGTTATCCGAAGAGGCCCTGGCCCTGATGAATCACTACCCCTGGCCGGGCAACGTGCGCGAGCTGATGAACGCCATGCAGCGGGCGGCGATCGTGGCCCGCTCCGGCCAGGTGACCCCGGCCGACCTGCCCCCCCACCTGGCCAGCCACCAGGCCGAGCCCGGGGCGGACCGGCGCTCCCTGGCCGAGGTGGAGCGGGCCCACATCCGCCAGGTGCTGGTCCAGGCCCGCACCATGGAGGAGGCGGCCGCGATCCTGGGCATCGACCCCGCCACCCTCTGGCGCAAGCGCAAGAAGTATCAGTTGGACTGATTTCCTGAATTTTGCGGCGCGCTGGCCTTGCAAAATTCGGGATTAGCCGGGCCGGGCGGCCCCCGGCGCGCATTTTCGAGCCCAACCACTAGATAACACCGTAAAAAATTCGCTTGGTCCATTCCATGCTCTTCCCCGGGCCAGGCCGCCACGACGGCGGGCCGGTGGGGGAGAAAGGTGGCGGGAGTGGACGAGGCGCGCGAACGGTTGATCTACAAGACCACCGCCCCGGCGGACTGGCGGGACCAGGCCGGCCTGTGGGTCAGCGACGATCCGGTGGCGTTCCTGTCCCGGGCCACCCAGGGCCACGCCAGCGGGCTGGTGGTCTATGTCTCGGGCGCGGACCTGGGCCAGCGCAAAAAGGCGGTGGAGCTCTGCGAGGCCCTGGCCCGGCACCCGCTGTCCGGCCCACTGCCCCTGGTGGCGGTGGTCTCCCAGCGTCACCGGGGCCTATTGGCCTCCCTGGCCGAGGCCGGGGTCCGGTGGGTGGTGTTTCGTCCCGCCGGGGCCAGGCTGCCGGTGGTCCCTCCGCCGGAGCATCCCGGCCAGTCCCTGGCCCAGGTGCTGCTGGATATCTGCCCGTTCCTGAATCACCAACCAGTGGATGACACGCACGAACTGGCCTATTGCGGGGCCTACCTGAACCGCCTGGTCCTGGGGCGCGATCGCCTGCTGGAGCTCTGCGAGCACCCCTCCCACCAGGCCTGTCCCTATTTCCTGGCCCCGCGCCAGGCGGAAAACGGCAATTGAACCTTCCCCCCAAAACCCTGCGCGGCAAGATCCTGGCCGGCTATGGCGCGGGCCTGCTCCTGGTGGCCCTGGTCTGCCTCTGGGCGGTGATCAACCTGGGCCAGCTCTCCAGCGCGGCCGAGCGCATCCTCAAGGAGAACTACGCCAGCATCCTGGCCGCGGACAACATGCTGGCCGCCCTGGAGCGCCAGGACAGCGCGGTGCTGCTGCTGGCCCTGGGTTTTGGCGAGGAAGGCCGCCGCCAACTGGGCGAGGGCGAGGCCGAGGTCTGGCAATGGCTGGGCCGGGCCAAGGCCAACATCACCGTGACCGGCGAGAGCGACCTCCTGGCCCGGTTGGAGGCCAGCTACCGGGCCTACCTGGAGGCCGTGGCCCACCTGGAGCAGGGCCTGGCCGGCTCCCGGGCCGACCTGGGCGAGCTCTATCACCGCGCCCTCCTGCCGGCCTTCCTGGCCACCCGCGACCACTGCCAGGCCCTGCGCGACCTGAACCAGGCGGCGATGTTCGCCTACTCCGGCCAGGCCCAGGTCATGGGCCGGCGGGCGGTCTGGTCCACCCTGGCCATCGGCTCCGGCGCGGTGGCCCTGGGTTTGATCTTCAGCCTCCTGCTCTCCCACCGCCTGACCCGCCCCCTGGGCGAGATGGCCGCCGCGGCCGGGCGCATCGCCGCCGGGGACTACGCCGTGAGCCTGAGCGTGGACTCCGGCGACGAGCTGGGCCGCCTGGCCGGGGACTTCGTGGGCATGGCCGCCAAACTCCGGGACTTCCACGCCCTGAACGTGGAGCGCCTGGTGGCCGAGCAGCGGCGCAACGAGGCCATCATCCGCAGCGTGCACGACGGCCTGCTGGTGGTGGACAAGGACTATCGCGTGGTGGGCCTGAACCCGGCCGGGGCCGCCGCCCTGGGGGTGGCCGGCACCGAGGTCCTGGGCCGCCACGTCCTGGAGGTGGTGCCGGACCGGGGGCTCTTCGACCGCCTGCGGGCGGCGGTCTCCCCGGCCGAGACCGGGCCTTCGCGGGAGAGAGAGCCCCGCCTGATGACCGTGGGCCAGGGACCCGAGCGCCGGCACTTCCAGGTCTCGGTCACCGCCGCCCGGGGCGAGGGCGGGGGCCTGGTGGGGGCGGTGGCCCTGTTCCAGGACGTCACCCGCCTGCGGGAGCTGGACCGCCTGAAGAGCGAGTTCGTGCTCACCGCCTCCCACGAGCTGCGCACCCCCCTGGCGGCCATGATCCTGGGCCTGGGCAGCCTGGACGAGACCGCCGCCGCCAAGCTGGACGCCGACGAGCGCGCCCTGCTGGCCGGCTCCCGCGAGGAGGCCCAGCGCCTGCGCGCCCTGGTGGACGACCTCCTGGACCTCTCCCGCCTGGAGTCCGGCCGCCTGAACCTGGCCCGGGTCCCGGCCTCCCTGCCGGCCCTGGCCCGCCAGGCCCTGGAGGTGCTGGCCCCCCAGGCCCGGGACAAGGGCGCGGAGCGGATCCTGGAGATGCCCCCGGACCTGCCCTCGGCCCTGGGCGACCCCCACAAGCTCACCTGGGTGCTGACCAACCTGGTCGGCAACGCCCTGCGTTACACCCCGGCCGGGGGCCATGTCCGGGTGGGGGGAGACGCGGCCGGCGGGTTCCTGCACGTCTGGGTGGCCGACGACGGCGTGGGCATCCCCCCGGAACAGCAGGCCCGCATCTTCGAGAAATTCTCCCAGGCTGGCAACGGACCTCCCGGCGGGGCCGGGCTGGGCCTGGCCCTGTGCCGGGAGCTGATCCGGGCCATGGGCGGGAGCATCTGGGTGGAATCCAGCCCCGGCCAGGGCGCCACCTTCACCTTCACCTTGCCCCTGGCCGCCCCGGCCCCGGGCCGCGGAGAAACAATATGAGCCAGGACACGATCTTGGTGGTGGACGACGAGAAGAACATCCGGCTTTCCCTGGGCCAGGCCCTGAAGCCCCTGGCCCGGCCGGTGCTGGCCGCCCTGAGCGGCGAGGAGGCCCTGGAGATGCTGGCGGACCCCAGCATCGGGGTGATGATCCTGGACTACCGCCTGCCGGGCATCGACGGCATGGCGGTGCTGGAGCGGGCCAGCCGGGAGCGCCCCGACGTGGCGGTGATCATGATCACCGCCTACGGCAGCGTGGAGCGCGCGGTGGAGGCCATGAAGCTGGGGGCGGTGGATTTCATCGCCAAGCCCTTCTCGCCGGAGGAGATCCGGGAGCTGGTCAGCCGGGTTTCCCACCGCGAGGCCCTGACCGAGGCCGACGCCCGCGACTACCGCGGCCGCCTGGAGCTGGCCAAGCAGGCCATCCGCCGGCGCAACTTCAGCGCCGCCCTGGATCATGCCCGCAAGGCGGTGGGTCTGGACCCCTACCGGGCCGAGGGCTTCAACCTGGTGGGGGCGCTGCACGAGATCCTGCACGACCGCGACGAGGCCCTGCGTAACTACCGCCTGGCGGTGGAGGTGGACCCCACCTACGCCCCGGCCCAGGCCAACCTGGAGCGCCTGGTCAGCCATAGAGGGCAGGGCGGCATCGCCTGGGAAGACGACAGCGGGGAAAAGGGCCGCTAGGTCCGGAGAGAAAACATGGCCAAGAGCCTTTTCATCGTCATCGTGGGCTGCGGCCGCCTGGGCTCGCACCTGGCCAACGGCCTCAGCGCCCAGGGCCATGGGGTGGTGGTCATCGACCTGCGGCCCGAGGCCTTCGCGGCCCTGGACGCCCAGTTCAGCGGCTTCAAGCTGGTGGGCGACGCGGTGGAGTCCGAGATCCTGCGCCAGGCCCGGCTGGACAAGGCCGACCTGCTGCTGGCGGTGGCCGAGGAGGACAACGTGAACCTGATGGTGGCCCAGGTGGGCCAGAAGGTCTTCGCGGTGCCCCGGGTCATGGCCCGGGTGGCCGATCCCGCCCGGGAGGAGGCCTACCGCCAGTTCGGCATCCAGACGGTCTGCCCCACCACCCTGGCCGGGGAGGCCCTGCTGGAGACCCTGCGCCGGAGCGGGGAGGCGACCCGATGAAGATCATCATCATCGGCGGGGGCCGGGTGGTCTACTTCCTGGCCAAGCTTTTCATCAGCAAGGGCCATCACCCGGCCATCGTCAGCCGCGATCCCGGCGAGTGCGAGCGGCTCTCGCGCGAGGTCAAGGCCCTGGTGCTCTGCGGCGACGGCAGCCATCCGCCGGTGCTGGAGGCGGCCGGGGCCCGGGAGGCCGAGGCGGTGCTGGCCATCTCCCCCCGGGACCAGGACAACCTGGTGGCCTGCCAACTGGCGGCCAAGATGTTCGGAGTGCCGCGCACCCTGGCCCTGGTCAACGATCCCGAGAACCTGGAGGTCTTCCGCCAGTTGGGGATCAACGTGGCCTTCTCCACCACCCACATCATGGCCACCCTGATCGAGCAGCAGGCCGGGTTCGACGAGATCGTCAACCTGATGCCCCTGGCCCAGGGCAAGGTCACGGTTTCGGAAGTGGCCCTGCACGCCGGGCTGCCGGCGGTGGGCCGCTCGCTCGCCGAGCTGGCCATGCCCCCGGGCTCGCTGATCGGCGCCGTGATCCGGGGCGAGGCGGTGCTGGTGCCCCGGGGGCCGGACCGCCTGGCCGAGGGCGACCGCCTGATCATCCTGACCACTCCCGAAAGCTACGCCCCGGCCATGCGCTGCCTGCTGGGGGACGAGGCCTGAAGTGCAACCCCTACGTCAAGCCGCCTTCCTGCGCGCGCGCTATCGCGCCATCCTGGCCTACGCCGGCCTGATCCACCTGCTGCTGGGCCTGTTCGTCCTCTCGCCCCTGCTGGCCCTCTTGGCCTGGCCGGAGGAGATTGGCCAGGCCCCGGCCTTCCTGGCCCCCGGCCTGGGCCTGATGGCCGGGGGCGGAGGGCTCTGGCTGGTCCTGCGCCCCCGGGAGCCGGTGCCCCTGACCCTGGCCGAGGGCGCGGTGATCGTGCTTCTGGCCTGGCTGGGGGCCATGGTGGTGGGGGCCCTGCCCCTGATGCCCACCGCCGGCCTGAGCTTCTCCCAGGCCGCCTTCGAGGCCATCAGCGGCTGGACCACCTGCGGGCTTTCGGTGGTGGACGTGGCCGCCGCCTCCCATCTGGTGCTGCTCTATCGCAGCATCATGCAACTGGTGGGCGGGGCGGGCCTGGCCATCATGATGCTGGCCGCCTTTGGCGGGCCGGTGGGGGCGGGGCTCAGCTCGGCCGAGGGCCGCGACCGCCAGTTGGTGCCCCACGTCAAGCGCTCGGTGCGCCTGGTCTGGAGCATCTACCTGGGCTATATCGCCGCCGGGACGGTGGCCCTGCGCCTGTGCGGCATGACCTGGTTCGACGCCGTGAACCACTCCATCTGCGCGGTTTCCACCGGCGGCTTCTCCACCCACGCCGAGCAGATCGGCTATTGGGACCAGGCCTGGGTGGAGGCGGTGCTGGTGGCCCTGATGATCCTGGGCAACCTCAACTTCCTGACCAGCTACGCCCTGCTCAAGGGCCGCTGGCGGGCGGTGGTGCGTAACGGCGAGGTGCGCCTGATGGCCTTGCTGCTGCCCCTGGCCGTGGCCGGGATGTTCCTGGCCGCCACGGCCGCCATGTTCCCCTCCTGGGCAAAGGCCCTGCGGGTGGCGGTCTTCGAGACCGTCAGCGCCCTGACCACCACCGGGTTCAACTCCATCCCCTACGATCGCTGGAACCCGGCCGCGGTCCTGATCCTGACCTGGCTGATGCTGATCGGCGGCGGCATCTGCTCCACCGCCGGCGGCATCAAGCAGTTGCGGATCTACGTGCTCTATCGCGCCGCGCTCTGGGAGGTGCGCCGCCTGATCCTGCCGGCCAACGTGGTGACCCGGCCCGAGATCTGGCAGGGCGAGCAGCGCGAGCTGATCGACGACGGCCTGTTGCGCCAGGTGGGGGTCTTCATCTTCCTCTATCTGGCCATCTACCTGGCCGGGGTCCTCTGGCTGACCCTGTACGGCTATTCCCTGTCCGACAGCCTGTTCGAGTTCGCCAGCGCCCTGGGCACGGTGGGGCTCTCGGTGGGCGTCTCCTCCCCCACCACCCCGGCCCCGGCCCTGTGGTCCATGACCCTGGCCATGCTGGTGGGCCGCCTGGAGATCATCATGGTCATGGTGGGGGGCCTGAAGCTGGCCCAGGACGCGGCTTTCGCGCTGCGGGGGGCGGCCCATGGCCGGGCCTGAACCAGAGGCAAGCCAGGGGAGCCGCCCCCACCAGCCGGGGCCGCCTCGGTCCTCGCGCGACGCCGCGCGGGTGTCGCGCGGGAATGGTTGCAGTTTTAGGCGTGACAGCAGATTGTTGCGAAGCGACCATGCGACAGGCTGGCGGCCGGGTCCGGCGGGCGCTCCAGCCGGTATAATCAAGGGCTCACCCACCCCACCACCCCCGCCGCTCCCCGAGGTGGACGGCGAGGCCTGGTGGACGGAGCGATCAGCCAGCGGAGTGAGTCAAGGCATGACGGCCGAGGACAACGCCCACCAGGCGCTACAGCGGGAATTGGCAGGGGTGCGCACCCGGTTGGCCATCCTGGAGCAAGCCGCGCGCGAACACGTCCGGGTGGAGGAGTCCCTGCGCCGGCAGGCGGCGACCCTGCAGGAGCAGACCGAACTCCTGGAATTGGCCCATGACACCATCATGGTGCGCGATCTGGACAACGTGATCCTGTTCTGGAACCGGGGGGCCGAGGAAACCTATGGCTGGTCCCGGCAAGAGGCCCTGGGCCAGGTGACCCACACCCTGTTGGACACCCAATTCCCGGCTCCGCTGGCGGAGATTGAATCCGAGCTGGAGCACCAGGGGCGCTGGGAGGGCGAGCTGATCCACAAAAAAAAGGACGGAAGCCGGATCGTGGTGGCCAGCCGCTGGGCCTTGCGCCGGGACGGCTCCGGTCAGCCCCTGACCATCCTGGAGATCAACAACGACATCACCTTGCGCAAGCAGGCCGAGGACGCCCTGCGCCAGACCCTGGAGCGTCTGGATCACCGGGTGCAGGAGCGGACCGCCGAACTCAGCGCCGCCAACCACAACCTGACCGAGGAGATCCGGGAGCGCGAACGCGCCGAACTCGCCCTGCGGCAAAGCGAGCGGGAGCTCAGGGCCAAAACCCGCGAACTCAACGAGGTCAACGCGGCCTTGCAGGTGCTGCTCAAGCAGCAGGAGCGTTTCCGGGTCGACATGGAAGACCAGATCCTGGACAACGTCCGGCACCTGATCTTGCCCTACCTCGAAAGCCTGCTGACCATGAACCTCAATCCGGACCAGCAGGTCCAGGCCGAGATCATGGAGTCCAACCTGCGCAACCTGGTCTCCCAGTTCACCCGCCGCCTGTCCTCCACCAATCTGGGCCTGACCCCCAAGGAAATGCAGATCGCCAACCTGATCCGCGACGGCCGCAGCACCAAGGAGATCGCGGAACTGCTGCACGTCTCGCCCCGGGCCGTGGTGTTCCATCGCCAGAACATCCGGGCCAAGCTGGGCCTGGGTCCCGGCTGCAAAAAGCGATTGCAGACGGAATTGCTGGCCCTGGCCTAAGTTGGGATTAATTACAGTTACTACCTGTAATTAACCTGCACTTTAATAGTACTTTACCTACCTTCACGCTCCTGCCAAGATAGGCCCAGAAAATCCAAGGCGGAAGACCCTGCCAGCCGACCCGCCGCCGGGCTGGAGGGTGGGGTGCGGCCAGGATTCAGCCGGTTGTTTGCCTGCCCTTTTCTTCAACCTGTTCACACCCTGATCACCTGGGGCCGGCGTTTGGCTGGGCGCCATGCGCTGGAGTGGGACAAGATGCCTGGCGTCGGGTTGGTTGACGATAAACGGGTCCGCCATTACCTGGTTTTGGTCGGGCTGCTGGTCCTGCATTGCCTGGTCCGCTGGCTGCTGGCGCAAAGCCACCTGCTGGACCAGGCCGACTATGACGAATCCATCACCGGCCTGATGGCCCTGCACTGGCTGCGGGGCGATTTCCAGGCCTTTTTCTGGGGCCAGCCCTACATGGGCACCCTGGAGCCCCTGCTGGCGGCGGGGGTCTTCTGGCTGTTCGGCCCCTCCATCTTCGCCCTGCACAACACCCTCATCCTGGTCAGTTGCCTGGCCTTGTTGGCGGTCTATGGCCTGGGCCGGGAGGTGGGCGGCCCGCGCCTGGGACTGCTGGCGGCCTTGTTCTGGGCGTTGCCGCCCCTGTTCCTCAGCTTCGATGGGCTATACGCCACCGGCGGACACCTGGAGGCGGTCACCGCCTCGGCCGTGGTGCTGTATGGCGCCTGCCGGCTGGCCTTCCGCCCGCCCTCCCGGCCGCGGTGGCTCGCGCTGGGCATTGGCGTGGTCGCCGGTTTGGGCTGGTGGTGCAGCCTGTTGGTGGCCTCCCTGCTGGCGGCCAGCGTCCTGGGCCTTCTGGCGGCCCGGCCGCGCCTTTTGCGCGGCTGGACTCCCTGGGTGATGCTGGCCGGCTTCCTGCTGGGTTCGGCTCCCTTCTGGTGGTGGAACCTGACCCATGATTTCATGACCTTCCGGGCCATCGAGCCCGGCTCGGGCCAGGTCCTGGGCAATCTGTACGGCCTGCTCCTGGGGGTCTGGCTGCCCAGCCTGCTGGGGGCCTGGTGGGACCGCTGGAGCGTGGAGGCCATGCTGCCCCGCCCCGCCGTCTGGGGGCTGATCCTGCTGGTCTATCTGCCGGTGCTGGGCCTGGCCCTGGGGGTGGCCGGGCGCTGGCTGGCGCGCCTGTTCCGCTGGCGCTGGCCGCTGCAGGGACCCCTGGACCTGGTGGTGGGCGCGCTCCTGGCCGGGATGCTGGCCCACGCCGCCAGCAGCTATGGAGCCACCGGCTTCACCCGCTACGCCGAGGCGCTGTTCCCCCCGCTGGCGGTGCTGGTGGCGGTCTGGCTGGATTTGGCCTGGTGCTGGCGTCGGGTCGCGGGGGTGGGCCTGGTGGCGGGTCTGTGCGCCTACAACCTCGGCGCCCACTATCTTTTCCTGCAGGTGGCCCAGAAAAACGCGGCGCGGCCGGTGGATGGGCTGATCGCCGCGCTCAAGGCCGAGGGCGTCAGCCACGCCTACGCCCAGGGCCGCATCGCCTACACCCTGGCCTTCGAGAGCGCCGAGTCCATCCTCTGCGCCGATTACTTCGGCTGGCGCAACTATGACTACCTGGCGGCGGTGGACGCCTCGCCCCGCATCGCCCTGATCACCAGCCAGGAGCTGGGCAATCCCCAGCCGCGGGAGATGGCCGAGGGCCTGGCCATGCTGGGCGGCCAGGCCAAGCGCGGCCAGGTGGGAGCCCAGGTTTTCTGGTGTGGCTTCGTCCCGCCGCCCGCCAGCCAGCCGGTCCCCGTCCAGGACCTGCGCATCAGCGCCGGGACCGGCGAACAGGGCCTGGAGCGCTTCCTGGCCGACCGCGACCAGGCCACGGTCTGGCCCCTGTCCCCCCAGCCCCTCACCGGACTGGCCCTGGACCTGGGGCAGGCGCTGGAGGTCAGCGGCATCACTCTCCTGCTCGGTCCGGACGCGGCTCCGCAACCCTTCCAGACCATCGGCCTGCGTCTGGAATCATCCCAGGATGGGCAGGCCTGGCAGCCCGCCGCCCAAGGAGTCTGCCTGGTGGGTCTGGTTTGGGAGCAGGGGCAGCCGCGCCTGCGGGACAACAAGGCCCTGGAGATCAACTTCACGCCCCGCGCGGCCCGTTATCTGCGCCTGGCCTTCGCTCCTGGCCCGGACCAGGCCATCCAGCCGCCCCTGGCGGAGATTTTCGTCCGCCATTTGTCCCCCGACGGCGGCTATCAACCGCCCGCCTCGGCCCGGGAGGCCTACCGCCAGGCCCAGGAGCAGTTGAGCCCCTGGTTCGCGGAGCCCAAGGGTCCCCATCCCCGCTTCCCCGGGGTCCCGGCGGCCTATCGCGCGGGCCGGGTGGATTGGGCGGCCTGGCTGGGTTGTCTGCGACGGGCGATCCTGGCCGCGCCGGACTGGGAGGCGCCCCAACTCATGCTGGCGCGGTGGTTCTTGGCCAGCCCCTTGCCCCACCGCGAGGTCTGGCCCGACGGGAGAACCCTGGTGCTGGAGGAAAAGGCCCACACCGGGACCAACCGGGAGGGCGTCGGCCTGGCCCTGCTCAGCGGCCAGGGAGCCCTGGGCCTGCGCCAAGGCCTGCAAACCGAGAAGGTAGCGGTCCAGGCCGGCCAGGACCAGGTCATCTCCCTGGCCGAGCGGGGAGCCGGTCCCGGCGCAGACGCCTTGCGCATCGAAGGCCTGGCCGGCCAGCCCTGCTTGCGGGAGCTGCGCACTCCCCTGGACGCGGCCCGGGCCTACCTGGAGACCGGCCAGCCGGACCTGGCGGCGGCCTGGCTCGACCGCTGCGGACCTCTGGACCAGCTCACGCCTCGACAGCTCCTGGACAAGGCCTGGTGTCAGGCCCGCCTGGGCCTGGCCGAGCCCGCGGCCCGGACCCTGGCCGTCCTGGAGGCCAACCACCCCGCGCTGTTGGCGGAATTGGGCCAGGCCCAGCCCGGCCGCCTGCCCCCCTGGCCCCCGGCCTGGGGGGAATTGGCGGGGGACGATGCCTGGCGTTGGCGGCATGGCGCTTTCATCTGGCCGGCGGTGCAGGCCCACCACGGCGACGGCCAGGCCGTGGCCTGCCCCGAGGCCCGCAGCGGACTGGTTTGGCGCATGACGCTCTCCGCCAATCCCGAGCAGGCCATCAAGGTCTGGCTCCCGCAGTTCTTCCTGCGCGGCGGCTATCTGGTCAGTTTCCGGGTGCGCGGCCGGAGCGAGTCCCCGGGAGCCTTGGCCGCCTTCAGCGTGGTCCGCCACTACCAGAATCGCCCCCACGACGAGACGGCCCGCCTGGAATGGGCGGCGGCGGGGCCGGAGGGCGAATTCCAGGAGGTGGTGCTGCCGGTGCGCAACGATCTGGAGCCGGTGCGCCTGGAGGCGCGGGTGCTGGGGATTGGCCGGGGCGAGTTGGAAGTGGACCAGATCTCGATTTATCCGGACCTGGGCGGGGACTTGGCCGCCAAACGGATGGAAATCGAGAAAGTCCTGGCCGAGACCGGGCGCGGGATTCTAGACGCCCGGGCGGCTCGGCCTTAAACGCGGAGGCGGTCGTGGAAACCTTGGTCGTGGTGCCCACCTATAACGAGGCGGACAACCTCCCCCGCCTCCTGGAGGCCCTGTTCTCCCTGGGCGAGGACCTGGGCGTGCTGGTGGTGGACGACAACTCCCCGGACGGCACCGGCCGCCTGGCCGAGGAAATGGCCTCCGTCTATCCCGGCTTGTTCGTGATGCGCCGTCCGGGCAAGCTGGGCCTGGGCTCGGCCTACGTGGACGGTTTCAGTTGGGGCCTGTGGGAAACCGACGCCAGGTTGCTGGCCCAGATGGACTGCGACTTTTCCCATGATCCCCGCGCCCTGCCGGAGCTGCTCCGGGTGGGGCGCCAGGGAGCGGTGGCCATCGGCTCGCGCTATGTGCCGGGCGGGCAGGTGGTCAACTGGCACCTGGGACGCCGCCTGCTCAGCCAGGGGGGAAGCCTGTACGCCCGCTGCCTGCTGGGCCTGCCCTTGCGCGACCTCACCGGCGGGTTCAAATGCTGGCCCCGGTCGGTGTTGGAGACGATCAACCTCGACCAGGTGGTCAGCGACGGCTATGCCTTCCAGGTGGAAATGAACTGGCGGGCCTGGCGTCGTCGGGCCCGCCTGGTGGAGGTGCCCATCACCTTCGTGGACCGCAGGGTGGGCTGCTCCAAGATGAGCCGCGCCATCGCCCTGGAGGCCATGCGGGTGGTCTGGCGGCTGCGCTGGCAGAAAACCGAGCCCCGGCGGGTTCGGGCGGAGGAGAACGGACGACTCCGTCCGGAGTGCGCGACCAGGGCGGTCGACAAGGCCAAATAACCAACCGCCGGCGCTGGGACAAGTCGCCCATCCCCGGAGACCCCGAGGATGGGCGCTTGCCTTTCAGGCGGTTGGCCGAGCAGATCCGCCAGATATTCCTGGGCATCCGGGGGTGAGCCGGAGCGGAGCGTCCCGGCTCAGGCCCGCGAGCCCAGCTTGACGGCCAGGGTGATCTTGTACAGCAGCGTCAGCAGCAAGGCCCCCAGGGCATAGATGCCCAGGGCGATCATGATCTCGACGCCGGTGGGGGCGTAGTCCAGGACCTCGTGCAAGGGGTTGGGGATGAAGCCGCCGGCCATCATGCCCAGGCCCTTGTCGATCCAGGTGCAGCCAAAGACCAGGCCGCAGGCCAGGGCCAGCAGGTTGTTGCGCCGCCGCCAGCGGGGCACGATCAGCAGGACGATGGCCGACAGACCCATGGCCAGGGCCCCCCACATCCAGGCCACCAGGTTGCCATGGCCGTGCAGGCCGAGGTAGAGGTAGACGAAGTGGCTCATGTGGCTGGGGATCTGGCTGTAGAAGACGGTGAAGACCTCCAGGGCGAAGAAGAACAGGTGCAGGATGATGGCGTAGCAGACGATCTTGGCCAGGCTCTGGATGGCGCGCTCGCCGGCGTCAAAGGGCGTCAGGCGGCGGATGAGCAGGGAGAGCAGGATCAGCACCGCCGGGCCGGCGGCGAAAGCGCTGGCCAGGAAGCGGGGGGCCAGGATGGCGGTGAGCCAGTAGCCCCGGCCGGGCAGGCCGGCGTAGAGGAAGGCGGTCACGGTGTGGATCGAGACCGCCAGGGGTATCGAGAGGTAGATGAGGGGCTTGACCCAGCCCGGCGGCGGCAGCTCCTTGCGCTCGGCGGCCAGGGTGGTCCAGGCGATGACCAGGTTCAGGAGCAGGTAGCTGCTGAGCACCAGCACGTCCCAGAACAGGATGGAATTGGGGGTGGGGTGCAGGAAGATGTTCAGCAGGCGCTCGGGCTTGCCCAGGTCCACGGTGACGAAGAGCATGCACATCACCACCGCGGTCACCGCCAGGAACTCGCCCAAAATGGTGATGCGGCCGAAGTCTTTGTAGTGGTGCAGATAGTAGGGCAGGACCAGCATCACCGCCGAGGCGGCCACCCCCACCAGGAAGGTGAGCTGGGCGATGTACAGCCCCCAGGAGACATCGCGGCTCAGGCCGGTGACGGTCAGACCGTGATGGTACTGGTAGAGATAGGCCCCCAAGCCCGTCGCCACCAGCAGGGCCAGGGCCGTCAACCATCCCCAATAGGCGCGGCCGCCGCGCAAGGCCAACTCCAGCATGGTTCTCCTCCCCTTGATTCTTCTGGGCTGAGCTAGGCTCCGCTCCCGGCCAGGCCGGTCAGGAGCAAATCCGTCAACCCACCCAAACGCTCTCGCATGGCCTGGGGTTCGGGCGGGTCCTGGGCCAGGCCGGTGTAGACCACATATTGGTAAAGGGCGAACAGGGCCTCGGCCGCCTGCCGGCAGTCCACCCCCGCCCGGATCTGGCCGGTGGCCTGGGCCTGGGCCAGGACCTGGGCGGTCATGGCCAAGGATTGGTTCTCCAGGCCCGCCAATTCCGTGGTCCAGGCCTGGGTATTGAAAAGTTGCTCGCGCAACAGGGCGCGGGAAAGCGACGGCTGTTGGGCGTAGTAGCCGAAAAAGGCCCCGCAGAGGTGCAGGAGCTGGTCCCGCCAGGACTGGTCGGGCGACAGGCTGGCCATGGCCCGGGCCAGGGTGGCGTTCCAGTCCGTGAGGAGCGCGGCGCTGAGCAGGGCGTTCTTGTCCGGGAAATGACTCATGACCGTGCCCAGGCCCACCCCCGCCCGCCGAGCCACGACCCGGATGGTGGTCTGGGCGAAACCCAGCTCGGCGAACAGGGCCTTGGCGGCCTCTAGGACGAGTTGGCGGGTCTCGGCCTTGCGTCGCTGGCGCAGGCTGGGGGGGCTGGGTTGGTCTGGGACTGTCGGCATGCCAGGCTCTCCGGTAAAACGTGAACACGTTCTAAGGATGAACGCGTTCAGTCAGGCAAATACTAACCGCTTTTTCTGGCCGCTGCAAGGCCTGTCGGCATGCGCGGGCTGGCAGCGGATTCAGGGCCGGGTTTGGGCCGAGATTTTAGGCCGGGCGCCATGCTATAAAAAATTGGCGGGAGGTTGGAGCAGCAAGGTCTTGACATTCCTCGTCAGGTGGTAGAATTTCCTTTTGATTACACTACAATGGGTTCGTCTGGCCCCGGGGGGGCATTTGCCCCGCGGGTTAAGGTTCAGACCAGATGTTTACTGGGTCAACAAAAGTGCCGTCAACTTTGCCGGAGAGACCATGAAAAAGGGCAATACTCCGTATCACCATGGCGACCTGCCCCGGACGCTGATCACGACCACCCTGCAGATCATCGCCGAGCAGGGGCTGGCCGGCGTGACCATGCGGGAGGTCAGCCGGCGCATCGGGGTGTCGCGCACGGCGGCCTATCGCCACTACCAGAACAAACAGGAGTTGCTCTGCGCGGTGGCGGAGCAGGGTTTCCGCGACTTGGCGGTTAAATTCCAGGGGATCGTGCGCCAGGGCGGGGAGAGCGCCTTGGAGACCCTGGTGGGCATCGGCCTGGGCTATCTGGAGTTCGCCCTGACCAATCCGGCCTTGTATCGCCTGATGTTCGGCTCGATCCTGACCCAAACCGAGCGCCCGCCCTCCTTGCGGGATGCGGCCGAACAAGCCTTTGGCCAATTTCAGACCATGGTGGGGTTCGGTCAGGCCCAGGGGATTTTCCGCGCGGGCGACACCCTGGCCTTTGCCAGCATCCTTTGGTCCCTGATGCACGGCCTGGCCCGTTTGCTGATGGACGGGCAGTTGCAGACCGAGAACCAGGGCGACGGTCTGCCCATTCTCTTGACCGACAACCTGGGTAAAACCCAACGGGACGCCGGGAACCTGATGGCCGTGGTGGTGGACGTGCTGCTCCTGGGTCTGGCCCCCCGCGAAGGCAACGCCTGATTCCAGGCCCGGCCTTCCGGGGTCGGGCCAGATCTGCGCCGCCGCGGTTGCGATCGCCGGGGACCGGACCCGGACCCCAGCAAACGGTTGACCCGTTTCCCCGGACGTGTTAGGACAAACCCAACTCACGCCCGAAGGCGTCATTTCCCCCAAAACAAACCGATTCGATCAACCCAGGCCAGGAAGGTCGCGGGAATATTCCGTGGCGTTCCCTGGCCGTTGGCCGGTCCACCGCGCGCAAGGCTCGTCAGGAAGGCGGCGCGCCGGGGTGGCGGGGAGATTCGCGCATGTCGCATCGCAATTCGCTGGCGTGGGGGGGCGTGGGCCGGGCCTGGCTGGCGGGCCTGATCCTGCTGAGCGCGGCCGGCCCGGCCTGGGCCGAGACCGGCAAAAAACTGGACGAGGTGGTGGTCTCGGCCCCCATCATCGCGGGCAACCAGGTCAACGACCTGGGCAGCCAGGTCACGGTGGTGACCGAGAAGCAGATCGAGGACCTGAACGCCAACGACCTGCCCTCGGCCCTGCGCCGCACCCCGGGCGTGGTCATCAGCCGGCACAACCCCATCGGCTCCTTTGGCGGCGGGGCGGGCGGGGCCATCTTCATCCGGGGCCTGGGCTCGGGCCGGCCCGGCCAGGACATCGCCACCCTGCTGGACGGGGTCCCGGTCTTCGTGGGGGTCTGGACCCACTCGGTGATGGACGTGCTGAGCATCGACAACCTGGAGTCCATCCAGGTCTACAAGGGGGCCCAGCCGGCGCTTCTTGGCAACATGTCCTTTGGCGCGGTGAACCTGCTGCCCAAATACAAGCAGGAGGACGGCTACTACACCCGCTTCAAGGTCGCCGGGGGCTCCTACAACACCCTGGTGGAGGTGGCCGAGCACGCGGGCAAGGTCCAGGGCTTCGATTACTGGCTGGGCCAGAGCTATCGCTACAGCGACGGCCACCGCGAGGATTCCGGCGGCTCGCTGGAAAACTACTACGCCAACCTGGGCTACAGCATCGGTCAGACCCTGCGCCTGGGCCTGTTGGTCAACCACACCCACAATTGGGCCGACGACCCCGGTCCCGAGGGCCAGCCCCAGCTCAGGGACGGCACCTTCAAGACCCGGGACCGCATCACCATCCTGAAGCTGGAGAACAAGAACACCTGGGGCCAGGGCCAGGCCAAGGCCTATTGGGACCAGGGCCACCTGGACTGGCAGGACCAGAGCGACGGCAGCGACACCCGCACCGACTACGACAACTACGGCCTGCGCCTGGGCCAGACCCTGAAGCCCTGGAGCGGCGGCAGCCTGACCCTGGGCTGGGACCAGGACTACATCTCGGGCAAGGTGCTCACCGTCAGCGGCACGGGCAAGCAGAACCAGAGCCAGCGCGAGACCTTCCGCCTGGCCCAGCCCTACGCCGCCCTGAGCCAGGAGATCGGCCTGGGCGCCTGGACCCTGATCCCCTCCCTGGGCGGGCGCTACTTCGACCACAACCAGTACGGGGCCGAGACCGGCTACCAGGCCGGCCTGGTCCTGCGCCGGACCGAGACCGAGCTGCACGCCAACTTCGCCCACACCTACAACTATCCCGGGGTCTACGTGGTGCAGCAGTCCAACCTGTTCTGGGGCGGCAGCACCCTGTGGAAGGATCTCAAGCCCGAGGAGCTGGACCATTTCGAGATCGGGGTGGGCCAGCGCTTCAACAGGCTGGTCAAGGCCGACCTGACCTATTTCAAGGACAAGGGCAGCAACCGCCTGATCTTCCTCAGCCCGCCGCCCTATCCCCCCCGCTGGGAGAACCTGGGCGATTTCGACAACCAGGGCGTCGAGGCCACCCTCACCCTGACCCCCACCCGGGAGCTGGCCTTGTTCCTGGGCGGCACCTACCTGCACAGCGACCCCGGGGACCTGCCCTTTGCCCCGGAGTGGAGCGGCAGCCTGGGGGCCAACTGGCAGATCTGCCGGGGCCTGACCCTGAGCCTGGACGGCGCCTACCTGGCCGAGCAGTATGTCACCGACCTCCGCTACTCCGGCGCGCGCAGCAAGGTGGACGGCTTCGCCATCATAAACGCCAAGCTGAACTACGCCTTCAAGGCCTGGCAGTCGGACTGGAGCGTCTTCGTGGCCGGCGAGAACCTCACCGACCAGGAATACGCCTACAAGAAGGACTACCCCATGCCCGGCATCAACGGCATGCTGGGCCTGGAGGTGCGTTTCTAGCCACCGCGTCCCCGGCCGCGTCCGCTGGACCCCGACCCGGCGGACGCGGCCGGCGCGGCCCCGGGGCGCTTTCCCGGTTGACAGATCGCTCCGGCGGCTTTAGGTTTCAAGCATGCCGGCACGAAGCCGGCGCTTGGGATCGCCTGACACCGCCTCTGGAATCCTCCCCGTGAAGGGGGTTTCCGGGGCGGTTTTTATTTTTCCGCCGCCGAACCACGGCGGGGGAGAGGTTCCGGGAGGTCGATCATGTGCGAGGCCACGGTTTTTGTCGCCCAGGACGACGGCGGCCAGGAGGTTCTGCTGGAGGACGTGGACCTGGTGGAGTTCGAGGAGGGTGACCAGGTGCGCCTGGTGTCGATCTTCGGCGACCAGGTCTCCCTGCGCGCCCGGGTGCGCTCCATGAGCCTGGCCGCCCACCGCATCCTGCTGGAAAGGATCTGAGCCGGCCATGAACACCGCCAGCCCGGCCGCGCGCAGCGGACCGGCCCTGCGTCCGGAGCCCGTTCCGCCGCGGGCCCTGCAAGGCTTCCATGACCAGCGACGCCGCTCCCTGGTCAAGGGCCTGCTGCTCCTGGCGGCCACCGTGCTGGTGGCCTATCTGGCGGTGGTCCTGGGGGCCTTTGACCTCACCCCCGGGGCGGTGCTGGGGGCCTTGTTGGGGCGCGAGGAAGGCCGCGCGGCCCTAGATCGGAAGAGCACACGTCTGAACTCCAGTCACGGCTACACCTCGTATG
>CALERA010000491.1 GCA_937908275.1 uncultured Desulfarculaceae bacterium | reverse complement strand
GGGCGAGCGGCGTTTCGCGGGGTTGAGCATCAGCGAGCAGATCGCGCTCTATGAGGCGGTGCAGCGGGGCGAGGCCCCGGAAGGCGATTACGGCCCCAGGGCCTGCGCCTGCGGAGGAGGCGACGACCTGGGCGGTCGCGTAGCCTTGCCCAGCCTATAGCCCCAGCGGCCTTTCTTTTGGGAAAGGGGTGCGGGGGCGGGGTCCCCGGCCAGCTTCGCTGGCTGGGGTGTCGAAAACCCTTTTCTTTGGGCCCCCAAAGAAAAGGGTTTTCCCCGCAATCTTAGCCCCCCTCTCCCTCTTCTTCCCCCTAATCCATTCCCAAATAGGCGCGTTGGACCCGGCCGTCGGCCATGAGTTCGCGGCCGGGTCCGCCGAGGACCACGCGGCCGTTCTCGAGGACATAGCCGCGGTCGGCGATGGTCAGGGCGGCGGCGGCGTTTTGCTCGATGAGCAGGATGGTCACGCCGTCGTCGCGGATGCGGCGGATGATCTTGAAGACCTCGGCCACCAGGAGGGGGGCCAGGCCCAGGCTGGGCTCGTCCATCATCAACAGGGCGGGCCGGCTCATGAGGGCGCGGCCCAGGGCCAGCATCTGCTGCTCGCCGCCGGAGAGGGTGCCGGCCTTCTGGTGGCGGCGCTCGGCCAGGCGGGGGAAGTCGGCGTAGATGCGCTCCAGGTCCTGGCGCTGGTGGCGGTCCCAGGGGCGGAAGTAGCCGCCGAGAATGAGGTTTTCCTCCACCTCCAGGTTGGCGAAGACCCGGCGGCCCTCGGGCACCAGGATCAGGCCCTGGCGGGAGAGGCGGTGGGCCTTCTGGCCGGCCACGGGCTTGCCCTGATAAAAGACCTGGCCGGCGGCGGGGCGCACCAGGCCGCTGACCGCGCCCAACAGGGTGGACTTGCCGGCCCCGTTGGCCCCGATCAGGGTGACGATCTCGCCCCGGCCCACGGTCAGGTCCACCGCGCGCAGGGCGACGATGCCGCCGTAGCGCACCTCCAGGCCCTTGACCTCAAGCACCGGGGGCCTCGCAGGCGTCCAGGTCGACCTCCACCCCCAGGTAGGCCTCGATCACCCCGGGATCGCAGCGCACGGCGGCCGGCTCGCCCCGGGCGATGACCTTGCCATGGTCCAGCACCACCAGGGTCTCGCAGAGATTCATGACAAAGTGCATGTCGTGCTCGATCAGGAGGATGGTCAGGCCCAACTCGTCGCGCAGGCGGCGCACCAGGACCGCCAACTGGGCGGTTTCCTGGGGGTTCATGCCGGCGGCGGGCTCGTCCAGCAGGAGCAGGCTGGGCCGGGTGGCCAGGGCGCGGGCGATCTCCAGCAGGCGCTGCTGGCCATAGGCCAGGTTGCCGGCCCGCTCGTCCTTGAGTTCGCCCAGGCCCACCAGGTCCAGCAGCTCGGCCGAGCGGCTGAGCATCTGGCGCTCGGCCGCGACATAGCCGGGCAGGCGCAGGATGGCGGAGAGGAAGTTGGCCTGAAGGTGGCCGTGGAAGCCCACCAGGACGTTGTCCAGGGCGGAAAGCTCGCCAAAGAGGCGGATGTTCTGGAAGGTGCGGGCCAGGCCCAGGCGGTTGATGCGGTGGGCCTTCTTGCCGGTGATCTCGTGCTCGCGGTAGAAGACCCGGCCGCCGGTGGGGCGCACCGCCCCGGCCAGGAGGTTGAAGACCGTGGTCTTGCCCGCGCCGTTGGGGCCGATCAATCCCATGAGCTGGCCCTGGCCCAGGACGAAGCTCAGGCTGTCCACCGCCAACAGACCGCCGAAGCGGCAGGTGAGGCCGTCCACCCGCAGCAGGTCCGAAGGCGTCATGCCCGGCCTCCCCGCCGGCGCACCAGGCCCAGCAGCCAGCGCCAGGAGAACTCGTGTTTGCCCAGGATGCCCTGGCGGGCGAAGATCATGAAGGCCATCAGGATCAGGCTGAAGACCACCATGCGCATGCCCGGGATGCCGGGGATGTCCAGGCCGAGGAAGGAGATGGGCTCCTCCACCACCCGCAGCCACTCCCCGCCGAAGGTGAAGAGCACTGCCGCCAGCACCGCGCCGGTGGTGGAGCCCAGGCCGCCCACCACGATGATGATCAGCAGGTTGAAGGTGAGGAAGAAGGTGAAGAGGCTGGGGCTGATGGTGGTGATGAGGTGGCCCAGCAGGCCGCCGGCCACGCCCTCGAAAAAGGCGCTGACCGTGAAGGCCAGCATTTTGTGCCAGAAGGCGTTGATGCCCATGGCCTCGGCCGCGGCCTCGTCCTCGCGGATGGCCTTCAAGGCCCGGCCATAGGAGGAGTTGACCAGGCGCATCACCACGAACAGCGTCACCGCCGCCAGGCCCCAGGCCCACCAGATGTTGGTCAGATGGGGGATGCCCTTGAGGCCCAGGGGGCCGTTGGTCACCGACTGGGCGTTGTTGGCCACCACCCGGATCACCTCGCCAAAGCCCAGGGTGACGATGGCCAGGTAGTCGCCGCGCACCCGGAAGACCGGGAAGCCCATCACGAAAGCCATCAGGGTGGTGACCAGGCCGGCGATGACGAGGGCCACCGGCAGGGAGAGGCTGATCACGGCAAAGGGCCAGACCAGCGGTTCCAGGATGAAGGTCATCTCCTTCTCGGCCGGGGACAGCGTGAGCAGGGCGGTGACATAGGCCCCGCAGGCCACGAAGGCGTTGGGCTCCAGGCTGAACTGGCCGGTGACGCCGTTGATCAGGTTGTAGCTGATGGCCAGCACCGCGAACAGCCCGGCCAGGGTGGTCATGTGCACCACGTAGCCGCCGCCCTGGGCCTCGATCAGCCAGAGCAGGGCGGCGGCGCCCAGGCAGCCCAGCACGGTCAGGCCGCTGTCGCGGCCCCGGCTTTCGGATTGGGCCGGCAGGGGGCCGGGGTCGAACCAACGGGAGAGGCGACTCATTCCGGCAGCTCCTCGCCCATGATGCCGCTGGGCCGGAAGATCAGGATGCCGATCAGCAGCACGAAGGCCAGGGCGTCGCGGTAGCCGGCCAGCTCCGGCAGCCAGGCCACCAGCAGGATCTCGCACATGCCCAGCAGCAGGCCGCCCAACAGGGCCCCGGTGACGTTGCCGATGCCGCCCAGCACCGCGGCCACGAAGGCCTTGAGCCCGGGCAGCACGCCCATCAGGGGGTTGATCTGGGGGTACTTCATGGCCCAGAAGATGCCGCCGGCCGCGGCCAGGGCCGAGCCCAGGGCGAAGGTGGCGGCCACCACCCGGTTGGTGTCGATGCCCATCAACTGCACCGTGACCAGGTCGCGCGAGAGGGCGCGCATGGCCATGCCCAGGCGGGTGCGGTGGATGATGAACAACAGGCCGGCCAGGATCAGGGCGGTGATGACCGGCACCCAGAGCGACAGGGACAGGACCCGCAGGTCGCCCCATTGCAGGAGCTGGTTGAAGATCTCCGGCCGCTCGAAGGCCTTGGGCCGGCCGCCGAAGACCACCAGGCCCAGGTTCTCCAGGAGGAAGCTGACCCCGATGGCGGTGATCAGGGCGCTGATGCGCGGGGCCTTGCGCAGGGGGCGGTAGGCGCCCTGGTCGATGAGCACGCCCAGCAGGGCGGTCAGGGCCATGGAGCCCATCAGGGCCGCCCACCAGGGCAGGCCGAACATGGTCGCCCCGAACCAGGCGATGTAGCAGCCCACCATCAACACGTCGCCATGGGCGAAGTTGATCAGGCGCAGGATGCCATAGACCATGGTGTAGCCGATGGCGATCAGCGCGTAGAGGCTGCCCAGGGTCAGGCCGTTGATGATCTGTTGCAGGGCGTCCATGCTGGGTGGTTCTGTCGCTCTCTTGGTTGCGGGACGCCCGGGGGCGCCGGTTGGACGCGGCTAGGGTTCCACCGTGGCCACGTACTGGAATTTACCATCTTTTACGCTCAGGATCACCGCCGGCATCACCGCGTCGCGTCCCACGATGCTGATATTGCCGCAGACCCCGGGGAAGTCCCTGGTCTGCTCCAGGGCGCGCACCAGGGCCTCGGGGTCGGTGGACCCGGCCCGGGCCATGGCCTCTAGCAGGATCAGGTAGCCATCATAACCCGGCGCGCCCAGGGGGTCCGGGGTCTTGGCGTAGACCCGGCGGTATTCGCGGACATAGTGTTTGCCCGCCTCGCCCACCACCGCCTGCTCGTCGAAGTGGGTGGTGAAGTATAGCCCCTCGCTGGCCGGCCCAGCGATCTGGAGGGTCTCCTCGGTCTGGGCCGAGTCGCCGCAGATGATGGGCTGGGTCAGGCCCAGCTCCCGGGCCTGGCGCACGATCAGGGGGACCTCGGGCAGGACGGCGGGGAGGAAGATCAGGTCCGGGGCCTGGTCCTTGATCGCCGCCAGTTGGGGGCCGAACTCCTGGTCGCCGCCGCTGTAGTGGCTGCTGAGCACCACCCGTCCGCCCAGGGCGACGAAACTTTTCTGGAAAAACTTGGCCAGGCCCACCGAGTAGTCGCTGCCCACGTCCAGGAGCACCGCCGCGGTCTGGGCCTTCAGGTTGTGACGGGCGAAGCTGGCCGCCACCTGGCCCTGGAAGGTGTCCACGAAACAGGTGCGGAAGACGTAGCGCTTGCCCTGGGTGACCAGGGGGTTGGTGCCCCAGGCGGTGAGGAGCGGAATTCTGGCCTTTTCCGCCACCGGCCCGGCGGCCAGGCCCTCGGAGCTGGAGAAGGGTCCCAGGATGGCCACCACCTGGTCGCGCATGATCAGGCGGTTGGCGGCGTTGGCCGCCTCCACCCGGTCGCTGCGGGTGTCGGCCAGCAGCAATTCCACCGGCCGGCCCAGGACCTGGCTGGTCTTGGCCTGGGCCAGGGCCACGCCCTCGCGCATCATCTGGCCATAGGCGGCGGAGGAGCCGGTCATGGGCGCCAGGAAGCCGATCTTGATGGGTTCGGCCGCGCGGGCCGGGCCAGCCAGGCCCGCCAACAGGCCGAGGGTCAGGACGGTGCGCGTCAGTCTGGTCATGGTCCCGCCTGTGCTGAAGGGGCGACCCGACGCCGGCCGGCGTCAGGGGTTCACCGTGGTCACGTACTGGAACCGGCCTTGCTTGACTTGCAGGATCACCGCCGGCTTGACCGCGTCGTGATCCACGATGCTGGTCGCCCCGCAGACCCCGGGAAAGTCCCGGGTGGTCTCCAGGGCGGCCACGATCGCCTCGGGGTCGGTGGAGCCGGCCCGGGCGATGGCGTCCAACAGGATCAGGTAGCCATCGTGACAGGGCGCGCTCAGGCCCTCGGGGGCCTTGCCGTAGGCCTGGCGGTACTGCTCCACGTACTCGCGCCCGGCCGGGCTGGTGGCCCCGTCCACGTCGAAGTGGGAGGTGCAGTAGAGTCCCTCCACCGCCGGTCCGCCGATCTCGATGGTGCCCTCGGCCTGGGCGGCGTCGCCGCTGAGAAAGGGCTGGGTCAGGCCCAGCTCCCGGGCCTGGCCGATGATCAGGGGCTCCTCGGGCAGGTAGCCGGGCAGGTAGATCAGGTCGGGGTTCTTGGCCTTGATCGCCGCCAACTGGGGGCCGAACTCCTGGTCGCCCTCGTTGTAGCTGGCGGTCAGGACCACCTGCCCCCCCTGCTCGGTGAAGGTTTGCCGGAAAAACTTGGCCAGGCCCACCGAGTAGTCGCGGCCCACGTCCACCAGCACCGCGGCGGTCTGGGCCTGCAACTCCCGCCTGGCGAAGAGGGCCGCCACCCGGCCCTGAAAGGGATCGATGAAGCAACTGCGGAAGATATAGCGCTTGCCCTGGGTGACCAGGGGATTGGTGGCCCCGGCGGTCAGGAGCGGGACCTTGGCCGTTTCCGCCACCGGGCCGGCGGCCAGGCACTCCACGCTGGTCATGGGACCCAGGAGGGCCACCACCTTGTCGCGCAGGATCAGGCGGTTGGCGCAGTTGGCCGCCTCCACCCGGTCGCCCCGGGTGTCGGTGACGATCAGCTCCACCGGGCGGCCCAGGACCTGCCTGACCTTGGCCTGGGCCAGGGCCACGCCCTCCCGGGTCAACTGCCCGTAGGCGGCGGCGTGACCGGTTACCGGGATCAGGAAGCCGATCTTGATCGGCTCGGCCTCGGCCGCCCAACCGGGGCTGGCCAGGCCCGCCAACAGGCCGAGGGTCAGGATGGTGCGCGTCAGTCTAATCATGGTCCCGCCTGTGGTGAAGGGGCGACCCGACGCCGGCCGGCGTCAGGGGTTCACCGTGGTCACGTACTGGAACCGGCCTTGCTTGACTTGCAGGATCACCGCCGGCTTGACCGCGTCGTGATCCACGATGCTGGTCGCCCCGCAGACCCCGGGAAAGTCCCGGGTGGTCTCCAGGGCGGCCACGATCGCCTCGGGGTCGGTGGAGCCGGCTCGGGTGATGGCGTCCAACAGGATCAGGTAGCCGTCGTAGCCCTGCGCGCCCAGGGCCTCGGGGCCTCGGCCATAGGCCTGGCGGTAGTCGCGGGCGTATTGCCGGCCGGCCTCGCTGCCGGCCCCCTGCTCGTCGAAATGGGTGGTGAGGTACAGGCCCTCCACCGCCGCGCCGCCGATCTTGAGGGTCTCGTCGGCCTGGGCCGCGTCGGCGCTGAGGAAGGGCTGGGTCAGGCCCATCTCCCGGGCCTGGCGGATGATCAGGGGTTCCTCGGGCAGGTAGCCGGGCAGGTAGATCACCTCGGGATTCTGGGCCTTGATCGCCGCCAGTTGGGGGCCGAACTCCTGGTCGCCCTCGCTGTAGTTGGCGGTGGCGACGATCTTGCCACCCTGGGCGACGAAGCTCTTCCGGAAGAACGTGGCCAGGCCCACCGAGTAGTCGCGGCTCACGTCCAGCAGCAGCGCCGCGGTCTGGGCCTTCAGGTTGTGACGGGCGAAACTGGCCGCCACCTGGCCCTGGAAGGTGTCCACGAAACAGGTGCGGAAGACGTAGCGCTTGCCCTGGGTGACCAGGGGATTGGTGCCCCAGGCGGTGAGCAGGGGAATCCTGAATTTCTCCGCCACCGGGCCGGCGGCCAGGCACTCGGAGCTGGACATGGGGCCCAGGATGGCCACCACCTTGTCGCGCATGATCAGCCGGTTGACCGCGTTGGCCGCCTCGATGCGGTCGCTGTGGCTGTCGCTGGTGATCAGCTCCACCGGCCGGCCCAGGACCTCCGCCAGCTTGGTCTGGGCCAGGGTGACGCTCTCCAGGATGACCTGGCCATAGGCCGCGGCCGGGCCGGTGACCGGGATGAGGAAGCCGATCTTGACCGGCTCGGCCGCCGCGGCGGGGCCGGCGATCAAGGCCAACAGGCCCAACACCAGGACAAACCTGGCCACTCTCGTCATGCCGCCCCTCCTCTCTCCCGGTTCGCCCGGCCCATAACAGCGGGTTTAGGGCTGCACCGTGGCCTGGTAGGCGAACTGGCCCTTGTCCACGTGCAGGATCACCGCCGGCTTGACCGCGTTGTGATCCACCAGGGTCATCACCCCGGTGACGCCGGGGAAGTTCTTAGTGTCCTCCAGGCCCTTGACCAAGGCGGCGGACTCCAGGGACTTCTGGCGCTCGATGGCGTCCAGCAGGACATTGTAGGCGTCATAGGTCAGGGCGCTGCAGGAGTCCGGGGCCTCGCTGTAGATCTCACGGTACTTCTTCACGAAGGCCTTGCCCGAATCGGTGGTCACGCCCTTCTCGTCGAAATGGGTGGTGAAGGCCAGGCCCTCCACCGCGTCGCCGCCGATCTTGATCAGCTCGTCGGCCTGGCTGGCGTCGCCGCCCAGCATGGGGATGTTCATGCCCAGCTCGTGGGCCTGGCGGGCGATCAGGGCGCCCTCGGTGAAGTAGGCCGGCACGTAGAGGATGTCGGGCTTGGCCTGCTTGATGGCCGAGAGCTGGGCGCTGAAGTCCTGGTCGTTGGTGTTGTACATGGTCTTGAGCACGATCTTGCCGCCCAGCTTGGTGAAGGCGCGCTCGAAGAAGCCGCTGATGCCCACGCAGTAGTCCTGGGACACGTCCACCATCAGGGCCGCGGTGCGGGCCTTGAGGTTGTTGAAGGCGTAGTTGGCCCCCACCTGGCCCTGGAAGGGATCGATGAAGCAGACCCGGAAGGCGTACTTGCGGTTCTGGGTGACCAGGGGGTTGGTGGCCCAGGGGCTGACCATGGGCACCTTGGCCTCCTCGCACAGGGGCGCGGCGGCCAGGGAGTTCTTGCTGGACAAGGGGCCGATGATGGCCGTCACCTGGTCCTTCTGGATCAGGCGGCTGGTGGCGTTGCTGCACTCGATGTTGTCGGACTTGTTGTCCACCACCACGTATTCCACCGGCCGGCCCAGGACCGTGGGCCGGGCCTCTTGGGCCAGCTTGAAGCCGCGCAGGGCGTTCTGGCCATAGGGGGCGTTGCTGCCGGTGATGGGCAGCAAGAGCCCCAGCTTGACCGGATCGGCCGCGCCGGAGGAGACGGGGGTCAACAGACAGATGGCCAGCAGGCCGCACAAACACAGCGCCACCCTACGCATAAAGGCTCCTTGAGGCAAAGAGGTTCAAATGTCCAAGTCCAGCCCGGCCGACCCGGCGGTCTGGCTCACGGCTGGCCTTTCCTGATGTTGTCCACGGGCAGCAGGTCCATGACCTGCTCGGCATAGGCCGACCAGTCGCCCTTGCTGGGGATGGTCACCCGGTCGCGGTTGGCGGCCTCCAGCACCAGGCGCTTGGCCGCCAACTCCACGATGATGCGCCAGGCCGGCCAATTTTGCCCGGCGTAGAAGGAAAAGTCACCTTGATTCATGGCCATGCGGAAGTTGAACTGATCGGGGTCGGTCAAGCCAAAGCGTTTGGCCATCTCGCCGATCCGCGCACTGCTCAGCTTGTCGCCAGGCTTGACGGTCCGCATCTCCTCCCGGATCAGGGCCAGGGTCGGATCGGTGTGCTCCCCGCCCACCTTCACCGGTCTGCCGTTGACCACGGTGATGATGAACCCGCCTCCACCAGCCGCCTGTCCCGGCGCGGGGCAGGCGATCAGCAATACCCCAGCCAACACCAGAAACACCAATATCTTGCCCGTCATGCGCCCCCCTTTCCTGCTAGTGGACCAAGGCCCCAGAAGGGACCGTGCCCCAGGCTTGGCGTAGATAACCCAGCTTCTCATTCTTGCTCAACTCAGGATACTGACGCGAGAAAGCGTCCATCACCTCGCAAAACACCCGGAAATCCGAGGATAGCGCCTCCTGGGCCAGGGCTTTGTTGAGCAGGTCGAATTTATGCAGAATGGACGCCAGGTGATAGGCGCTCACCACCAGGTTGAGGTCGCTCAGGATGCACCGATTCCAGTTTTGCAAGGTGCAGTCGCCATAAAAATCCTTGGCCACTTCATAGGTCAGGGAATTCAATTGGGCATGGTGGCGCAGATGGACCAGACGCACGTAGGCGTCCATGAACTGGCGATCCGCCACTTTCAGGATCAACTCGGACGCGGCCTTGGTGCGATTCAGCTCGATCTGTTCGCGCCATTGGATCAAACCCACCACTCCGCCGATGATGCCCATCACCACCGCCACAATGCCAACCACCCGGCTGATGGTGTCCAGCGTTCCGCCCCGCGCCCCCGGCCCGCTCCCGGCGGGTGGTTTTTCCTGGCGCAGTTCCTGGTCATCCCTGCCCATGGCCCCCTCCTTGCTCCTGGTTCGATACCGATCGCGTCCTCCGTTGTGGCTTTGCCTGCTGTCGAATCCATAAATATACGCGGCTCGGGCCTGGTCGGCGTCCTTACGGCTCAATGGTGGTGACGAACTCGAACTTGCCGTCCTTGGCCCGCAGCATGGCCACGCTCTTGACCGCGTTGCCGTCGGGTCCGATGCTGAGCCTGCCGGTGATCCCGGCAAAGCCCTGGGTGCCGGCCAGGGCCTGGCGCAGCTTGGGACCCGCGCTGGAGCCGGCCCGGGTGATGGCGTCCAGCAGCACCAGGTAGGCGTCGGCCCCCAGGGAGTGGAAGCCGGTGAGCTCTTCCTTCAGCTCCCCGGCCTGGTGCTTGCGGTCAAAAAGGGCCAGGAACCCGGCCGCGGCCGGACTGGTGGCCGCGTCGCGGTGGAAATGGGCGGTGAAGGTCAGGCCCTCCACGGCCGGCCCGCCGATCTTCAGCAACTCCGGAGCGTTGGCGCCGTCGCCCGAGAGAATGGGCAGGTTCAGGCCCAGCTCGCGGCTCTGCCGGGCCACCAGGGCGTCCTCGGTGTAGTAGTTGGGCAGGTAGAGGATTTCGGCGTCGGTGCCCTTGATGGCGCCCAACTGGGCCGAAAAGTCCTGGTCGTTGGTGTTGCACTTGACCTCGGCCACCACCACGCCGCCCAACTTCTGGAACTCACGCTTGAAAAAGGCCGCCAGGGCCACGGCGTAGTCCTGGCTGACGTCGGTGAGGATGGCGGCCTTGCGGGCCTTGAGGTTGTGGTAGGCGTAGCGGGCCGCCACCTGGCCCTGGAAGGGATCGATGAAGCAGACCCGGAAGGCGTACTGCCGGCCCTGGGTGATGGCGGGGTTGGTGGCGGTGGGGGTGATCAGGGGCACCTGGTGCTTTTCGGCGATGGTGGCCGCGGCCAGGGCCCGGGAGCTGGTGGCCGGCCCCAGCACCGCCGCCACCTGCTCCTTTTCCACCAGGCGGCTCATGGCGTTGGCCGCCTCGGCGGTGTCGCTCTTGTTGTCCACCAGCAGCAATTTCACCGGCCGTCCCAGGACCGTGGGCTGCATCTCCTGGGCCAGTTGGATGCCGGCCCAGACCATCTGGCCATAGGCGGCGACCGCGCCGGTCATGGGCAGGTTCACGCCGATCTTGATGGGCTCGGGTTCGGCCAGGGCCCTGGCCCCCCCGGCCAGAATCAGGCTCAAGGCGACGATCGCCAACAGCAGCGCGCGCGCGCCGGCGGCAAGCAAGCGGGGCATGGACACACCTCGTGGCTTGGGGGGAGGGCCAAGGCGGACGCCCAGGGGTGGCATCCGAAATGCTTATCCAGACTAGTCAGATGGGCTGCCGCTGTCAAGGCCGCCCCGCGCCGGGTTTCCCCCGATCACCGGCAGCCGGCGGCGGTCACAGCCATGGGCCAGGCGATAGCCCAGGAAGTAGAATGGCCAGCCCACCGGGTTGCTGAACTGGTCCCAGGCCAGGTGGTAGGCCCAGCCGCAGACCAGGGCCGTGGGCCAGGACGGCCAGCCCGCCTGCCACAGGCCGGCCAGGGCCAGGAGCAGCAGCTCCCAGGAATGGGCCGGCAGGGCCAGGCGGGTGACCTGGTGGGTGTGGAAGGAGGCGAAAAAGTCCTGGAGCCCGCCCCAGCCCCGCCGCCACCAGACATAGTCGGGGAAATGGTCCAGGTCCACCAGCAGGCTGGCCGCCGCCGCCGCCGTGGCCTGGGGCAGATCGCCGCCGCCAGCCAGCCACAGGCCCAACAAGGGCGCGGATGCCAGCAGATGGGCCCGCGAACGCATCGAGGCAACCTCCAACCACCCGACTAGTTGCGAAAACTTGCCCGATAGTGCAAAAATCGTGTATTCCTGGTAATCAGCCCCGCGTCAGGTATTTAAACACGGAACAGGTAATTGGCTATAGACGATCCGACCTGGCAGGTCAAGTCCTTGCAGGCCCAACTCGAGGCCCTGGCAAGGCTGACCGCGGCCATGATTCCCGAAGTGGAACTGAACGTGCTGCCGGTCTTCGTGGCGGCCTTGACCGAGGCTTGCCAGGCCCTGGGCGCGGACATGGGAGTCATGCACCTGGGGGACGAGGAGCAGAACCGCACCCGGCTGGTGGCCGACTACAAGCTCGATCCGTTGTGGACCCGGGCCTGGCAGACCCTGGCCCTGGACGGCAGCGCACCCCCGGCCCTGGCCCAAAGCCATAACGAAACCATCGAACTGACCGGCACCGCCGCGCCGCCCGGTCTGGGCGGGGTGATCTCGACCCCGGTGCGGGGGGCGGAGCTCTGCGTGGGGGCCCTGAGCCTGCTGTGGGTCAAGGAGCCGCCCCTGCAGCCGGGTCGTCAGGTGTTCCTGACCACCCTGGGGCATTTGCTGGGCCTGGCCATCGAGCACGCCGGCCTGGTGGCGGAGATGGTGGACAACCTGGACCAGGTGCTCCAGCTCAAGGACAAGGTGGAGCGGCGCAACGACGAGCTGGACGAACTGAACCGCAAGCTGAGCGAAGCCAACCTGAGCCTGGAGCAGCTTTCGGTCACCGACGGCCTGACCGGACTCTATAACCACCGCCACCTGCACCAGCGCCTGGACGAGGAGGTGCGCCGCTCCCGCCGCCAGGGCCAGGCGGTCTGCCTGCTGATGGCCGACCTGGACCTCTTCAAGCGCGTCAACGACCAGTTGGGCCACCAGGCCGGCGACGAGGCCCTGCGCCTGGTGGCCAGTTGGCTGGTGCACAACGTGCGCGAGGTGGACATCGTGGGGCGCTACGGCGGCGAGGAGTTCGTGGTGGTTCTGAGCGACTGCGACCTGGCCAACGGCCTGTTGGTGGCCGAGAAGCTGCGCGCGTTGGTGGAGACCAACTCGCGCCGCCCGCCCTTCGACGCCTTGGGCGGCCTGACCATCAGCCTGGGGGTGGCCCAACTCCAGCCCGGCATGGACGCCCAGAGCTTGATCAGCGCCGCCGACCAGGCCCTTTACCGCGCCAAGCAGGGCGGCCGCAACCAGGTCCAGGCCGCGGACCCGGCCTGAGCCGGGACCGCGCCAGCCCGGCTCAATCCGCCAGCTTGTAGCCCTGCTCCTGGAGATCCTGGATCACCGCCTCGATCTTTTTGCCCTGGACCCGGATGTAGAGCCGCTGGTGGCCGGGGTGCCGCCGCTGGGGCATGGAGAACATGGCCAGCACCGGCAGGTCGTGACCCTCGACGATGCCGGCGATGCGGCTCATGGCCCCGATGCGCTGGTCCAGTTGCAGGTTCTCCAGCTCGATGAACGACTCCCGCCGGGGGTCGCCGAACAGGGCCACCACCGCCCGGTAGATCTCGGTCTCGGTGACGATGCCCACCAGGCGTCCCCGCTCCACCACCGGGAAGGCCCCGATGCCCTTCTCGTGCCCGGTCTGGATCACCTCCATCACCGAATCCTCGGGCGAGACGCAGACCGGGTCCTTGCGCATCACCTCGGCCACGGTGAGCTTGCTCATCAGGTAGTTGAGCTCCCAGACGCTCAGGCTGGTGGCGGCCGAGGGCGAGGCCTCCATGATGTTGCGGTGGGTCAGCATCCCCACCACCTGCTCGCGCTCCACCACCGGCAGGCGGCGGATCTGGTTCTCCCGCATCAGCTTGGCCGCGTCCATCAGCGGGGTGGAGGGCTTGACGGTCAGGGGGTTGCTGGTCATCCAGTGCTTGATCTTCATGGCGCACCTGTGGCTTGGGGGATGGGGTGTGGCCCGGGGCCTGGGGGTCATTATAGCCCATGCCGGACCTGGGGGTTAAGCGCCAGGCGGGAAACACCGCCGCCCCGCCGGAGGGTCCGGCGGGGCGGCGGCCTGGGAGGAGAGGCGAAGAAGCTGGTCTAGGGTTTGCTCAGGCGTTGGCGGACCGGAGCGCGGGACGGCGGAGACGGCCGCGAGCCACCAGGCCCTGGAGGGCGGCCACCACGGCCGCGTCGTCGGGCAGTTGGTCTTGCAGGCGGGCCACCAATTGGCCGAGGGTGATAACCCCTTGGGGCCGGCCTGGGCTCTCGGTCTTGGCGTTGGTCTTGATCCGCATCTGACTCGCTCCGGTTCAGCGTTGCCTGCCGGAATCAAAAGCAGGGAGCGTGCCAGACGGCGGGCGCGGGCGGACGAAAGCGGATTAGGCTGGGCGATTAAGGCCTTGAATTGCGGAGGTTCTCTGAGCGAAACTCAAGTGTGGCGGTAGGGGTGGGTAGGCAATTCGCGCCTGCGCCTGGCCGACGCGAAAATATTATGCACCCCGGACATCCCTGGCCGCTTCCGTCCCCCCCCGGCCTGCCGGGCGCGGGCTTTGCGTGTATATTTTGGGTCCAGGCCGTCCCCCGGTCGCGGGCCGGCCGCTCCACCCCAAGCTGCGAGGATGGCATGTCGCGCGTTTACGACCGCCTGGCCCCCACCCTGCTCTGCGCCGGCCTCTGCGCCTGGCTGCTGGCCCCCCTGCCCGGCTTGGCCGCGCCAGCCCCATCAGCCGCGCCGGCCGTGCAGGCCGCGCCAGCCACTTCCCACGCCCCGGCCGCCGCCAG
>CALERA010000490.1 GCA_937908275.1 uncultured Desulfarculaceae bacterium | reverse complement strand
CCCAGAACCCCAACCTGCCCCACACCCCGGCCGAGATCGCGGCCGAGGCCCTGCGCTGCTGGCGGGCGGGAGCGGCGGTGGTGCACGTGCACGTGCGCGACCCCGAGAGCGGCGCGCCGGATTTCCGGCGCGACCTGTTCGGCGAGGTGGTGGAGCGCATCCGGGCCGAGAGCGACATGCTGGTCAACCTGACCACCAGCGGCTTCAACCTTCAGGGCGACGACGTGGGCGAGCAGCGTTTGATGCCCCTGGAGCTGAAACCAGACCTCTGCTCCCTGGACGTGGGCAGCCTCAACTTCCGGGGCCGGGTCTTCATCAACGAGGCCGAGTGGGTGGAGAAGGCGGCCAAACGGATGCTGGAGGCCGGGATCAAGCCCGAGATGGAGGTTTTCGAGGTGGGGCAGGTGTTGCAGGCCATCGACCTGATCCAAAAGGGCCTCATCGCCGATCCGCCCTATTTCCAGCTCTGCCTGGGCATCCCCTGGGGCGCGCCGGCCGACCTGGAGGCCTTGCTGACCATCAAGGCCCGCCTGCCCCAGGGCTGCCGCTGGTCGGCCCTGGGCACCGGGGCCAACCAACTGCCGGTGACCACCCACGCCATGCTCATGGGCGGCAACGTGCGGGTGGGCTTCGAGGACAACCTGTACCTGTCGCGCGGGGTTAAGGCCGAGAGCAACGCCCAGTTCGTGGAGCGCACGGTGCGCATCGCCCGGGAGTTGCAGCGCGAGGTGGCCACCTGCGCCGAGGCCCGGGAAATGCTGGGCCTGCCGGCGGCCAAGTAGAACACCCCAGTTTTCGCTGCTTTTCCGCTTCGACGGCGGGCAGCGGAAAGGCCCTTGGCATGCGTCTTTGCAGCTTGGTGCAAAAAGCCATGCCAAGGGCCTCTGATTTCCTGATGGCGCTCCGCGCGCGGAGGCCAGCGTCTAGGCCTGATCCACCTCGGAGGCCGGCGCCTGGGACAGGCTGAGAGCGCCGTCCTGGCTCCTGACCAGGCGGGAATGCCTGAGCCACTCCGCCCCGCCGGTTTCGGGATAGTCGCTGCGCTGGAACCCGCCCCGGCTCTCGCGCCGGGCCTGGCTGGCCAGCAGCACCCCACGCAGGAATAGCAAGCCGGCCGCCAGGTCGTCGTGCCGCCGGGCCTGGGCCGGACCTTCCGGCGCCAGGGCCGCCAGGTCCTGGGCCAGGACCTCGGCCTCGGCCAGGCCGGCCGCGATCCCCTGCGCGTCGCGCTCCAACCCGGCCCGCTGCCAGGCGATCTGGCGCAGGCGCTCCAGCAGGGCGCGATATGCCGGCCCCGGCGCGGGGGCGGCGCTGGGGGGCGGGGTCAGTTCCCGGGCCTCACGCGCGATTGGCGCGGCCAGGGCCTGACTGGCGGCCTCCCGGCCGGCCAGCATGCCGAAGACCACGCACTCGGTCAGGGCGTTGCCGCCCCGGCGGTTGGCCCCGTGCAGGCCCCAGGCCGCCTCGCCGCAGACCAGGAGCCCGGGCAGGTCGCTGCGGCCGTTGGCGTCGATGCGCAGCCCACCCATGCAGAAGTGGGCCCCCGGGGCCACCTGCACCGGCTTGCGCCGGAAATCGTGACGATAGGACCGCAGCAGGGCCATGGGATAGCGCGGCCAAAGCTCCGCGGGCACCGCGCTGTAGTCCAGAAAAACCGGTCCGCTCTGGCCGGCGCGATGGACCAGGCTGGCGAAGGCGTCGCGCAGCATCTGAATGGCCTGGTCCAGGTCGGTCAGGCCATGGGCCGCGGCCAGGTCGTGGCCCTGGGCGTCCAGCAGCCGCACCTGCTTGGGGTAGGGGGGGTAGAGCATCACCCGGGGCAGGCCGGGCTGGTCCAGGACCAGGGGATAGAACTGCACAAATTCCAGGTCCCAGAGGGCCAGGCCGGCCCGGGCCGCCAACAGCCAGCCCTGGCCCAGGGATGATTTCTGGTTGTCGTTGCGGGCATAGATCGCCGCCGCACCGCCGCTGGCCAGGATCACCGCCGAGGCTGGAATTTCCAGCAACCGCCCGCCGCGATCCCAACCCCGCACGCCCCTCACCCGTCCGTCCCCGACCACCAGCTCCCGGGCCTGGAACCCGCCCTGGAAGCTAAAGCCCTCCCGGCCGCGCAGGGAGGCGGCCAGGGCGCGCATCATCTCCGCCCCCCGGAAGACGTCCGGCCGGGGTGAGTTGTAACTATAGGAGTTGCCTCCCTGGCTCAGGTCCAGGCCATGGGGGCGCAGGAAGGCGAAGGCCTCGCCCGCGTGGGTGGCGGCCGCTTCCACCAGGGCCGGCCGGTTGAGCTGCTTGCCCACCTCCAGGGTGGCGGCCTGATACTGCCGGGGATCATGCTGGGGAGTGGGAGCGGCGAAGACCCCGTTGGCCAGGGCGGAGTTGGTGCCCAGCCCCAGGCCGCCCCGGTCCAGGAGCAGGACCTCGGCTCCGGAATCCAGGGCGGCCAGGGCGGCGGTGACCCCAGCCAGGCCGCCCCCGATGATGATCACGCGGTGTCCGGCGGCTGGCATGGGGCCTCCTTGACGGATTGAAACTAGCGACTCAGTTCAGCAGGCGCGCGGGGTTGTCGCGCACCATCACCCCGATCTCGGCCCGGCTCAGGCCCTCGGCCAGCATCTTTTCCAGGTACTCGCCAAAGCCCTGCACCGGCGGCGGGTTGCTCACCTGGCCGAAATCGCTGGCCAGGATCACGTGCTCCACGCCCAGCTCCTTGGCCTGGGCCGCGATGTCGCTCAGCTCCAGATGGCCGGGGCTGGTGGGCGTCACCGCGAAGAAGCAATGCTCGATCAGCGCGCCCAGGGCCGCGGCCTCCCGCTGCTGGGCCAGGCTCATGTCGGTCACCGACTCCGAGGCGTGGGTCACCACCAGGCGCTTGACCCCCAGCTCCTTGCCCCGCCGCAGCAGGGCCAGCCCCTCCTCGGGCGAGACGTGGCCGGTGGCCAGCACCGCGTCGGCTTGGGCGATCATCTCCAGGATGGGGTCCAGCTCCGGGACCAGGCTTCCGGCGGAGTCGCACAGGCTGATGCCCGCGAAGTTCGGCGGCAGGGGGAAGGCCGTGGGGGGCTTGCCCGCCCCCCAGCGTCGGATGTGGTTGGCCGCGCCGTGGGTGGGGGCGTAGACCACCCGGCCTCCGGCGCGCAGGAAGGACTCCACCGCCACCGGGTTGAGCCCGCCCACCGGCGGGTTCAGGGCCAGGGCGGAGTAGATGCGCGGGCCGTTGGGGTGCAGCGCGTTGAGGGTGGCCGCCCGGCCCACGGTGCTGGTGCAGTGCTCCTTGATCAGCACCCCGGCCATGCCGGCCGCGGCCGCGTCGGCCGCCACCTCGGCCGCGGTCTGGCGGCGGTTGACCACGTCGGGCGAGGCGTGAACGTGCAGGTCGATGGCGCCCTGGAGCAGTTCGCTAAAGGCCATGGATCGCCTCCTTATCCCAGGATCAGCTTGCCCAGCCAGAGGGTGGCCCAGGGCACGTAGGTCACCAGCAGCAGCATGGCCACGTCCACCAGGAAGAAGGGGAACATGCCCTTGCTGATGTCCTCGATGGACAGGCCGCTGATGGCCGAGCCCACGAACAGGCTGTAGCCAAAGGGCGGGGTTTCCATGCCCACCGCGAAGTTGATGACCACGATGGCCCCCAACTGCACCGGGTCGATGCCCAGTTGCTCGCCCAGCTTCATCAGCAGGCCGCCCAGGATGATCATGGCGGCCAGGTTGTCCATGAAGGCCCCCACGATCAACAGCACCACGTTGAGCAGGATCAGGATGACGAACTTGTTGTCCGAGACGGCCAGGATGCCCGAGACGATCTTGTCCGGCACCTGCTCATAGGCCAACAGCCAGCCGAAGACCGAGGCCACCGCGATGATGAACATCACGATGGCGGTGGTGCTCATGGACTTGAGGATCAGGGAGTACAGGCCGCCCACCTTGAGGCCGCGGTAGATGAACAGGCCCACCACCAGGCCGTAGACCACGCCGACCATGGCCGCCTCGGTGGGGGTGAAGATGCCGCCGTAGATGCCGCCCAGGATGATCACCGGGGCCAGGATGGCCCACTTGCCATCGCCCAGGGCCTGGCCGAATTCCCGCGCCGTGGCCCGGGGCATGGTGGGCAGCTTGTACTTGCGGGCCATCAGGTAGCAGACCAGCATGTAGCCGCAGCCGCAGAGCACGCCGGGAATCACGCCGGAAAGGAACAGCCGGCTGACCGAGACCTCGGCGATGACGCCCCAGACGATGAAGGGGATCGAGGGCGGGATGATCTGGCCCAGGGGGCCGACGCAGACCGCCAGGCTGGCGGCGAAGCGCTTGCTGTAGCCCCGCTTGAGCATCTCCGGAATCATGATCGAGCCCACGGTGGCGGTGGTGGCCGGGGCCGAGCCGGAGATGCAGGCGAAGAACATCGAAGAGAGCACCGAGACCATGCCCAGGCCGCCGCGCACGTGGCGCACCAGGCGGTCGGCCACCTGGATCAGGCGGGTGGAGAGCCCGCCCTGGGTCATCAGCTCGCCAGCCAGGATGAAGCCGGGCACCGCCAGCAGGGGGAAGGACTGGGTGCCGGCGA
>CALERA010000489.1 GCA_937908275.1 uncultured Desulfarculaceae bacterium | reverse complement strand
GCCGGGCCGACTCCTGGCCCTCGGACCAGCCGGTGAGCAGCACCAGGGGCGGGGCCGGCCGCAGGTGGTCCCGCAGCCAGCGCGCCACCTCCCAGCCCGAGCCGTCGGGCAGCCCCAGGTCGCAGAGCACCAGGTCCGGCCTCTGGCGTCGCAGGCTGTCCAGGGCCTGGACCACGCCGGGGGCGTGGGTCACCCGGTGGCCGGCGTTCTCCAGCAGGCGGCTCAGGCCCATGGCCACCAGCACCTCGTCCTCCACCAGCAGGATGTCCGCCTGGCGGGCGGTGGCGGCGGCCGGAGCGGCGGGCGGCGCCGGCGCGCCGGTCTCCGGGGGGGAGGCCTGGTTCTCGGGGGACAGGGGCAGGCTCACCAGGAAGGTGGTCCCCTGGCCGGGCCGGCTCTCGGCCCGGATGCGGCCGCCGTGGGCGGTGATGATGCCCCGGCTGCTGGCCAGGCCCATGCCCTGGCCGGCGATGCCCTTGGTGCTGAAGAAGGGCAGGAACAGGCGCTCCAACACCGGGGCGCTGATGCCCGGCCCCTGGTCGCTGAAGCTCAGCTCCACCTCCCGACCCCGGGCGCGGGAGCGGATGGTCAGGCGTCCGCCGTGGTCCATGGCCTCCAGGGCGTTCTTGGCCAGGTTCAGGAAGACCTCCACCAACTCGCCCCGCACCCCCATCACCCGCAGGCCGGGGTCCAGGTCCAGCTCCACCTGGCCCCGCTTGTCCGGGGGGCAGGCGGCCTGGGCCAGGTTCACCGCCGCCTCCACCAGGCCGGCCAAGTCGTGGGATTCGGGCTTGCGGGGCTGGCCGGACCAACCGCTGACGTAACGGCTCAGGCGGCGCACCATGTCCCCGCCGTCGTTGGCCGCCTGCACGATGCTCATCAGGGGGGTGGCCAGGCGGTCGCCGTTGACCTGGCCCTCGGCCACCAGGGCCTGGGCCAGCTGGGCGTGGCTGGCGATGGCCATCAGGACGTTGTTGAAGTTGTGGGCCACTCCGGCGGCCAGGTGGCGCAGCAGCTCCTCGCCCCGCCGCCGGTCGCTGACGTCATAGAGGCAGCCCACCACCTCCTGGGCCCGGCCCTTGGCGTCGCGCACCAGGACCATCTCGGCCCGCAGCCAGCGGGGGGCCTTCTCCCGCATCTCCAGCCGGAATTCCAGGGCCAGGCGGCCCAGTTCCAACACCCTGAGCGCCTGCTCCTCCACCGTCTCCCGGTCCTCCTCCAGGGTCCGCCGCCAGAGGAAGCCGGGCTGGTCCAGGGCCTGGTCCGGCCGGACTCCCAGGAGCGCCTCCAGGTGAGGGCTGGCGAAGGTCAGGGGCAGGCCGGGCTCGGGCCGGGCGGTGAAGATGGCCACCGGGGCCAGGCCCAGCAGCAGCTCCAGGCGGGTGCTGGCCGCGATCAGCTCCTCCAGCTCGCGCTTGCGCTGGGTCACGTCGCTGGCCAGCCCCTCCACGAACAAGGGGCGGCCCTGGGCGTCGCGCACCAGTTGGGCCCGCAGGGAAAGCCAGAGTTGGCGGCCGTCCTTGGCCCGCACCCCCACCTCGAAGCCCTCCACCGATCCAACCTCCTGGACTTGTCGCAGTAATTGCTCGTGGCGCTGGCGGTCCCGGCTGCTTTTCAGGAAAAAATTCTCGCCCGCCAGCTCCTGGGGCCGGTAGCCGGTGATGGTGCGCAGCGAGGGGCTGGCCTCCAGCAGGCGGCCGGCCAGGTCCCAGCGGAAATGAATGTCCAACAGGTTGTCGTAGATGGCCTGGTACTTGCGCTCGCTCTCGCGGATCTCCCGCTCCAGGCGCTGAAACTGACTCAGGTCGGTGCAGGCCAGGATCATGCCGGCCGCCGGCCAGCCCGGCTCCAGCAGAGAGGCCGAGACCAGGCAGGGCAGGCCCCGGCCGTCGGCGGTGAGCAGGGAGGCCTCCCCGCGCCAGACCCCCTGGCCGGCCCAGGCCGCCAGGCCCGCCCAGGGACCTGGGGCGATGAACAGCTCCTCGCGCGGCCGGCCGATCAGGTCCTCGGCCGAGGCGCGGCCGGTCAGCGCCGCCAGGGCCGGGTTGGCCCAGGCCACCTGCTCTTCCTTCAGGTGCAAGAGGCCCTGGGGCAGGGCCTGGGTGACGGCCTGGGTGAAGTGCTTGGGCGAGATGACCTGTCCGCAGCGCGTGATGACCCAATAGGCGGTCAGGGCGAAGGGGAGCATGGAGAGGCTGTCCATCAGGGGCAGCCAGGGCCACCAGCGGAAGGCCAGGGAGTTGAGCAGGGCCCCGACCACGGAGACGGCCGAACCGGCGGCCACCAGGGCCTTTTCGCGCCGGGCCAGGGGGCGCTGCTCGCTTTTGGCCTGCCAGGCGATGGCCAGCGTGAAACCGATCACCAGGCCCAGGGTGACCAGGCCCAGGGCGTAGTGGGGCCAGCCGGGGATGGCGGGAAAGCCCAGGCGGTTGCCCAGGGGGTTGGGATGCACCAGCCCCGGCCAGAGCAGGAACATCGGGTAGAAGAGCGAGAACAGCCCCAGCACCCAGCGCCGTCGCTTCCGGGTCAGGCCGCCGTGGATGGACCACAGCAGCGTCACCGACAGGGCCGAGGGGGCCACGATCAGGATCGAGAGCAGGCTGCGGACCTGGAAGCCGGCCTCGACCCCCAGGATCAGGGTCGACTGGGTGACGGCCAGGTCGAAAAAAGCCCAGCCCAGGACCGCCATCAGCCAGGCGGACAGGGAGACGGTCTGGGGGTGGTCGGGGTCCAGGCGTCCCAGTTGACGCAGGAAGGCCACCACGTAGGCCGCGGTGACCATGAGGTTGAGGGTGTAGAACCAAAAAGAAACCGCGCTGGCCATGGCGGCACCGCCGGTTGATCAAGATTTAGTTGGCGTCGATAGAGATTCAAAAACGTAGTATCATAGGTGTAAAACTGCCTGCAAGCCCTTGTGCCCGCCCCACAAGGCGGACTCCCCGATTAATGGCGGGGTACGCTTTTCGCTTGGAAACTGTCCGTAAAAGCTAGTACCTTTTAGTTTGGACGTCTCTAGTAACCAGCGTTGCAGTTGCATAGCGGGACAAACTGGTCCTGGGGCACAACACCAGGCGGGACCAAGGCCCATGGTCAAGATCTCCCCCCAGGGAGAGTCGACTCACGAGGTGAGGAAGCATGAAGAATCTGAAATTGGGCGGCAAGATCGGCGGCGGCTTCGGGCTGCTCATCCTTATCGCGTTGCTCCTGGGGGGGCTGGCCGTCTGGAACATGAGCGCGGCGGCGCTCAACTCCAGAATCCTGGCCCAGGAATACGTGCCCGAGGTCTTGGTGGCCGGGGAAATCGAGCGCAATTACCAACTCTATATGTTCGACATGCGCGGCTACGCCATGAGCGAACGCCGCGAGCTTTACGACCTGGCCCAGGGGCATGCCAAACGGGTGAAAAAAGCCCTGGAGGAGGCCACGGTGCTGGCGGGCAAGGCCGAGCACCTGACCAAACTGCGCGACACGGTCAACACCCTCAACACCACCTTGAATCAGCACGAAGTCCTGGTGGGAAAGACGGTGGAGATCGATGACGCCATCGACGCCGCACGCAAGCACATGGACGCCAGCGCGGGCCAGTTCATCAACAACGCCTACAACTTCCAGAAATCCCAAATCCAAAAGTTGGAAGCCGAGACCGGAACCGTGGACGCGGTGCGGTTGCGCGAGCGCCAGCGCAAGGTGAACGCCATCAACGACGTCATCGACCTGGGCAACTTCACCCGGATCGCCAATTTCAAGGCCCAGGCCACGCGCAAGACCGCGGTGGTTAGCGAGGCCATGGATAATTTCGGCAAGATCAAGAAGTTGATCGAGGAAATCCGTCCCCTGGTGCACCAGGAGCGCAATCTCCAGGAGCTTACCAACATCGACAAGGCGGCTGACACCTACCGCCTGGCCATCGAGGATTACATCAAGAGTTGGGAGGCCCTGCAGGACCTGACCAAGCAGCGGGAGAAGGTGGCCAACCAGTTGGTGGCCCTGGTGCAGGAGGTCTCCCGGGCCGGCATCGAAAACACCCGCCAGTTGTCCCTGGAGGCCGAATCCAGCCTGACCATGTCCAACTGGGTGATGGTGGTGGGCCTGGTGGTGGCCCTGCTCATCGGCGTGGTGGTGGCCCTGCTCATCACCCGCAGCATCGTCAACCCGGTGCGCACCACCGTGGACATGGTGGGCCAGGCGGCCAAGGGTGACTTTTCCTTCAGCGTGGACCAGAAAATGCTCGGCCGGGGCGACGAGCTGGGCGACATGTTGCGCGACGTGGACAAGATGGCCGAGAACCTCTCGGTGGTGGTGACCGAGTCCACCGCCGCGGCCGAGACCGTGGCCACCAGCGCCGGCGAGATCAGCCAGGGCAACCAGGACCTTTCCGAGCGCACCCAGCAGCAGGCCAGCGCCATCGAGGAGACCGCCAGCTCCATCGAGGAGATGACCAGCAGCGTCAAGCAGAACGCCGGCAACTCCCAGCAGGCCAACGAGCTGGCCCGGCGCACCGCCACCATGGCGGTGCAGGGCGGCGAGGTGGTCCAGCGCACGGTGGGGGCCATGGCC
>CALERA010000488.1 GCA_937908275.1 uncultured Desulfarculaceae bacterium | reverse complement strand
CCCTGGTCGTCCAGCTCGGTCAGCACCACCTGGCAGCCGGGGGCGAAGGGCCGCACCTGGCCCCGCGAGTCCACCCCCAGCACCGGGTCCACGAAGCGATAGAGGTCGCGCGCCTCCTGCCAGGCCCCGGGGGTGGGGGCGTCGGCGGCATAGTCCCACTGGCTGAAATCGCCCCGGCGGTAGTCGTGGCAGCCAAAACACTGCGGGGTCCAGCGGCTGTGGCAGGCGGCGCAGGCCAGGCGGGCGTGACCGGGTTGGCGGTGGCGGGGATCGTCGCTCACCACCGGACAGGGGTGGACCTTGCCCGGCTGGGAGCGGGAGAAGAGCGCCAGGCCTTTCTCGCCTTGACGCAGGTTGGCCAGGGGCCGGCCCTTGGCGCTCAGGACCAGGCGCTGGCCCGGGGCCAGGGGGGCCGCGTCCTTCAGGGGGCCAAAGGCCGCCTCGTAGCCCGCCTCGGCGTCGGCCGGCCCCAGGCGGGGCGGCCCGGCCGGACCGCCGTGGCAGGTCTCGCAGCGCAGCTCGGTCTGCTCCCGCATCCGGCCGTAGATCCGGCCGTCGCCCATGATCTCCCGCCCGCTGTGGCAGTCGATGCAGGACATCCCCTTTTCGGCGTGTACGTCGGGCAGCATCTGGCGATAGGAGCGGCCGCCGCTCAGTTCGGCCCGGGGATTGGCCTGGGGCCAGGGCACCCGGCCGCCCTCGTCCTCCATCCAGCCGCGATAGTTCAGGCCGATGCGGCTGGAGCGGTTGTGGCAGCGGCGGCAGTTCTCCTCCGGCGGGCTGGCCAGGAGGGTGTGGCGGGCGGCATGGCCGGGCTGGTCGGCGGCAATGGTCGCGTCTTCGCCCAGGTAGCGGCCCGATTCCATCCGCTGGCCGTGGCAGGCGGCGCAGCCCAGCCCGTGTACGGCGGCCCCCTCCGGCCGCTGGGCGCGCAGATGGCAACGGGCGCAGAACTTGCGCCAGTGCTCGTCGGCCAGGGCGGCGGAGCCCGGCCCGGCCGGGGGGCCGGAGGGCGCGGGCAAGAGGGCCGCCAGGCTGAAGGGCGGCGGCGGCTCCGGACGCAGGGGGTCGTCGATGGCCGCGCTGGCGAAGCGGGCCGTGAAGTCCTCCTGCGCGCCCCAGGCCACCCGCAGGCTGGTGAGCACCCCGGTCATGGTGGCCATGATGGTGCGCTCCACGCGATAGACGATATTGGCGTGGCTTTCCGGCCGGTTGGCGTGGCAGGTCTTGGCCCCCTCGCCCCCGCCGCAAGAGGCCTGGGCCTGGTCCAGGGCCGAGGGATTGCGTCCGCGCAGGCCGCGATGGGCCTCCTGGCGGGTCAGGCCCAGGCCCTGGCCGCCGTGGCAGACCACGCAGCCCACCGCCTCCACCGGATGGGAGGGGCTGATCTCGGCAAGGCCCTGGTGGCAGGTGAGGCAGCGCTCGGGCCGTCCAAAGGCCTGGGGGGTGATCTCGATGATGCGCGGGGGGGCCAGGGCCGCCTCGCGGCCCAGCAGGGCGGCCCGGGCCGGCTCCAGGCCCCGGGCCCGCATCTGGGCCTCCAGCCGCCGGCCCCGCCCCTGGTTGATGGCCCGCACCTCCTCCTGCCAGGGACGGTGGTCCTCCTGCCACCAGGCCAGGCCCAGGGCCAGGGCCAGGGCCAGGGAGGCCAGGGCGTAGGCCAGAATCCAGGCCGGTCGCCGCCAGGGCGAGTCGGAGACGCGGTCGGGCTTTGACGGCAGGGGGTTCATGCGCTAGCCTGGCGGGTGACGGCATGCCGGGAGTTGGGCTGCGCCCCCGTGGCGGCCCCCGGTCCGCTTCAGGATACCACGCTGCAACCCAGCCGGGAGACGATCATGAGCGACAAGTTCAGCGGCCTGAGCCAGGCCCTGCGCGAGGCCCTGTCCGAGCTGCCCCGGGCCCTGGTCCAGGAGGAGGTCCAGCGCCAGACCATCATCTGCCTGCTCTATCAGGCGGTGCGGGGCATGGGTTTGATCCCGGTGCCGGGCTGGCGGCCGCCACGCTCCACCCGCGACCGCATCGACCTGGTGGGGGTGCTGCCCCACAGCGACCCGCCCCAGATCGAGGTGGCCTTCGCGGTCAGCCCCCTGGTGGAGCTGGCCCTGATCAAGGCCCTGGAGTGGGTGGAGTGCCCGCACAAGGTCATCGTCACCTTCTCGGAGCGGGCGGACAAGGTGCGCCAGTCCACCTTTTTCCTGGGCAAGGACCACACCCACCTGTACTTGTTCGACGAGACCAAGTAGCGCCCGCCAAAAGGAGAGGGCCGGCGCTGGTGGCCGGCCCTGCTCAACCCCTGCCGGGGCGGGGCTTACTTCTTCTTGATGTAGAAGCTGATGTAGCCGTCGCGCTGCTCCATGCCCAGGTACTCGTCGCCGGAGCGGGAGCTGTAGGCCGGCAGGTCGTTCTTGGTGCCGGGGTCGGTGCCCTGGATCTCCAGGATCTGGCCGGACTTCATGTCCTTCATGATTTTCTTGGTCTTCAGGATCGGCATGGGGCAGCTCAGGCCCCGGGCGTCCAGAACTTGATCAGCTTTGTAATCGGCCATCTTGTCTCTCCTTAAGCTCCCGGGTGATCCCCTGGGTGTGGTTTCCCGGCCCAAAAAAGCTGTCTGCCGACAGCCTCTAATACATGGTCAGCTTGTCGGTCTCCTCGTTCCAGGCGGTCAGGGCCCACCAGGCGATCAGCACCACGAAGCTGATGACCAGGGCCCAGAAATATCCCGCCAGGTCGGGCAGGTAGAAGGGCGCGCCCCAGGAGTTGGCCACCGCCGGCTTCCAGACGTGGGCGCGGAACAGGCTGTTGCTCAGGGCGAAGGCCAACACCGCGATGATCAGCTTCACCTGACCCTCGCCCGCCCGCCAGATCGAGCCCGAGCCGCAGCCGCCGGTGAGCAGCATGCCGAAGCCGAAGATGTAGCCGCCCACCAGGCCGCCGATCCAGTGGTGATAGACGTAGGACTCCTCGGGCAGGGCCCCGCTCCATTTCAGGATCATGATCCCCACCAGGCAGAGCAGGGTGCTGACCGCCACCGCCTTGGTGGCCACGGATTCACCGGTCATGAAGGGATCGCGGAAGGCGCGCACGAAGCAGAAGCGGCAGCGTTGGATCACCAGGCCGATGCCGGCGGCGATGAGCAGCAACAGGCCGCTCTGGGTGTAGGCCTGGAAGGACAGGCCGTAGGCCAGCAGGATCAGGCCCAGGAAGAACAAGGCCCCCAGCCAGGGCTGGATCTTGGCCCAGTCCACGCCGTCGGTCTTTTCCTTGGCCGCCGGCGAGGTCACCTTGACGTGCTCGATCTCCCAGAGCAGGTATTTCAGGCCGGTCACCGCGCCGGCGATCAGGCCCAGCATCATGGCGAAGCCACTGGCCGAGCCGGCCGCGATGGCGCTGTAGAAGCCGCCCACGTTGCAGCCGCCGGCCATGGCCGAGCCGATGCCCAGGAGGATGCCGCCCACCAGGCCCTTGCCCAGCTCCCAGCGGGGGGCCATGGTCCAGGCCACCTGGTGGGCCAGGAGGGCCGAGCCAAAGGCCCCGGCCAACAGGCCCCAGGTGAGGATGGCGGGATCGCTCAGGAACAGATGGCTGCCGGGCTGGGGGGCCAGGCCGATGGCGTACCAGAGCCAATCGCCCCAGACCCGCAGGCCGCCGGCCACGCCCCAGGGCCGGCCCACGGCCGCGGCCAGGACCGCCAGGAAGGCGATCAGCACCCCGCCGACCCAGAGGGGCCAGTTCTGCTCGAAGAGCGAGTCGTAACCTTCCTTGAATTTGCCAATCAACGCGTTGTCGGACATGAACGCCTCCGTAGCAGGCAGGGCTCTGTCGCCCTGGTTCCGGTCTCAGCCTACAGGGTGCCGAAAAACCGGTGGCCAAGGCAAGCCGGGATTAGCTCGATGCAATCACTAGTCTGACAATATTATAGGAACACACGTGACCTTGCACCTAGCGGGAATCGTTCTCCACCGTCGGAAACAGCAAGGCCGTGGTCAGGCGCGCCGCGCCCTCCACCAAGGCCCGCACCCGCACCACCGGGGCCGGCTCCACCTGGCCCAATTCGAGAGCCCGCCAGCCCAGGGGAGGCTGGCTGCGTCCCTGCAACAGGCTGGCCTTGGCGGTGGGCTCCGGCCGCAGCAGCCCCTGGCCCCAAGGCCCGGCCAGGGAGAGCAGGCCGTCCTCCAGGGCCCGGACCTGGGTGCCGGCCGGCAGGCGGAAAAACACCTCCACCAGATGCCGCCCCTGGGCCTGGACCTGGTCGATCACGTCCACGATGCCCCGTCTCAGGTCCACGTAGACCCGGCGGCGCAGACTGGCCGGATCGGCCAGCCCGGGATAGGCCTCCTGGCTGGCGGCCAGGAAAAGATGGTCCTCCCCGGCCTCCAGGGCCTCCAGGCTCACCGCCCCGGGCTGGGGCTCGGCCTCGTCCAGGCGCGGGGGGTTGTGGGCCGCGCGCTGACGCAGATGGCCGTCCAGGGGGCCGCTGCCGGCCGGGCCGGGAGGAGGCAGGATGCCGCGCCCCTCCAGGGTCAGGGCCAGGTCCAGGGCCTCGGCCGCGGCCAGGGGGTCGTCCTCCCCGGCCACGCCCAGACGCAGGACCAGACCCAACCGCCGGCCCTGGCTGCGGCCGCAGACCAGGGCCAGGCCGGCCCCGGGCAGCTCCAGGGGCCGGGGATCGCGGCCGCCGGCCAGTTGGCGCAGGCGCTCGGCCGCGCCGGGGCCATGGAGCCAATACAGGCGCTCGTCCAGCTCCCGCCGGGCGCGCAGATCGGGCTCGTTCAGCAGCACCGCCGCCAGGTTGGCCGGGCCGCCGAAGGGCGATTCCGGCCGGGGAGCGAAGCCCAGCACCGGCGCGCCAGGATGCCAGCCCCAATAACTCCCCGCCCCCCAGGGCGGGGCCAAGGCCCGGCAGGCGGCGGCCAGTTTGGTCAGGCCGCCCACCACCCCCGGCATTTCCACCCCGGCCCCGCCCCCGGCCCAGAGCCCCAGGCCGCCCCATTCGCAGGCCGCGGCCAGGGCGGCGCTGGGCCGGCGGGGTCCGGGCCGGTCCCAGGCCAACAGGGCTGGCCCCAGGCTCCGCCCCCCGGCCTCCAGCCAGGCCGCCGCCTCGGGCAGGCAGCCCAAAGCCCGGCCCAGGTGCAGCAAGGCCGTGGCCGGGCCCGCGCCCTCGGGTTCGGCCTCGGGCCCCTGGTCGGCCAGGGTCTGGGCCAGGGTCTGGGCGATGACCTCCAGGTGCACCAGCACCCGGCCCAGGCGGCCGGGGTCCAGACTGCTCAGCGGACCCAGGAAACGCAGCCCCCACAACCAGTTGACCGCGCGCAAGGCCAGGAGTTCGGCCGTGGTCCAGGCCGGCCCCATGAGGGGGGGGTTGGCCTGGCTGACCTGGTCCAGGTGGGCCAGGGCCGCGTGGCTCAACTCCATGTCGCCAGAGAGAAAATAGGCCCGCGCCAGGCGCAGGAAGCCCTGGCCGCTGAGCCAGGGCCAGAGGGCGGCGGTCCGTTCCGGCGACAGTTCCACCTGGCTGGACGGGCGGGGGGCCTCGCCGGCCGGATAGCTGGTGGCGGCCTGGGTCCGGGCCTCCGCCACCAGGGGATGGACCTCCAGGTGCTCGGCCAGGGCCAGGCGGCTTTCGCGGTCCAGGTGCAGGGGCAAGGCCCGGTGCAGGTCGTCGCTGAAGCGGGTCAGAAAGCCCTGGGCCTGGCCGGCATAACCGGTCCGGGCCAGCAGCCGCTCCCAGGCCGGCTGGCCGCCCAGTTCGCGGGAGACCTCGGCCACGGTGTCGCCGCCGGTCAGGCGCTCCCAAAAGGTCTTGAAATCCCAAGGGCTCATGCCGGGCATGATAGCACAGCCCCGGGAAGTGAGCATCCCCTCGCGGCCAGTAGGGAACTGCCAATCCCCCAGGTCTTGGGCCGCCTGCCGCTCCCACCCCCAGCATGCTGTGGCCGAAGTTCGCAAAGATGCTTCAGCGAACCCTCCCCGGGGCTTGCCAAGGCCGGGCCGGTCTGCTAGAAATGGAGTCAACCCCGCGCGGGGCCGGGCCTCCGGGCCCTTTCCGTTTATGGCCCGATTATCCGGGCCTTGCCGGGAGAGCGCCTTGCGGCGAGCCGCGGCCCTGGACCTGGGCTCCAACACCCTTCGCCTATTGCTGGCCGAGGTAGGCCCTGACGGCTGGCGGCCGGTCAGGCGGGGCCTGGCCACTCCCCGTTTGGGCCGGGGCCTGGCGGCCGGCGGGCTCCTTGATCCAGCGGCCAAGGCCGAGGCCCGGCGGGTGGCCGAATCCTTCACCCGCCAGGCCCGGGAGCTGGGCGCGGAGCGGGTGGCCCTGGCCGCCACCCAGGCCTGCCGCAAGGCCCGCGACGGGGCCGCCTTCGTGGCCGAGTTGGCCCGGGAGCTGGGCCTGGAGCGGGCGCGGGTCTTGAGCGGCCAGGAAGAGGCCGCCCTCTCCCGCCTGGGGACCCTGAGCCGGCTCAAGGGTCCGCTGGCGGGCGCGCTGCTGGCCGACGTGGGCGGCGGCTCCACCGAGTTGGTGGACCTGGGCGACCCGGAGGTCACGCCGCTCAGCCTGGAGCTGGGGGCGGTGAGCCTGAGCGAGGCCCATCTGCGCTCCGACCCGCCCACGCCAGAGCAGATGCAAGCCCTGGCCCAGGCGGTGCATAATGGGTTGAAGCCCCTGTCCGGACGGCGGGCGGCGCGCCTGGTGGCCAGCGCCGGCACCGCCGCCACCCTGGCCAGCCTGGTGCTGCGCCTGAATGACTACCAGCCCGAGCTGGTCGACAACCTGGTGGTGGACCGCCA
>CALERA010000487.1 GCA_937908275.1 uncultured Desulfarculaceae bacterium | reverse complement strand
CAGCTCCGGCCGCGCCCCGAAAAAGCCCACCAGGGGGTCCTTGGCCCTTTTGACAAAGGCCGACCAGTAGAACTCCCCGGCCTCCACCTCGCGGAAGGTGATCCACTCGCCGGCCACCGCCGCGCCGTCGGCCCGGGCCAGGTAGTGCATCACCAGGGCCTGCTCGGCCAGGGGCACCGCCGGGCCGTCGTCCAGGTGGGCCACCGCCATCGCCCCCTGGGCGTCGCGGGTGACCTTCAGCGGCCGGCCGTAGTAATCCAGGCGCAGGCTCCCGTCGCCGGCCAGCTCCACCCCGGAGCGCCGGGCCACCTCGGCCAGGTCCGCCCCGGCCAGCTCCTGGGCCGCCAGGTCGAAACTCAGTTGATAATCGTCCACGCGGGCCATGCCGCTCATTCCTCCCCGCGCCGGCGCTCCCCGGCCCCGTACAGGGCCTCTGGTCCCGCCGCCGGTTGATCGCCTAGTCGCAGTGCTCGGGCCGGGTGATGTCCACCATTTCGCCGTATTCCATCTTCACCACCCGGTCGGCCAGGTGGAAGAAGCGGTCGTCGTGGCTCACCGCCACCACCGTGCGCCCCATGGCCTTGAGCCGGGGCAGGAACTCCTCGTAGAAGTAGCGCCGGAACTGGGGGTCCAGGTCGGCGGCCACCTCGTCGAAGACGAAGATGGGCTTGTTCTCGATGTAGGTGCAGATCATGGCCAGGCGGCGCTTCTGTCCGCTGCTCAGGTTGATGTTGGTGAAGCGTCCCTGGCTGAAGTCGGTCTGCCCCTTCAGCTCCATGGTCTCGATCAGCTCCTTGATCAGGCCCTCGTTGATGTCCTTGAGCCCGTAGAGCCGGTCGAAGAGATGGAAGTCGCTGAAGATGATGGTGAAACAATCCCGGTAGTGGGCGTAGGCCGCCTGGTCCACGTCGATGCCGTCCACGAAGACGGTGCCGGCGGTGGGATAGTACAGGCCGGTGATCAGCTTGAGCAGGGTGGATTTGCCGCTGCCGTTGCCGCCCACGATGAACAGGATCTCGCCCCGGTTGATGTCCAGGTCCAGGGGCCCCAGGTGGAAGCCCTGGCCCCCGTTGCCGTTGGTGGTGTAGCGGAAGCTGATCCCCCGCAGCATGATGCGCTGGAAGTCCTCGCCCGGCAGGGGGCTCTCCTCGGCCGTCATCTTGGTGTCGTCGGCCTCTTCCAGCTTCTTTTCCAGGGTCTCGATCTCGGTCAGGGCGAACTCGGCCTTGTAGATGTTGGGCAACAGCGCCACCACCTGGCCCAGGGGGCCCAGGGTGAACAGCACCACGGTGATGATGTTGTGCAGGTTGCCGGAGTCCTTGTCACCCATCTGGGGCAGCACGAAGACGATGGCCGCGATCAGGAACATGAAGAAGGCCTGGGCGAAGATGTAGTTGTTGATCGCCAGGATTTCGCTGTCGATCTTGGCCGCCCGGGCGTCCATGGAGCCGGCCCGCAGGTAGTTCTCGTAGAGGTCCTGGCCCCGGGCCGAGTTGATCTTGACCTCCTTGAAGCCGTCCACCAGGTTGTTCAGGTGGCGCAGGAAGCGCCCCTCCCGCTCCTTGGTCAGGGCCAGCTTCTGGTTCACCTTCTTCTGGGTGCCCTGATAGATCACGATCGAGGCCCCGATGATGATCGCGCACAGGATCAGGGCCATGGGCGAGAGCAGGGCGATGTAGGCGAAGCTGGCCAGCAGCATCACCGCCGAGGACAGCGTCACCGTGATGTAGCGCGCCGCCTCGAACAGCACGTCGGTGTGCTCCAGGAGGTTCTTGTAGACCTGGGTGCGGTCCAGGCGCTCGAAGGAGCGCAGGTCCGAGCGCCGCAGCTTGTCGGCGATGCGCAACTGGGTGTCGTAGATGATCTGCCCGGCCCGGGTCACGGTGTGGGCGAAGGCGTACTTGTTGGCCAGGGCGAA
>CALERA010000486.1 GCA_937908275.1 uncultured Desulfarculaceae bacterium | reverse complement strand
CGAGATGTAGCCGTGACTGGAGTTCAGACGTGTGCTCTTCCGATCTCATCCACAAGGTGCTGCCGAGATCGTCCATCATCTCGCGGCAGGCCGTCGGTCAGTTCGGGGAGATCCAGATCATCGCCAGCAATATCGACCACGCCTTCCTGGTCCAGGCCGTGGACCGGGACTTCAACCTCAACCGCCTGGAACGCTACCTGACCATCTGCCACGCCTCCCGGGTCAGCCCCATCATCGTCCTGACCAAGACCGACTTGATCGAGGCCCGGGAACTGGCGGAAATCGTAGCCGCCATCGAGGAGCGCATCAGGGATGTGCCGGTGCTGGCCATCAGCAACGCCACCCAGGCGGGCTACGAGGCCCTGCGCAAGCTCATCACGCCCGGCAAGACCTACTGCATGCTCGGTTCCTCGGGGGTGGGGAAATCCAGCCTGACCAACAACCTCTCCGGCCGGGAGGTCATGCGCACCAACGCCATCAGCCTCAGCACCAACAAGGGCCGGCACGTCACCAGCCACCGGGAGATGATCGTGCTGGCCGAGGGCGGGATCCTGATCGACAACCCCGGCATGCGGGAAGTCGGGATCGTGGACGCGGCCCAGGGCCTGGAGACCACCTTCGAGGCGATTTTCCGCCTGGCCCAGGATTGCCGCTTCGCGGACTGCAGCCACACCAACCAGGCGGGCTGCGCGGTGCTGGCGGCGTTGGACCAGGGCGAACTGGACCGGGGCGTCTATGAGAGCTATTTGAAGATGGAGCGGGAAAAGGCCCATTTCGCCTCGACCCGAGTGGAAAGGCGGAAACGGGACAAGGATTTCGGCAAGCTGGTGAAAAGCGTGAAAAAAGGCATGCATAACAAGAAGTTCTGAGCCAGGACCGCCCACTGCCCCCCAGGGTCGCGCTCGCAGGAGCGGTCGGCGCGCGGCCTTGGTCCCGCGCCCCCTCGATCGACCCGGCCCGCCTCAGGGCAGGATGAACTCGCGGATCACCATCAGGCCGGTGCCCAGCTCCACCAGGGCCAGCACCGCCAACAGCAGGTTGTTGGCTCCGTGCAACAGGGGCAGGACCTTGCGCTTGGCCTTCTTGCGGTCCATCACCAGGCCCGAGAAATAGCCAAAGAGGATGAAGGGGACCATGGCCAGGGCCACCTGGTAGTGCGGGCCGGTGATGAAGACGATGTTCCACTGCCAGTAGGCCATCAGCAGGCCCAGGCCCAGGCCGGGCAGCCAGATGGCCATGCCCAGGGTGCCCAGGAGCACGTGGCGCTTCCAGGCGAAGGGGCCTTTCTTGCCCAACTGGGTGGCGGCGAAGCGCTTGTAGCCCAGGAAGAGGGTGTACAGGGCCAGCACCAGGGCCGTGAACTGGAGCAGGGGGTGGACGAACATCATGGCCGCTATCCTCTTGTTTTCCGCGGGTTGCCGGTGGGGGTCCCTCGGGGGTCAGGCCCCCAGCCAGGCGGCGTCGACGATCACGCAAGCCAGGAAATAAACCAGGGATAGGCTGAGCAGGCGATAGCCCAGCCGCTCCCGCCGCAGGACCGCCGCCCCGGCCAGCACCAGGGCCAGGGCCAGGCCGGCCAGGGCCAGCTTGGCCGCCGGGTTGCCCACCAGGCCCAGGGCCGGGGTCAGGGCCACCAGGGCGGCGTAGCCGGTCAGCCAGACCAGGAGCGACCAACGCCCCTCCCGGCTGCCCCGGGCCGGCCAGGCCAGGGGCAGGCCCGCGGCCCGGTAGTCCGCGGGATGTCGCCGGGCCAGCAGGGCGAAGTGCGGTATCTGCCAGAGATAGAACACCGCCACCAGGAGCAGCGCCCGGAAGTCGTCCGGCGGGCCGCCGGCCAGCAACCAGCCCAACAGCGGCGGCAAGGCCCCGGCCACCGCCCCCAGCAGCAGGCACCAGGGGGTGACGCCCTTCAGGGGCGTATAGATTCCATTGTAGATGAGAATCACGGCCAGGCCCAGCCCCACTGGCGCCAGCCCGCCCTGGTCCCAGAGCAGGGCCAGGGCCAGGCCCAGCCAGACCAGGGCCAGGCCCAGGACCCAGGCCCGGCTCAGGCGGCCGGCCGGCAGGGGCCGGTGGCGGGTGCGGGCCATGAGCGCGTCGCGCCGGCCCTCCTGGGCCTGGTTCAGGGCCGAGCAGCCGGCGGCCAGGAGGAAGGCCGCCAGGGCGCTGGCCCAGGGCAGCGGGCCGCCCCGGCCCTGCCACAGCAACTGCCCGGCCACGGCCCCGGCCGCCGCCAGCAGGCCGATCCGGACCCGCGCCAGCCTGGCCAGATCGGCGATCAATGCTGGTGCTCGTGCCCGCCCAGGGTGTGCAGATAGGCCGCCAGGGCGTCCACCTGCTCCTGGGTCAGGTCGGGATAGGCCGGCATCACCGGGTCGAAGCCCTGGGTGGGGCGCTTGGTCGGGTCGGCCAGGACCGACTTGAGGTAGTCCGCGTCCACCATGACCTTCACCGGCCGGCCCTGGTCCAGGACCGTGGTCTGGCGGCCGAAGAGCCCCTTGAAGCTGGGCCCCATCAACACCGTGCCGTCGGTGGAGTGGCAACCCAGGCAACCCAGGTCCTCGGCCAGCTTGGCCCCCAGCGTCCCGGGGTTGACCTCCGCCGCCGCCCCCAGCAGGAAATCGACCATGGCCTGCAACTCGTCCGGGTCGATCTGCCCCTGATAGGGGGGCATCACCGGGTCGAAGCCCTTGACCAGCCCGCCCTTGGTCCCCAGGATGGCCGCCTTCAGGTAGTCCTGGTCCACCACGGCCGGGCGCTCCTGGCCCTCGGGGGTCACCAGGACCACCTGGCGGCCGGCCAGGTCCTTGAGGCTCGGCCCCACCCCGGCGCTGCCGTCCAGGCTGTGGCAGCCCAGGCAGCCGTGCTTTTCCAGCAGGGCCTGGCCGCTGAGGGCTGGCCCCTTGGCCCACCATTGGGCGAACTCCTCGGGGCTGATGGCGCGCACCCGCGAGAGCATCCTGGCGTGGGCCAGGCCGCAATACACCGTGCAGAAAATGTCATAATCCCCGGGCTTCTCGGCCATCAGCCAGGCGTAGGTGGTCATGCCCGGCACGGTGTCGATCTTGACCCGGAAGGCGGGCGCGTAAAAACCGTGGATCACGTCCTGGGAGGTGAGGGCCAGCTTGACCGGCCGGCCCACCGGCACCACCAGTTGGGAGCTGGTGCGGCCGTCCTCGTAGGTGAAGGACCAGGACCACATCTTGGCCAGGACCTTGACCTCCATGGCATCCGCCGGAATGTCGCGCAGGGCGCGGTAGCTGTCCAGGCCGTAGTAGAACATGGCCAGCACCAGCAGGGTGGGCAGCAGGGTCCAGATCAACTCGGCCCAGAGGTTGTGGTCGAAATCCGCCGGCACCGGATGGCGCTTCTTGTTGTAGCGGATGACGAAATAGATCGTGGCCAGGGCGATGAGCACCAGGATCAGGGCCGAGGCCCCGAAGATGAACCAAAAGGCCCGGTCCACGCTCAGGACCGCGCTGACCGCCTGGCTGTTCATGACAGCGCCACGTCCCGGTAGGCGACATCGAAGAAGGTCATGCCGATGAAAATGGCCAACACCACGAAGGCCAGGCACAACAGCCCCTGGAGCAGGCGGTTCTCGTATTTCATATGCATGAAGAAAAAGATCACCAGCAGGGCCTTGGTGGTGGCGATGGTCATGGCCACCAGGATGTTGTTGAAGCCCAGGTGGATCCGGGCCACCAGGATGGTCACCACCGTCAGGACCAGCAGGGCCAGCCAGACCGCCGTCAACAGGCGGTCGCCCAGGATGTGGGGCAGGTGCTGATCGGAATCCGAGGACATGTCGCCCTCCCCTCGGCTCAGGTGATCAGATAGAACAGCGGGAACAGGTAGATCCAGACCAGGTCCACCAGGTGCCAATACAGTCCGCTGTTCTCCAGGATGATGAAGTCATCCTGGCGCACCCGCTGGCGGGCCACCAGCAGCAGCACCACGCTCAAAAGCACCACCCCGATCAGCACGTGGATGCCGTGCAGGCCGGTCATGGTGAAGTAGAGGCTGTAGAAGGTGTCCTGGCCCTGGGGCAGGCCGCGCAGGTGCTCCGAGCCCGGGTAGATGCCATGGTCGAACTTGGCGCTCCACTCGAAGCCCTTGTTGACCAGAAAGCCCAGCCCCATCAGCACGGTCAGGATCAGCATCAGCTTGCAGCGGGCCTGTTGTCCCCGCTGCAGGGCGCTGATGGCCAGGGCCATGCAGAGGCTGCTGGTGATCAGGATGACGGTGTTGGCCCCGCCCAGGAAGGTGTCCAGGGTCGCGGCCGCCTGGTGGAAGGCCGGCTGGTAGCGGTGCAGGTAGACGGAGTAGAGCAGGAACAGCCCCCCGAACAGGGTGATCTCGGTGAAGAGAAACAGCCACATGCCCAGCTTGGCCCCGGCGTAGTCCTTGTGGGTCTCACTCATGGCTGGCTTCCCGGGCGAAGTCGTAGGGGCCATGGTCCACCCTGGGTTCGTGCTCGAAGTTCTCGTGCGGCGGCGGCGAGGACAGGGTCCATTCCAGGGTGGCCGCGCCCCAGGGGTTGGGCCCGGCCGGCGCGCCCCGGCGCAGGCCGGCGTAGAGGTTCCAGAACATCAGCCCCAGGCCCGCGGCCAGGACCCAGGATCCCACCGTGGAGATGAACTGGCCGGTGGCGAACTCGGGCAGGTAGTCATAGTAGCGCCGCGGCATGCCCTCCATGCCCAGGACGAACATCGGGAAGTAGAGCAGGTTCATGCCGGCCAGGATGATCCAGAAGGCGGTCCTGGCCCGGCGTCGGTCGTACATCCGGCCGAACATCTTGGGGAACCAGTAGTGCAGGGCCGCGAACATGCCCAGGCCGGTGCCGCCGAAGATGACGTAATGGAAGTGCCCCACGATGAAATAGGTGTCGTGGACGTGGATGTCCGGGCCGGCCGCGCCCTGGATCAGGCCGGTGAGGCCGCCCACCGAGAACATCCAGATGAAGCCCAGGGTGTAGAGCAGGGGCGGCTCCAGGCTGATGGAGCCCTTGTAGAGGGTGGAGAGCCAGTTGAAGACCTTGATGGCCGAGGGCACCGCCACGATGAAGGTGAGGAAGGAGAAGAGCAGCACCGCGAAGTCGCTGATGCCGCTGGTGAACATGTGGTGGGCCCAGACCAGCGAGCCCACAAAGGCGATGGTCAGGCTGGAGAAGGCGATCATCTTGTAGCCGAAGATGCGCTTGCGGGCGAAGACCGGGATGATGTCGGAGACCACCCCCATGGCCGGCAGGATCATGATGTACACCGCCGGATGGGAATAGATCCAGAACAGGTGCTGATAGAGCAGGGGATCGCCGCCCCGGGTGGGGTCGAACAGCCCCAGGTTCAGCACCCGCTCGGCGAAGACCAGCAGCACCGTGATGCCCAGCACCGGGGTGGCCAGCACCTGGACCCAGGCCGTGGCGTAGAGCGACCAGACGAAGAGCGACAGCCGCCGCCAGGTCATGCCCCGCGCGCGCATCTGGTGGATGGTGGTGACGAAGTTCAGCCCGGTGAGGATGGAGGAGAAGCCCAGGATGAAGACCGCCAGCACCGCCACCGAGACGTTGGTGGTGGTGCGCTCGCTGAAGGGCACGTAGAAGGTCCAGCCGGTGTCCGGCGCGCCGGAGCCGGTGAAGATGGACAAAACCGCCACCAGCGAGCCGATCAGGTAGAGCCACCAGGAGAACAGGTTCAGGCGGGGAAAGGAGACGTCCTGGGCCCCGAGGTGCAGGGGCAGCAGGAAGTTGCCGAAGGTGGCCGGGATGCTGGGGATGACCACCATGAAGATCATGATCACCCCGTGCAGGGTGAAGACGGCGTTGTAGGTCTGGGGGGTCAGGAGTTGGTTGCCGGGGGTGATGAGCTTCAGGCGCATGATCAGGCCCAGGCAGACCCCGACCGCGAACAGGGTCAGGATGCAGGCCAGGTACAATAGCCCGATGCGTTTGTGGTCGGTGGTGAACAGCCAGGAGGCCAGGCCGCCCTTGCCCTGGGACGAGGCCAGGTAGCCTGGCGGGATGGATTGCGGCAGCGTCGCCGCCTGATTCATGGCTCACCTCGCGCGCCGGTTTGCGCCTGGCGTTGCCGGCGCTTGCGCGCTCCCACCACCAGGAAGACCACGAAGAGCAGGATGCCCGCCAGGACCGCCAGCCCGGCCATGCCCATCAGGTTGAAGACGTAGCGCCGGCCCTGGGGGTCGTAGGAGTAGCACAGGGCCAGGGCGCGGGTGATCGACAGGCCGGTCTTCTCCCCGGCGGCCTCGGTGGCGGCCATGGTCAGGTCGAAGGGCAGCGGGTTGTCGCCATAGAGATAGCGCGTGATCTTGCCCGAGGGCGAGACGGCCACCAGCGCCATCGGGTGGCGAAACATGTCGCCTTGGCGCTGGAAATGAAAGCCGATGGCGTCCATGAGCCGCATGATGTTGGCCAGGTCGCCGGTCAGGAAATGCCAGTGCTGGGGCGGAAACCCGCCGGCCATGGCCGTGGTGAAGTCCAGGTGCTTCTGCCGGGCCAGGCGGGGGGTCTCCCGCTCGTCGAAGCTGACCGCCACCACCTGGAAGTCGCGCCCCGGTTGCAGCCTCACCTGGGGCAACACCTGGGACAAGCGGCCCAGGAGCAGGTTGCAGGCGGTGGGGCAGGCGTAATAGACCGGGACCAGGATGGTGGGCAGGGTGATGAGTTGGCGCAGGTTGACGGGCCTGCCCTGTTCATCGTTGAGCACCACGTCCCCGGGCAGGTGTTGGCCGAGGTGCTCCACAATCCCCACCGGCGGGGGCGGGGGGGATTGGTTGGCGGGGGGCGGGTTGGCGGCCGGGGCCAGGCCCGGCCAACCGCCGCACAGGAGCAGGGCTATGATCAGGGTCGCCCAGGGCACGTTTTCTACAGCGTGGAGACGTACTGGGCCAGGGCGTCGATCTCGGCGTCGCTGAGCGGGGCGACCAGTTGTTCCATGATGGCCTTCTTCTCGCCGCCGAAGCTCTTGGCCTTGTAGCCATGCATGGCCTTGCCGACCGCCTCGGCCGACATGCCCTTCAGCGGTTCGCCCACCTTCAGGGGCCGCTTGGTCCCGTCGGCGCCATGGCAACCCTGGCATTTGGCGTTGTACAGGGCCTTGCCATCCACCGCCTGCCCCGCGGCCGCCAGGGCCAGGCCCAGGAATCCAGCCAGGCAGATCACGAAAAACAGTTTTTTCATCTCGGCTCCCTTTCAGCCCGAACACCGAATGATCGCTTACTACCTAACTAGCCTAAACCCTCACCTATTTATCATGCAAGACCAACTTGACCGCGCCTCGGAGCAGGCGGAGCGAGTCGCCGCCCCGGAGGCGGCCTCGCCGGCGCGGCCCAGGGGCGCTCCCCTAGCTCCGCTCCACCAGAATCGTGCGCTTGGCCACCCCGTCGCCGAGCCAGTCCGCCCCGCCCAGCCCCACCGGCTCCAGCACCAGCACCCCCCGCTGGCGGGCCTGCTGGATCACCGGCTTGCGCTCCAGGGCCGCCTGCACCGCCGTGGCGCACTCCGACCCGGCCTCGGGCGTGGTGCGCAGGCAGAGGCCCAGGCTCCAGGTCTCGCCCCGCCGGGCCAGGCGGGCGCGGAAATCCAGCACCCCGGCCGTGGCGAAGACCACCTCGTCCAGGTCGGCCTGGCTCAGGCTCAGGCCCGGGGCCAGGACCGCCAGCTTGGCCACCCGGCCGCGCAGGTCGTCCACCCGGGGCAGCAGCGAACCACAGGCGCAGGGCTCCTCCCGCAGGCGTCCCAGATCGCCGCTGCGGTAGCGGATCAGGGGCATGGCCTGCCGGGTCAGGGTGGTGAAGACCAGTTCGCCCAGGCGACCCGGCGGCAGGGGCTCCCCGTCCCGGGGGTCCACCACCTCGCAGAACAGGTCCGGGGAGCGCAGGTGGCAGCCGTCCTGGGCCAGGCACTCCACCGCCCCGCCCAGGCCCAGCTCGGTCATGCCATAGTGGGCCAGGACCCGGCAGCCCCAGGCCGCGCCCACCGCCCGGCGGATGGCCCGGGACACGTAGTCAGTGGTCAGGAGCACGCTGCGGACCTGCCCCGGAGGCAGGTCCGCGCCCTTGGCATGGCGGGCCAGGGACAGGACCTGGGTGGGGATGCCCACCAGGCAGGAGACGCCCTCCCGGATCATCAGCTCCAGGGTCCGGACCGGGTCCTTCACCGGGCCGTGCACCACCCCCCGCGCCCCCAGGCGGCCCAGGGCCCGGGCCAGGAGGTCGCCCACGCTGTCCGGGGTGGAGCCCGGCAGCAGGATCAACACCGTCCGGCCCGGCCCGGTCAGGGTGGACATGCCGTGGTGAAAGAAATCCAGGGTCAGCTCCAGGTCCTCCTGGCTGAAATACAGGCGCTTGGGCTCGGCCGTGGTGCCGGAGCTGCGCAGGGTCACGATGCGGGCCACCTCGCCCTGGCTGGTGCAGAGCATGCCCCGGTGCTCGCGGCGCAGGTCCTCGATGGTGGTGAAGGGCAGGCTGGTCAGGTCGTCCAGCCCCGCCAGGGGCCGGTCCGGCAGGCCGCGCAACCGCCAGCGGTAAAACGGGCTGCGCTCCCGGGCCCAGGCCAGGGTTTCGCCCAGGCGCAGGAGCCACCAGTCGCGCAGCTCCTCCCGGGTCACGGCCTCGCCCGCCTTGAGCCCCAGCTTGCGCCGGGTCCAGTCCTCCAGGGGGGTGATGACCGGCTTCATGGTTGGGATGACGCGTGGAGGGGGGAGACAAGGCGCGGGGCGGATTCCCCGTGGGGCAAGAGACTATGAAATTTTGGCATGACCGCCTCCAAGGTGGCGATAAAGCGGCTGGCCTTGGCTGCTGGTCAGGTTGTGGAGGCAGAAGGGCACCAGGTCGCCGGTGGGGGTCAGGACATGAATGCAGCAATCGCGCGCGCGCTCCAGGTCCAGGGTCCAGGCGTCCATGAAGGCCATGGCCGAGATGGAGAAGCCATGGCCACGGGCGTTTTGCAGGAACAGGTCCAGGCTGGGGGGGGCGTCCGGCGTGATGGAAGGCAGGAGACTGCCTAAATCCTGGGGCGGGGCCGACCACTGCCGGGCCTGACGGGCGATGGTCTGGCGCGCGCCCTCGGCCGCCGGACGGGGCGGGGCGCAGCAATTGCCCGCGCCCGCGCCCAGGGACCGCAGGCCGCCCTCGGCGGTGGGCAGGAAGTTGCCGGCAAAGGAGCAGCGCGCGTTCTCGCAACCCGGGGGGCTGAACTGCTCCGGCCGCACCAGGCCCTCGCTCTGCTCGGCCAGGCCCCGCATCAGCTCCGGCAGGGTGATGCGGTCGCCCGGCCCGGGCGGGTGGGGATAGCGGCCGAAGTAGGCGATGGGTTGCAGGTGCAGGCCCCGCACCGTGGGGGCCAGGCCCAGGCCCAGGCGCAACAGCGCCCCCAGCTCGCCGTCGTTGACCCCGGGCGCCACCGTGGCCACCAGCACCACCCCCAGGCCGGCGTCCTTACAGGCGGTGATGGCCTTGAGCTTGTCGGCAAAAAGCCGCCGGCCGCGCAGGATGCGATAGACCCCGTCATGGGTGCCGTCGAATTGCAGGAAGACCGAGGCCAGGCCGGCCTGGGCCAGCTGCCGGGCATAGCCCGGCTCGCGGCCCAGGCGCAGGCCATTGCTGTTGAGCTGCACGAAACCATAGCCGATGCGCCGGGCCTCGGCGATGATCTCCGGCAGGTCCGGGCGCAGGGTGGGCTCGCCGCCGGAGAGCTGGAGATTGCAGGGGCCGCTGGCGCTGATGGCCCGGGCCAGGTTGGCGGCGAGGGCCTCCCGGCTGGGGTCCGGCCCGGCCGCCGCGCCGGCCGAGGCGAAACAGACCGGGCAGGCCAGGTCGCAGGCCTGGGTCACCTCCAGCAACAGGGTGCAGGTGTGCTGGCGGTGCTCCGGGCAGAGGCCGCAATCGTGGGGGCAGCCGTGCTCCACCTGCCGGAAGGCCAGGGGCGGGGGCGAGGGGGTCTTGGGCCGTTGCCAGGTCTGCCAGGCCGGCGCGCCGCGCCAGACCGGGACCGCGCTCTGGCCGTGCTCGGGGCAGGTCTTGACCAGCCAGACCTGGTCCCCCCGGGGCAGGTAGACCGCCGGCACCCGGGCCAGGCAGACCGGACAGAGGCTCGCGGTCGGCTCGGGCGCGGCGGCCAGGGCGGACATCAGAGGCTCTCGAACCCGTTGGCGGTCAGGAGCTCCAGGGCCTTGGCGTAGCAATCGGCCACCAGGGAGCCGCATTTCTGGCGCGCCGCGGCCGGGCTGTCCTCGCCCAGGATGGCCTCGCAGGTCACCCCCGGGCATTCCGGCCCCAGGCGCTCCACGAACCAGTCGCTCAACTCCTGCAACATCAGCATCAGGCGTTCGTCCTCGCGTTCGTCGTCCGCGCCCTTGCCGGCGTAAAGCCCCAGCAGGCAGGCCGCGCCCGAGAGCGCCCCGCAACCGCCCCGCCCCGCCCCGCAGCCATAGGCCAGGCCCGCCAGGGCCCGCACCAGGCCGGGGTTGTCCTCGCCCCTGGCCTCCAGGCCCAGACGGATGATGATCTGGCTGCAATGGTAGCCCTGGTGGGCCAACTTCAGGAGCTGGAGATCAAGATCGTCCATGGCCGTCCTCCGGGTTGCGCGCCAGGAGCAGGTAGTAGCCCGGCTTGGCCGGCCGAGGGTCCGCGCCGCAGCTCTCGCCCAAGCCCAGGAAGGCCCACAGCCCGGCCAGGGAGCCGCAGGCGAAGACCAGGCGGGCCGCCAGTTGGTTCAAGAGGCGGGAGTGGTCCTCCCACAGCGCCAGTTCCAACCCGGCCCTGGCCACCAGCTCCAGCAGCGCGCCCTTGCCCCGGGCCCCGGCCAGGCAGCCGCTCCCCGCGCCGGCGGCGGGCGCGGGGGCCAGTTCGGGCCGGCGCAGGTAGAGGTCGCTCAGCACCAGCCACCCGCCGGGCCGGAGCAGGCGGCGGCAGGCGGTCAGCACCGCCTGGGGCCGGGGGCAGAGCGAGAGCACGCACTCGCAGAACACCGCCTCCAGGCTGTTCCCGGCCAGGGGCGGGTCCTGGGCGTCGCCCCGGACCAGGGCCAGGCCGGGGTGCAGGGACCGGGCCTCGGCCAGCTTGTCCGCCGCGGAGTCCAGGCCCAGGGCGGTCATCCCCTGCTCGGCCAGGAAGGCGGCGCTGGCCCCCAGGCCGCAGCCCAGGTCCAGCACCCGCGCGCCCGGGGCCAGGTCGCAGATGGCCAGAGCCCGTTGGGTCAACTCCAGCCCGCCCGGGCGCAGGGTCTCGCCCGCGGCCTGGCGCAGCTCCGGGGTCTGGTGGGGGGCCAGCCGGGCCAAGGGCGTCACTTGTCCTCCAACAGTTGCTCCACCTCGGCCATCTTGCCCAGGGCCAACTCCTCGGAGATGTAGACCAGGCCGCACCGGGGGCAGCGGGGCAGCTCGGCGGTGAACTGGTTGCCCAAATACTCCAGGGTGACCGGGGCCGCCACCATGCCCTCGCCGCATTGCCGGCAGCGCCAGGCGAAGTCCTCGGGGCGCGGAGTGGGGGCCTTCATAGCCGGCCCCCGCCCACCACGGTCATGCGGTGGCTGTAGGCGTTGTGCACCACGAAGCCCTCCGGGCCGGGGCTGTACTCCACCCAGAAGGTGGCCTGGTGGGGGCGGTGGCTGGCCAGGCGATGGCCGGTCTCGGGGTGGACCAGGTGGTCGCCCGCCGCCTCGGCCCGGGCGATGGCCGCCCGCAGGTCCTCGGCCAGGATGCGCCGCTCCTCCAGGCGCGCGGCCACGGATTCATCCATGATCAGCTTGATCTCGGCCTGACCGGGCACCGCCGCCTCCTCCTCGCCCCACAAATCCCGCAATAACTCCCGCCGCAGGCGGGAGCGGTTCTCCCGTCGCCGGGACCAGCCCGGCCGGGGCCGGCCGGCGGGGTCCTCGCCGGCCAGGCCGGGGAAGAGCAGGTCCAGCAGGTGCAGGCTGCGCTTGCCCACCCCAGCCAGGCTGTCGCGGCACATGGCGCAATAGGCCAAATAGTCGCGGCCGCTCAGCTCCCCCCGCCGCCGCACCACCTCCCGGGCCAGCTCCGGATTGGCGTTGGCCATCAGGCCACCGAAGCCGCAGCACTCGGTCCGCTCTCCGCCCAGGCGCAGTTCCTCCACCGCCACCCCCAGGCCGGCCAGCAGCTCCCGCACCGCCTGGCGCACTTGCGGCGCGTGGCGGGCGGTGCAGGGGTCGTGCAGGGCCAGGGTCAGGCCCGGGGCGGGGCGGCCCAGACCGGCCGGGTCCAGAACCTGCCAGAGGGAGACGGCCTCCACCTCGGGCAGGTGCTCCGCGAAGGTCTTCAGGCAGGTGGAGCAGGCGGCGATGACCCGGGGCCGGCCCAGGGATTCCCAGGCCCCGCGCCACTGGTCGTGGGCCCCCGCCAGGCGGGCGTCGTCCCCGGCCCAGAGGCTGGGCGCGCCGCAGCAGCCCAGCAGCAGCCCCACCCCGCCCGGCCGGGTGGCCATCAGGCGGCGGTAGACCGCCTGGGCCTGGGCCGGGGCCGAGGCGCAGAGCTGGCAGCCGGGGAAAAAGACCTCGGCGCTGGAGGCCTGTCCGGCCTGGGGGCGGGCCAGGGCGAAGTCCGCAGAGAGGCTGAAGTCCTGGTCCAGGAGGGCGAACTCGTGGGCCGAGGGCGGCATCTTGCCCCGGGCGACCATGTCCTGGCGAGCCTGGCGGCAGAGGTCCTGCATGGCGAAATCGCTGGGGCAGACCTCCTGGCAAAGCCCGCAGAGGCTGCAGGAATTGACCAGCTTGTTGGCCTGGCGCATGCCCATCACGATGGAGGCGTTGTTGTAGATCTCGCGGGCGTATTTGCGGGGATAGGAGCCGAAACGCTCCAGATAGGCGCAGACCTTGACGCACTCCAGGCATTGGCAGTCCAGGCAGCGGCCGGCCTCGGCCCGGGCCTCTTCCGGGGAATAGCCCGCCAGGGGGTCGGCCGGGTCGAGCGCCGCCGAGGGCTTCACCCCTTCCAGGCTGGTGAAGAGCCGGGTGGGCCGGGGGCCTTCCTGGTCGCGGCCGGCGCTCAGGGAGACGTTTTGCAGGCGGCGGTCCAGGGAGGCCGCCGCCCAGCGTCCCCGCGCCGCCCGCCAGACCGGCGAGGTCTCGGCCAAGGCCGCGGAAATCTTCTCCTGGCTGGTGAGGCCCAGGGCCGGGTCCTGGACCGGGGAGCCATCCGGGCCGGGGGTCAGGTCCAGGCCCGCGCCGGGGCAGATCGCCAGGTCCAGGAGCAGGGCGTCATTCTCGGCCCGGCGGGCGGCCAGATAGGCGGGATCATTGAGCGTCGCGCCAGGGGAAAAGGTCACCCCGGCCGAGGCCAGGCGGGCGACCTCGGCCGCCACGATCTCGGCGTTCAGGGTGGGAAACTCGCTGGCCAGGGCCGCGCCGGGCGCGTCGCCGGGGTGGTGCAGGGCCACGGGATAGCCCTTGCGGGCCAGGTCCCAGGCCGCCGTCAGACCGGCCAGGCCATCGCCCAAGACCGCGATTTTCTGGCTCTTGCGCGGCAGGGGGGGCAGCCGCAGACGGGGGGCCGGCTGATCCGCCACCGCCCGCTCGATCAGGCCCACCCGGATGGCCTCGCCCGCCTCGCTCCGCTTGCAGCGGGCCTGGCAGGGGGAGTCGCAGATCCGGCCCAGCACCCCGGGCAGGGGCAGGGTCCTGAACAGCACCTGCCAGGCCTGGTCCCAGCGCCCGGCCGCCACCTGGCCGCAGAGCGCCCGGGCGTCCAGGTGCAGGGGGCAGGCGGCCACGCACTCCGGCGGTTCCTCCTGGATGCAGCGCCGCTCCCAATCCCGCAGTTCCAGTTGTTCCATGACCATCCCGGCCGGCCCAAGGCGAAAGGGGGCGCTGGTGGGGTTTCATCCCCACCGCGCCCCCAAAGCATAACAGATTTGCGCGCCCCGGCCGGCGGCCATTTGCCGGTCGCCGGCCGGGGATTGGCTCTAGGCCTTGATGCCGGCCAGGACCTTCTCGGGCAGGGCCGGCAGCTTGGTCACCCGCGAACCGCAGGCGTTGTAGATGGCGTTGATCACCGCCGCGTGGGGGCAAGTCAGCGGCAGTTCGCCCACGCCGGCCGCGCCGAAGGGCCCGTCGGGCCGGGCCTCCTCCACGTAAATGATCTCCATGTCGTCGGGAACCTGCTTGGCGTAGGGGAAGCCCGCGCCGCGCAGGGTGGAGTGCTTCTGGATGTCCTCGAAGTCCTCGGTCAGGGCCAGGCCCACGCCCTGGGCCAGGCCGCCGTAGATCTGGCCATCGGTGACCAGGCGGTTGTTGACCTTGCCGATGTCGGCCACCAGGGTCATCTTCTCCACCGCGGTCTGGCCGGTGGCCACCTCCACCGCCACCTGGGCCATGAACACCCCGTACATGTAGACCGCGAAGGGGGCGCCCTGGCCGTTCTCGTCGCAGGCCGTGGCCGGGGCGGTCCACTTGCCGTCGAAGACGGTGGGAATCTTCTCGTCCATCATCTGCTGATAGGTGCGGAAACTGCCGTCACCCTTGCGCATGGCGGCCAGCAGGAGCTCGCAGGCGGCCTTGATGGCCTGGCCGGTGACCACCTGGGAGCGGCTGCCGCCGGCCGGTCCGCTGTTGGGGGTGAAGGCGGTGTCGTTCATGACCTGGCGGATCTGCTCGGGCTTCAGGCCCAGGGGGCGCAGGGCCTGGTGGGCGGTGCCCAGGGCGCCGGCGTCGGCCCCCTGGCCGTGGTCCTCCCAACTGGTGAACAGCGTCACCCCGCCGTCGGGGTTCAGCTCCAGGCGGGCCTCGGAGCCGTCGGGACCGTCCAGGCCGCAGCCGTAGACGCCCACCGAGACGCCCACCCCGCGCTTGACCGCCGCCGTGGACTCGGCCTTGGCCTTGGCCAGGGCGGCCTGGTACTTGGGCCGCAGGATGTCCAGCATCTGGGGCAGGGTGTAGACCTCCGGGGCCTGGCCGCTGGGGTTGGTGGAGCCGGGGCGGTAGACGTTCTGGTAGCGCAGCTCCAGGGGGTCCATCCCCAGCTTCTCGGCCAGCTCGTCCATCAGCACCTCGGAGGAGAACTCGCTCTGGGGCGAGCCGTAGGCCCGGAAGGCCGAGCCCCAGGCGTGGTTGGTGCAGACGGTGCGGCCCTCGCCGCGAATGGCCGGGATGTCGTAGCCCGCGCCGATGAACTGGGCCCCGCGCAGGGTCACGAGGTCGCCGAACTCCGAGTAGGGGCCGTGGTCCACCGACCAGTCGCTCTCCATGGCCAGCAGCTTGCCGCTCTGGTCGGCGGCCAGGCGCAGGTTGATGAAGAACGGCGAGCGCTTGCCGGTGTAGGTCATCTGCTGGTGGTAGTCATAGTTCAGGAAGACCGGCTGGCCGGTGGCCAGGCTGGCCACCCCCACCAGGGCCTCCATGGTGGGGCTGAACTTGTAGCCGAAGGTGCCGCCGGCGGGGTTCTGCACCATCACCAGCTTGTCCAGCTCCACCCCCAGGCCGGGGGCGATCATGGCCGCGTGCAGGTGCAGGCCGATGGACTTGGAGTGGATGCACAGCCGGCCCTGGTCGTCAGTGTAGGCGAAGCCGACGTCCGGCTCGATGGGCATGTGGGGCTGGCGGCCGACGTAGAAGTCGTCCTCCACCACCACCGGGGCCGAGTCGAAGATCGGCGCGGTTTCCGGCCCCTTGGCGATTTTCTGCACGAAGTAGACGTTGGGGGTGCCGGGGTGGATCTCGATGGCGTCCTCGGCCATGGCCGCCGGGGCGCTCATGTAGGCCGGCAGCTCCTCCAGCTCCACCTTGACCTTGGCCGCGGCGGCCTTGGCCTGGGCCAGGGTGTCGGCGCAGACGATGGCGATGGCGTCGCCGTATTGATAGACCTTCTGGTCGCAGAGGATGGGCCGGTCCCAGCCGTCGCCCTTGTTGGTGGGGAAGGTGATCAGGCCGGTGATGCGGTTCTTGCCCTTGACGTCCTTGTGGGTGACGACCTTGGCCACCCCGGGCATCTTCTCGGCCTCGCTGGTGTCGATGGCCTTGATGTTGGCGTGGCTGACCTTGGCCTGCACCAGGGCGCAGTGCAGGGCGCCCTCGGGCAGCTTCAGGCCCAGGTCCGCGCCATAATCCAGGGTGCCGGTGACCTTGGCCACCGCCGAGGGCCGGGGGTATTTCTGGCCCCAGATCACCCCGTCGGCCGGCAGCTTGTACATCAGCTCCTCGGCCTTCATCTCCCCGCGCATGACCTTGGCCGCGTCCAGCACCGCGTCCACCAGGGGCTTGTAGCCGGTGCAGCGGCAGGCGTTGCGGTGGACCTGGAACCAATCCCGCACCTGGTCGCGGCTGGGGTTGGGGTTCTCGGCCAAGAGGGCCTTGGACGAGACGATGAAGCCCGGGCTGCAGAAGCCGCACTGCGCGCCGCCGTGGAGGATCCAGGCCAGTTGCAGGGGGTGCAGGTTGTCCGGGGAGCCCACGCCCTCGATGGTGATGACGCTGGCCCCGTCGGCCACCTTGCCCAGCTTGGTCACGCAGGAGCGCACCAGCTTGTCGTCGATGATCACGTTGCAGGCGCCGCACTGGCCCTGGCCACAGCCGATCTTGGTGCCGGTCAGGCCGAACTGCTGGCGCAGCACGTTGGCCAATGATTCGTCGGCCGGGGCGATCACGGTGCGGGTAATGCCGTTGATCTTCAGGGATTTCTTTACCATGGAAGCCTCCTGGCGATGATTGGGCAAACTCGTGGCGTTCAAGTTATGCGGGGTGTTATCGAAGGCGCCTGCGTGCGCGAGATGCGGGGGGTGAGGCTCTCGGCAGGCACCATGTTGGTTATCAGTATGCCAAAGGTTAGCCCAGGCGGGCAACCCAGTTTTGGGAGCCCGCCTGGGCTAAGCGCTATTCTTTATTAACTATATCGTGATTGCGCTCTTGTACTTAGTGCAACGTGGGGGGTCGCTCCTGGTTCCGGGCGGCCAGGGAGGCCTGGTAGCGCTTCCAGCCCGGGCACCAGGTGGTGTGCCAGCGCCAGAGCCGGGCCAGGAGGGAGTCGGGCTTGCGTTGGGCCAGGGCGCGCAGCTTGCAGTTGTCGCAGGACATGGCGTCTCCTTTGTTGGCCAGGGCGACGGCCTGGTTTGTCTCGTCAGCCGGGAATTCGGCCGAGGAAATCTCGTTCCGCGGGACAATTGTAACGTCAGGCGAGACGAATGAAAGCCCCAAACAAGTCACAACTCCAGGCGGACAATAAATCACCTTTGGTGGCTTAACTATTTATTACTGTCAAAATCCCATCGGTTTTTGTATACTTTTTGTACAGCAATCAACCACCTGCCCGGCACCTCCACGCCAAGCCAAGGAAGAGCACCGTGAACTTGCTCTGTTGCTTTGCGCCGGGCCAGCCCCGCCTCGAATTATTGCGGCACCTGATCCTGACTGGGGTTTCCTGCCCGGGCAAGGAGTTCTTCGACAACCTCCCGGCCCTGGACGCCCGTCTGGCCCGGACCGTGGAGGATGGCCCCCACCAGGTGGTGGTCATCGCCCCTGGGCCAGAGGACCAGTGGGAGTTTCTCCTGGCCTCGCGCCTTCACGGTCCGGTCCTGGAGCTGATCGTGATCCTGCCCGAGGCCGATCGCCGCCAGGGAGCCCAGCGCCATCCCAGCAACGCGCTCCTGGTTTCCGACCGCATCCACCCCTTCCTCCTGATGAGTTACCTGGCCAGCCTGGTGGCCCTGCGGGGCGGATTGCGGAAAATGGACCCCGTCCCGCCCCGGGTCGGGCCATTTTGGTCGACCCTGTAACCTTTCGTCCCTCCGCCCCGATATTCATGTTAGGAACCAGCCTGCGGGCGCGCCTGGCCACCACGGCCGGAGCGCCCGCAGGCCAGCGCGGTCCCCGCGCCGCGCCGGAGGGAGAAGACGACATGAGACCCCATTTGTCCGCCGAGGAGTTGGGCTTCCTCCTGGGCCGCCTGCCCCTGGAATCCCCACGCGGGGCGGTCTGGCGGGAGCCGGAGGCCCTCGCCTCCCGGGCCGCCCCGCCCACGACCCCGGCCAAACCCCGGCCGGCCTGGCCCCCGGCGGCCCCCGGCCGGTGCAAACCGCTGGGGGATGAAGGCTGAGCCCATGAAAAAACTCCTGGCCTTGATGTTGCTCAGTCTCCTGGCCCTGGGCTGCGCCGGACCCGACCCGGACCAGGGGCCGGGCGGGGGCGGACCCGGCCTGCGCGGCGGGCGGGGTGGTCCCGGCGAGCATGACCGGCCCGGCGGCCCGCCCCAGAGCCTGGACCAGTATCTGGCCCTGTTGCGCAAGCGGCTGCACCTGACCCCGGAGCAGGAGACCCTGGCCATTCCGGCGCTCCAGGCCGAACTGGATAAAAGGGCTGATATTCGCAAACGTTACCAGTACAGTGATCCTCGGGAGGCCATGCCCCGCATGGCCCAGGAAGAGCGCCAGCTCCAGGAGGAGACCTTGGGCAAACTGGTCGAGGTGCTTTCCCCCACCCAGTTGGAGGCGTTGCGCAAACTGTGGGAGGAAGGCTCCCGGCCTCCCGGAGGTCCCGCCGGACGCGGCGGGGGCGGCCCGGGCCGGGGCATGGGTCCTGGCATGCTGAACTAATTTCCCCTTCTCCCCCGGCCGCTGGGAACCCGGCCGGAGCGCGAAGGGCGGGGCCGGGCGGAGGCAGCGACCAGCCGCCGGACCGGCCCCAGGGAAGCGACCCCGCGAATGGACCGGATTTGACTCCAGCCCCAGCCACAACGATCGAACTGAGCGATCAGGCGGTCATCACCAGGGTGCTGGAGGGTGAAACCCAGGCCTTCGAGGTGCTGATCGAGCGCTACAAGTCCATGGTGGGGGC
>CALERA010000485.1 GCA_937908275.1 uncultured Desulfarculaceae bacterium | reverse complement strand
CCTCGGTCTCGCCGGGCAGGCCGACCATGAAATACAGGCGCAGGTTGGCCACCCCGGCGCTGATCAGGGTCTCGGCCGCGCGGTGCAGGTCCTCTTCGGTCAGGTGCTTGTTGATGACCCGGCGCAGGCGCTCGGAGCCGGCCTCCGGGGCCAGAGCCACGCTCTGGTGGCCGGCGGCGGCCAGGGACCGGGCCAGCTCCGGGGTCAGGCGGTCGGCGCGCAGGCTGGAGACCCCGATCTGGCCGCCGGCGGCCAGGATATCCTGGGCCAGGCCGTCCAGGCCGGGCAGGTCGGTGACCGCGGCCGACACCAGGCCCACCCGGCCGCCCTGGGCGGCGGCGGCCAGGGCGGCGGCGCGGTAATCCTCGGCCCGGCCCAGGCGGGGCGGGCGGTAGATATGGCCGGCGGCGCAGAAGCGGCAGGCGTGGCCGCAGCCCCGGCCAACCTCCAGGAGGGTCATCTCGCCGAATTCCGGACCCGGGGCGGAGAAGACGCCCTGGGCCAGACCGGCGGCCGGCCCCTGGTATTTGGGGGCGCGGACGCGCTCGGGCAGGTCGGGAAGCCGGGGGTGGATGCCGGTCAGGAGACCAGACGGGGAGTAACGCGGTTCATAGAGCGAGGGGGCGTAGAAGCCCTCCACCTGGCGGGCCAGGGCGTGAAGCAGTTCGGGGCGGGGCAGGTCGCGCAGGCGGTCCAGGGCCTCCAGGAAGGGATTCAGGACGACTTCGGCCTCGCCCAGAAGGAAGCCGTCCACGATCTCGGCCAGGGGCTCGGGGTTGAGCATGGCCGCCACCCCGCCGGCCACCACCAGGGGGCCATCACGGTCAGCGGCGCGCATCCCCAGGCCGGCCAACTCCAGCATGGCGGCCAGGTTGGGGGCGTCGTTCTCGAAGGAGATGGAGGCCAGCACCAGGTCGAAGTCGGCCACCGGGCGGCCGGACTCCAAGGTCAGCAGCGGCGCGCCGGTCTTGGCGTAGAGGGGCCTGGACTGGCGGTCGGGCCAAAAGGCCCGCTCGCAGAGCACGTCGCCGCGCTGGTTGCAGAGGCGGTAGACCACGGCCAGGCCCAGGTTGGCCAGGCCCACGGCGTAGGTGTTGGGATAGAGCAGGGCCAGGTTAAGCCGGCCGCCGGGCTCCTTGCGCACCGCGCCGCGCTCCCTGGCGATGAGGGCGCGGTGATGCTCCAATAATGGTCGCCAGTTGCGGCCCAAGAACTCCTCCGGTGGAAGCCCCGCCCCAGGCGGGGACTCAAGGATATCACCCCGCCCGGCGGCTCGTCACCCCGGGGCTATTGACCCCGGGGCGGGCGCGTGGCAACTTGGAAGATGGTCCAGCCACCAACACCCCCACGCGAGGAAGCGTCATGTTCAGCGAGCAGCACCTTGATCTCTTGCGCCGCCTGGACCAGGCCGGCGAGCAGGCCAACCTCTGGCAGGCCGGGGGCGAGATGGGCCTGGACCGGCCGGCCACCGAGGTGCTGGCCATGGACCTGATGGCCGGCGGGACCCTGGAGGTGGTGAACCTCAGCGGCAAGGTGCGCCTGACCGACCAGGGGCGGGGCCTGATTGGCGGGGGGAGCGGCGCGGAACTGGACCTGGCCGGGCTGGTGGCGGCCCTGGAAAAGCTGGACCTGGGCCTGGCCGCGCCGGCGGCCGGGGACCTGGCCGCCGACCTGGCCTGTCTGAAGGCCCAGGCCGGGCGCTCGCGGCCGCTCATTCCGGTGATCAGGGCCTGCCTGGCGGCGGTGGAGACCGCCCTGGGCCAGTCGCGCCACCCCGAGGCCAAGACCCTGGCGGCTCGGGCGGGGGCTCTGCGCGAGGCCTAGGATCGGGCGGCCGGAAAACGCGGGGCGGGGGCGGTCTGGGACCACCCCCGCCTTGATCGTCCGGGCTGGATCAGCAGCTGCAGCCGCCGCTGCCGCAGGAGCCGCCGCTGGTGCCGCAACCGCAGGAATCGCCGCCGCCCCCGGCCAGGGGGTTGGCGCTGCTGAGCACGAAGCCCTGCTGCCAGCCGTTGTCCACGTAATCGACCTTCACGACGCCGCTCTGGTCGGCCAGGTCGCTGGCGATCAGGTAGGTCAGGCCGTCGACCTCGTGGCTCTGGTCGCCGTCCTTCAACTCGTCCAGCACCAGGCGCAGGGACGGGCCGCCGCAGCAGCTGCCGGCCTGGAGCATGACCCGCAGGGGCGAGCTGAGGTTGCGCTCCTGCATGAAGGCCTTGATGGCCTGGCTCGCGGTTTCACTGACTTCGATCATGATCAGCCTCCCATGGTAAAAAATGGCGCGTCGCAATCAATCTATGGATGGCGACGAGATGCTCTGCATCGGCCTGGGGCTTAAGTCTATACCGGAGGCGACGTCGAAGCATGGATTCCCGGGCCGGGCCGGGTTTCAGGGTCAGGCGAGGGGGCCGTGGCCCGCGCTCGCCTGACCAATCAGGCTGGCGTCAGCAACTGCAGGAGGTTCCGCAACCGCCGCCCCCCAGGGGGTTGGCGGCCGATAGCACGAAGCCGGCCTGCCAGCCATTGTCCACGTAATCAACCGTCACGGTTCCGCTCTGTTCGCCCAATCCCTTGTCGATGAGGTAGGTCAGTCCCTCTACCTCGAACTTCTCGTCGTTGTCCTTCGGTTCGTCCAGAACCAGTCGCAGCGAGGGGCCGCTTCAGCCACCGGCTTGCAGGTACACCCGCAGCGCCGAATTCAGTTGCCGCTCTTCCATGAAGGCCTTGATGGCCTTGCTGGCGGCCTCGG
>CALERA010000484.1 GCA_937908275.1 uncultured Desulfarculaceae bacterium | reverse complement strand
GGGGTGCCCAGGGGGATGTTCTCCAGGGGCAGGGTGTTGCCCGGGCGGATGTCGGCCCGCTCGGCGCTGGTCACCTCGTCGCCCACCAACAGGCCCTTGGGGGCCAGGATGTAGCGCTTCTCGCCGTCGGCGTAGAACAGCAACGCGATGTTGGCGCTACGGTTGGGGTCGTACTCGATGGCCGCGACCTTGGCCGGGATGTCCACCTTGTCCCGCTTGAAGTCGATGATGCGGTACAGGCGCTTGTGGCCGCCGCCCCGATGACGGGCGGTGTTGCGTCCCAGGTTGTTGCGTCCGCCGCTTTTTTTCAGCGGCTCGACCAGGCTCTTCTCGGGCGAGGACTTGGTGACCTCTTCGCGCACCAACTGGGTGGCGAAGCGGCGCCCCGGCGAGGTCGGCTTAAAGCTCTTGATGGCCATGGAATCGTCCTTCTATCTGCTGGGCGCTTGCCCTCAGACGCCAATCCGGAATCTAGGCCCCTTCGAAGAACTCCACCGTCTGGCCGGGGGCCAGGGTGACGTAGGCCTTCTTCCAGTCGCTGCGCTTGCCCATGATCTTGCCCATCCGCTTTTCCTTGCCCTCGAAGTTCAAGGTGCGCACCTGCAGCACCTTCACCTTGAACAGATCCTCGACGGCCTTGCGGATCTCGATCTTGTTAGCGCGGCGATCCACCTCGAAGACGACCTGGTTGGACGTCTCCTTGGCCAGGGTGCCCTTCTCGGTGATGAGCGGGCGCCGCACTACCTGACGCAGGTCCTTCACGACAGCGCCTCCTCGATTCTCGCCACCGCCGGCTGGAGCAGCACCAGGGTGTCGTGACGCAGAATGTCGTAGACATTGAGGCCCTCGGCCCGGAGCACCTTGACCTTGGGCAGGTTGCGGCTGCTCTTCTCCATGATCTCGTCCGGCTGGTGGGTCACCACCAGGGCGTCTTTCACCGAGAAGCGGCCCAGGACTTCCGCGAAGGCCTTGGTCTTGATGGCGGTCATGTCAAAACCGCTCATGACCAGGAGCTTCTCCTCGCGCAGCTTGTCGGACAGGGCCACGCGCAGGGCGGCTTTCTTGACCTTCTTGGGCACGCTGTAGGCGTAGGAGCGGGGATGGGGCCCGAAGACCGTGCCACCGCCATGCCACAGGGGCGAACGCCGGCTGCCGGAGCGGGCCCGACCGGTGCCCTTCTGCCGCCAGGGCTTCTTGCCGCCGCCGCGGACCTCGTGCCGGACCTTGGTGCTGGCGTTGCCTTTGCGGCGCTTGGCCAGCTGCCAGACCACCACCTCGTGCAGCAGGTAGGGCTTGATCTCGGCCCCAAAGATCGACTCATTGAGCTCGATCTCGCCCACCTTCTCAAGCTGGGAGTTGTAAACGTCAACCTTAGGCATCTTGCTCACCCGTCGTGAAGGGCGCTTAGGCCTTTTCCACCAAGACGATGCCGCCAATCGCGCCGGGAATGGCGCCCTTGACCAGCATCAGGTTCTGTTCCGGACGCACGTCCACCACGCTCAGGTTGCGCACGGTGGTGCGGTGCGATCCATATTGACCCGGCAGCCGACGACCCTTGAACACGCGCGAGGGGTAGGCGCTGGCGCCGATGGAACCCGGAGCGTCGTGGGTGGTGCAGCCGTGGGTGTCGCGCCCGCCGCCGAAGCCGTGACGCTTGACCACGCCGGAGAAGCCGCGGCCCTTGCTGGTGCCGGTCACCTTGATCTTCTCGCCGGGAGCGAACAGATCGGCGGTGATCTCCTGGCCCACGCTGTAGGCGGCCGGGTCGGCCACCGGGAACTCCTTGAGCACCGCCTTGGGATCCACGCCGGCCTTCTTGAAATGGCCGGCCAGGGGCTTGGTGGTGCGCTTGGCCTTCTTGACGCCGTAGCCAAGCTGCACGGCGGCGTACTTGTCGCTCGTGGGCGTCTTCACCTGCACCACGGTGCAGGGGCCCAACTCGATCATGGTCACCGGGACCACGCGGCCCTCGCCCATGAACAGGCGGGTCATGCCCAATTTCTTGCCGATGAGACCCTTCAACATGGCTTCCACCTATGTTAGCGACCCGCTGCCTTCGGCGATCTCTTCGCCAAGGGCGCGCCAGGCCGGCCGCCAGGCTCTAGAGCTTGATCTCCACGTCCACGCCAGCGCTGAGGTCCAGCTTCATCAGCGCGTCCACGGTCTGCTGGGTGGGCTCCAGGATGTCCAGGAGCCGCTTGTGGGTGCGGATCTCGAACTGCTCGCGGCTTTTCTTGTCGATGTGCGGCGAACGCAGCACGCAGAACTTGTTGATCACCGTGGGCAAAGGAATCGGCCCGGCCACCTTGGCTCCGGTGCGGCGGGCGGTTTCCACGATCTCCGCCGCCGACTGGTCCAGCAGTTTGTGATCGTAAGCCTTCAGGCGGATGCGTATCTTCTGGTTCATTATCATGGGGAACTCCCGCGCCCGCCGTGGTCTCTGCCAGCCGGCGGGGGCTGGTCTTTCGCTTATGGCCTAAACCGCGACCGGTTGTCCCTTACTACTCGATGATCTCGCTGATGACGCCGGCGCCCACGGTGCGGCCGCCCTCGCGGA
>CALERA010000483.1 GCA_937908275.1 uncultured Desulfarculaceae bacterium | reverse complement strand
GGGGGGTGGCCACCTTCACCATCCAGGTGCGCGACGCCAAGCAATTGGGCGAGGTCCTGGGCGACCTGAAGCGCATCAAGGGCGTACACGGCGTGCGGCGCCTGGTTTCCGGGGGCTAGAGTCGATCAGTTCCAGTCAGAGTGAGGTTGCGCACTTCTGGCTGTCATTGCGAGCGTAGCGAAGCAATCTATCGTGCATTTGTATTTGGTGTTCACCAGATGGGAAAATCAGGCGAGATTGCCGCGTCGCTACGCTCCTCGCAATGACAAAAAAAGCCCGCCCTGCTGGCTCACCGTCAGCCGCATTTATAGTTGTTAATCCAGTAACTAGGTTCGTGCGAACCAGACTTGGCCTGGGGAACGCGGGGCGGGAGAATGGCGCGGGGCAAAAGAACGGGAGGCCCGGCGGGCCTCCCGAAGGCGATGCTACGGAGCTGACGGCGGGGCCTAGGCGGGCTTGACCACCTTGCCCGCGCGCAGGCAGCGGGTGCAGACCCGGATGCGGCGCACCTGGCCGTTTTCCAGGCTGCGGACGCGCTGCAGGTTGGGATTGAAGCGACGCTTGGTCTTGTTGTGGGCGTGGCTCACGTTGAAGCCAACCTGGGGGTGCTTGCCGCAGATCTCGCAGACCTGGCTCATGATAAACCTCCTGGAGCTATCGTGGGGCCCGCGAGCATCCGGGGCCGGACCATGCACTGTGACCGGGGAAATATACCGCCGCGCGCCACGCCTGGCAAGCCCTGTTTTCCCCGAAATTTACGGCCATAGCCCCCGCCCCGCCGGGGCCGTGAGGGAGCGCCCCTGAGGTTGGGGGGTCACACATCCCCGCGCCCCTTGACCATTTCCCTGGCCCGTGGCATTATTACCAGGCTGAATCCATCCATTTTGCCAGACAACCCGTTTCCGAGGAGTTCGCTTGAGCCGTGACGATTTAATCCATCTGGAGGGCGAGGTCACCCGCACTCTGGGTGGCGGTCAGATGGAAGTGGTGACCGAACAGGGACACACCTTGCGCGCGGTGTTGTCCGGCCGCATGAAACGCTTCAAGATCAAGGTCCTGGTGGGGGACCGGGTGCGGGTCAGCGTCTCGCCCTACGACCTCACCCACGGCTTGATCACCTACCGGCTCAAGTAAGGCCTCCTTCCCGGCGTCCAGCGTCGCCAGCCGGCCTTTCCCACGGCCCAGGTCCAGCCTCCCCGCCCGCCCGGCCCCTAATCCGGCCGGGGCGGTGGCGTGCGTCCCCCGGTCAGGGGGGCGATGATCTCCCGCCGCGCCCGGTCCAGGATCAGCTCCGGGGCCAGGCCGCTGCCGGCCAGGTCCGCCAGCCGGGCCAGGGCCTCGCAACCCCGCTCCCAGCCCAACCGCCGCACCTCCTCCACCCCGCTCCAGTCGCCATCCCGGGCGAACTGGAGGATGGCCGCGTCCGCCTCCGGGAAGAGCAGGCGGGGGAAGCCGGCCAGCCAGGCGGGGTAGAAGCCCAGGTTGCCCACCGCGCGGGCGGCGATGATCCGCGCCAGGCGGCCCCGGGGGCCGGTGTCGGCCAGCAGGTCCTTGACCCCGCGCACGAAATGCTCCAGATCGCTGGCCGGATATTGCTCCAGGGCCCAGAGCATCAGATCCCGGGCGGTCTCGCCGCTGTCGGCCTCGCCCAGCTCGTGCCAGAGCACGGTGTCCAGCTCGCCGCGCAGCAGGGGCGTGAAGGCCTCCCAGGAGGGATGGGCCAGGAGTTCCTGGCGGCGCAGGCCGTGGCCGGCCAGGGCCAGGTCCAGGAAGGGAGCCAGGCTGGCGCGGGGGTCGGCCAGTTTGTCCCAGAGCAGGAAGCCCAGGGGTTCGGGGCGCAGGTAGATCTGGCCGTCCTGGCGCAGGCCGGGCAGAAAGAAAATGTCGCGGCCCAGCTCCGCCCCCAGGCAGGTCACCTCCTGGCCCTCCACCTGCTGGCGGGACTCCAGCCGGCCCAGGAAGAAGACCGGCAGCAGGCCCCCGGCCCGGCCGGCGCCATAGACCAGGCCCTGCCCCGCCAGGGCGGCGTTGACCCCGGCGGCGTCAAAGGGGTCGAAGACCTGGCCGTTCAGGCTCAGGGGCTGGGGCTCCTCCTCCAGGATCTCCAGCCAGAGGTCCTCGCGCTGGCCCACCCATTCCAGGGCCGCGGCCGGCTCGGGCTCCTGCCAGGGCGGCAGGCCCTGCTCCCATTTGTAGAGGTTGCGCAGGCGCAGCAGCAGGCCGCAGAGCGAGAAGCGCCCGGCCACCTCGGCGTCGGAGCGGCGGCAGTTGGCCAGCACCTGGCCGGCCAGCCCCCGCCAGGGCTCGCTCAGATCGGCGGCGGGATCAACCATCATCTTCGGCTCCGGGCTTGCGGCACAGGTAAAGATAACGGTAGGCCGGCTCGCGGTTCTCCAGGGCGTAGTAGTTCTGGTTGAAGAACTCGCTGATCTGGCCCCGGACGGCCTGGTCCCGGACACCGTACATCAAAAGCATCATGGCGGTCCAGGAGGGCAGGCAGGCGTTGGGCAGGCGTTGCCAGGCCAGGCCCAGGCGGTCCAGGCTCGCCTCCACCTCCGCCGGGTCGGGCAGGCCGTGGGCGCGGTGCTGCTCCAGCCAGGGGCTGCCGGTCAGGCGCAGCACCAGGTCCTCGGCCGCCGTGGCCTGGGGCGCGGGAAAGCCCAGCACCACCGCCCGCGAGGCCACCCGGGCCAACTCGCCCAGGAAGAACCCGCGCTCGGCCGGGGCGACGTGCTCCAGCACGTCCAGGGCGCAGACCACCGGCACCGCGCCGTCGGCCCGGGGCAGGCCCTGGTCCGGCGGGCGGATGATGGTCGCGCAGGGGGTGACCCGGTGCTGGGGCAGGAAGGCGGAAAACGCGGCGTCGTGGGCGCCCACGTCCAAGACCTCCTGGCCGGGCTCCAGGGCCAGGCCGCGGATCAGGTCCGCCGTGGCGCGGAAGCGCTGATAGCGGTCGAAACCGAGTTGGGCCAGCGACATCCGGGCGCCTTCAGGGGGTGACGCTCAGGTCCATCACCATTTCGGTGTTCTGGTGCAGGCGGGCCACCTGGCGGTAGCGGTTGACCACCCGCTGGGGCCAGGTGCGCTCCTCGTCGGTCAGATCGCGCTTGACCTTGGCCGGCACCCCCAGGGCCATCACCCCGGGCGGGATGACCTGGCCGGGGCTGACCACGCTGCCGGCCCCGATGATGGAGCCCGCGCCAACCACGCAGCGGTCCAGGAGCACCGCGCCGTTGCCGATCAGGCAGCCGTCCTCCACCCGGCAGGAATGCAGCACCACCCGGTGGCCCACCACCACATCCGCGCCCACCCAGGTGCCGTCGCCGCGATGGGCCACGTGGACCACGCTGCCGTCCTGGATGTTGCTGCGCGCCCCCACCCGGATCCAGTTGATGTCCCCGCGCAGCACCGCCTGGTACCAGACGCTGGTCTCCTCGGCCAGCTCCACATCTCCCAAAACCACCGCCCCCGGGGCCACGAAGGCGCTGGGGTGGATGCGCGGCGTGCGCCCGTTGACCTTGCCGATCATGACTGCTCCCCGGGTGATTGCGGTCCGCCAGCCAAGATACACCCGCCATCCGGACCGGGCAAGCCGGCGCGCGGCGGCCTTGACAGGAACCGGCCCAAGGCCTAACCTTGGGGGCGATATGTTTTATTCCGTTTTCGCCTGGAGTTAGCACATGGGCGCCGCCCGAAAACTGGGCCTGTTCCTCTTTTTGTTCCTAGTGGTGGTGGTTGGTGGAGCGCTGCTGTTGGTATGGCCGCGCCTGGAGGGCCAACCGCCCGTCATCTCCCTGCCCCAGACACCCACCCACCTGGGCCGGGCCAACACCCTGGAGATCACGGCCAAGGACGGCGACAGCGGTCTGTCGCGCCTGAAGGTGACCCTGACCCAGAACAACAAGGAAGTCACGCTGCTGGACAAGCCCTTGGGCTCGGGGGGCCTGTGGGCAAAGGGTCCGGATCAAGTCACCGAAAAGGTTGAGATCAAGGCCCTGGATCTGGGTTTCGCCCAAGGTCCGGCCACCTTGGCCATCGAGGCCCGCGACTGCTCCCTGCAGGGCTGGTTCCATGGCAACCTGGCCCGCCAGGCCTATGAATTGAATATCGACACCGTGCCGCCCCGGGTTACGGTGCTCAGCCGCACCATCCACCTCAACCGGGGTGGGGTGGGCCTGGCCGTCTACAAGGTCAGCGAGCCCACCGCCCGCGACGGGGTCCAGGTGGGCAACCGCTTCTTCCGGGCCTACGCGCCCTGGCCCCAGGACCCCCTGGCCCGGATGGCCTTTTTCGCCTTTGCCGACGACGAGGACAAGGGCGCGCAGATCAAGATCGTGGTGGAGGACCAGGCCGGCAACCCGGCCACGGCCAGCCTGATGGTGCGCCTGAAGTGGAAGGAATTCCGCGACGACAACATCAACCTGAGCAACAACTTCCTGGAGGCCCTGGCCCCGCGCTTCATGGCCGAGGCCCCGCCGGACCGCCAGAGCCCGTTGCAGGTCTTCGCCTGGGTCAACGAGGGCCTGCGCCAGCAGAACCACGCCCGGATGGCCGAGGCGGTGGCCACCAGCCAGCCCTACCAGCTCTGGGGGCAGCAGCCCTTCATCCGCCCCATGGGCAAGCCCATGGCCGGCTTCGCCGAGCGGCGCACCTACTTCTACGAGGGCAAGCCGGTCAGCCGCTCCACCCACCTGGGCGTGGACCTGGCCGACGTGGCCATGAGCCCCATCCAGGCCACCGCCAGCGGGGTGGTGGTCTTCGCCGGCCCCTTGGGCATCTATGGCAACTGCGTGATCCTGGACCACGGCCTGGGGGTGCATTCCCTGTACGGCCACATGTCGGCCCTGGCGGTGCAGCCGGGCCAGAAGGTGGCGGCCAACGAGGTCCTGGGACGCTCGGGGGCCACCGGCCTGGCCCTGGGCGACCACCTGCACTATTCGGTCCTGGTGGGCGGCGTCTTCGTCACCCCCACCGAGTGGTGGGATCCCCACTGGTTCCAGGACAACGTGGACCTGCGTTACCAGGAGGCGGGCCTGCCCCGTCCCACCGCCCCCCGTCCCTAGGCGGGGCCTGACTGGAAGCTTCGGGAGGCCGCGCGCCTCCCTCGTTTGGCGCAACCATGGGCGGAGGCGAGATGCCGGTTCTGCGCCCGGCCCTGACCGGATTGGCCTGCCTGCTCCTGGCGGGTTGCGCGGCCGTGTCCGCGCCGCCTCCGCCAACCGCTCCCCTCGCCCCGGCCGCCCCGGCCCTGGGGGCGATCCTGGCCCCTCCTCATAGCGCCCCCCTGCCCCCGGAGCAAGCCCGGCAGCGCCTGGCCGCGGCCCGGGTGGTGCTGGTGGGCGAGACCCACGATCACCCCGGCCATCACGCCATCCAACTGGACTTCCTGCGCCGGATGGCCGAGGCCGGCCCGCCCCTGGTGGTGGGAGTGGAATGGCTGGACGCCAGCGCCCAGCCGGCCTGCGACGAGTTCAGCGCCGGACGGATCAGTCTGGCCCAGTTCGCGGAAAAGGTGGACTGGTCCGGCAGTTGGGGCTATCCTCTGGAATTGTATGCGCCTATCCTGGAATATATCCAGGAGCGCAAGCTGCCCCTGGTGGCCCTGAACGCCCCTCTGGCGGTGGTCCGTCAGGTGGCCCGCCAGGGATTGAGCTCCCTGAGCCCGGAGCAGCGGGGCCAGTTGGCCCCGGCCCTGGACCTGGACGACCCGGCCTACGAGACCATGGTGGCCGGTCAGTTTGCCGGGCATGGGGTCAGCGGAGCGGCGGCCGGAAACTTCTTCGCCGCCCAGGTGGCCCGGGACGAGACCATGGCCCACCGCCTGGCCCAGGCCCTGACGCCCTGGCCGGACTCCGGCCGGCGCGGGCTGGTCCTGGTGGGCTCGGGGCATTTCCTGCACGGCCTGGGCCTGCCGCCCCGCCTGGCCCGCCGCCTGCCCGGGGCCGCGGTCCTGACCGTGCTGCCGGTGGAGCCGGAGCTGGCCGCCCAGGCCGAGGCCATGAGCCCGGAGCGCCCGCCGGCCGAATGGCTGCTGGTCTCCACCCCGGCCCCGCCCCGGCCGCCCCGTCTGGGGGTGATCGTCAAAC
>CALERA010000482.1 GCA_937908275.1 uncultured Desulfarculaceae bacterium | reverse complement strand
GCCCCAGGCCGGCGTCCATGTTCTCCAGGCTGCGGGCCACCAGGAAGCGCTCCAGTGCGGCATCCACCAGGAAGGCGGCCAGCTCGGGGTCCAGGTCGGGCCGCAATTCGCCCCGGGCCTGGCCCTCGGCCAACAGCTCCAGGATGTACTCGCGCGAGAACAGGCGGATGGACTGCAACAACTGGCCGCGCAAGGGCACGTCGCCCTCGTAGACGATGCGCAGATAGAGGCGGAAGAGGCGGGGGTTGTCGTGGATCAGGTCCAGGCCCGAGAGCAGGCTCTGCTCCAGGCGCAGGAAGACGTCCTGGCCCTGGGTCTGGCCGCGCACCGCGCGCAGGTGGTTCTTGACCTGGCCCACGGCGAAGTCGAAGACCAGGCGGAACAGCCCGGCCTTGTCGCGGAAGTATTGGAAGATGGAGCCCTTGGCGATGCCCAGCCGGCCCACCAGGGCGTTCAGGGAGGCCTGGCCGTAGCCCTTGGCCGCGAACTCGGTCAGGGCCTCGTCCAGGATGCGGTCCTGCTTGGCCGGATCGAGATTGCGGAAGGTGGAGGAGGAGGCCATGACCCCGCGCTCCCGGGGTCTAGTCCTGGTCGGAGGCGGCGGGGGCGGCCCCCTGGCGGCTGACGTAGAGCGAATCCAGCACGCCGTTGATGAAGCCGGGCGACTCCTCGCTGCCGTAGCGCTTGGCCAGCTCCACCGCCTCGTTGATGGCCACCTTGGGCGGCACCTGGCCCTGGCTGAAGATCATCTCGTAGGCGGCCACCCGCAGGATGTTGCGGTCCACCTGGGGCATGCGCGAGAGCTTCCAGCGCCGGCTGGCGGTCTCCAGGGCCTGGTCGATCTCGGCCCGGTGTTCGGCGATGCCCCGCACCAGCCGCTCGGCATAGCCGCGCTGGCGGGCCGGGGCCTCGAAGTTGTCCTCGAAGACCTTCAGCGCGCTGTCGGCGTCGCCCTTGGTGTGCTCCATCTGATAGAGCACCTTGAGAGCCAGTTCGCGGCTCTGTCTGCGTTCGCCCAAGCCGGTCCCTAGCCTATCTTGCGCAGCAGATCCACCATCTCGATGGCGGCCAGGGCGGCGTCGGCGCCCTTGTTGCCGGCCTTGGTGCCGGCCCGCTCGATGGCCTGCTCGATGCTGTCGGTGGTGAGCACGCCAAAGATCACCGGCAGGCCGGTCTCCAGACCCACGTGGGCCACGCCCTTGCTGACCTCGGCGGCCACGTAGTCGAAGTGCGGCGTGGAGCCCCGGATCACCGCGCCCAGGGTGATGACCGCGTCGTACTTGCCGCTGACGGCCAGCTTGCGGGCGGCCAGGGGGATCTCGAAGGCCCCGGGCACCCAGGCGATGGCGATATCCTCGTCGCTGGCCCCGTGGCGCTTCAGGGTGTCCAGGGCGCCCTCCACCAGCTTGCCGCCGATGAAGTCGTTGAAACGGCCCACCACCAGGGCGAAACGCATGCCCTGAGCCTGCAGAAGTCCTTCAATCATTTTGGGCATCTGTCACCCTCCCGCGCTGGACCTTGCCGCCCGGGGGCGGCCAGCGGTCAGTAATTGGTAGTAGGGGGAGATTGCCACGGCGCGGCGCGCCTCGCAATGACAAAACTGGCCGTAACACCGGCCGATGATTTCGCCTTGATGCAGGGGCGGGATTTATCCCCGCCCGTTTTGCCTTTTCGGGTCCTCGGCGGGCGGGATGAACCCCGCCCCTACCAAGAATCCCAACCCCAGGCCCGTCCCTGGGCGCTCCCTAGTCGTGCAGGGTGAGCAGGTGGCCCATCTTGACGCACTTGGTGCGCAGGTAGCGCTCGTTCTCCGGGCCGGGTTCGATCTCGATCGGCACCCGCTCCACCACCTTGAGGCCGTAGCCTTCCAGACCGACCATCTTCTTGGGATTGTTGGTCATCAGGCGCATGTTGCGCACCCCCAGGTCGGCCAGGATCTGGGCCCCGATGCCATAGTCGCGCAGGTCGGCGGCAAAACCCAGGGCCTCGTTGGCCTCCACGGTGTCGCAGCCCTGGTCCTGCAGGGCATAGGCCTTGAGCTTGTTGATCAGGCCGATGCCGCGCCCCTCCTGCTTCATGTAGAGCAGGATGCCGCGTCCCTCCTGCTCGATGGTGCGCAGGGCGGAGGCCAACTGCTGGCCGCAGTCGCAGCGCTGGGAGTGGAAGACGTCGCCGGTCAGGCACTCGGAATGCACCCGCACCAGCACCGGCGCGTCGGTGGAGACATCGCCCTTGACCAGGGCCACGTGCTCCATCTGGTCCACGTCGTTGGTGTAGGCGATGGCCCGGAATTCGCCGAACTCGGTGGGCAGGTGTACGTCGGCCTCGCGGTGGACGAAGGACTCGTTGTGCATGCGGTAGGAGATCAGATCGCGGATGGTGACGATCTTCAGGCCCCATTTCTCGGCGAAGATCTCCAGGTCCGGCATGCGGGCCATGGTGCCGTCGTCCTTCATGATCTCGCAGATCACGCCGGCCGGGGCCAGGCCCGCCAGGCGGGAGAGGTCCACCGAGCCCTCGGTCTGGCCGGTGCGCACCAGCACCCCGCCCCGACGGGCGCGCAGGGGGAAGATGTGCCCCGGGCTGACCAGGTCGTCGGGCTTGGCGTTGGCGGCCACGGCGGTGAGGATGGTGTGGGCGCGGTCGTGGGCGCTGATGCCGGTGGTCACGCCCTGGCGGGCCTCCACCGAGACCGTGAAGGCGGTGTTGTAGGGCGACTGGTTGTCGCGCACCATCATCGCCAGTTGGAGTTGCTCCACCCGGTCCGGGGTGAGGCTCAGGCAGATCAGGCCGCGGCCGTGGGTGGCCATGAAGTTGATGGCCTCGGGCGTGATCTTCTCGGCGGCCATGGTCAGGTCGCCCTCGTTCTCCCGGTCCTCGTCGTCGACCAGGATCACCATCTTGCCGTCCTTGATATCCTGGATGGCCGCTTCGATGCTGGCCAGGGCCATGGCTGTGGCTCCGTGTGCGGTGGGGGAAGGAAGCTAGAACCCCATGCGGGCCAGGTCCTCCCTTGAGAGCCCGCCCTTGGCCTGCGGCTGGCCTTCATCCCGAATAAGAAGGCGTGCCACGTACTTGCCTATGAGGTCGGTTTCAATATTAACAGAATCGCCCTCCTTGGCAAGCTGGAGGGTGGTGGCGGCCAGGGTGTGGGGGATGATGTTGAGGCCGAAGCCGTCGGCCCCCACCTGGTTGACGGTCAGGCTGATGCCGTCCACGGTGATGGAGCCCTTTTCCACCACCAGGCGCAGGTGCTCGGCCGGGATGCTGATCCATATCCGGGTGGAGCCACCCAGGGTCTTGATCTCCTTGATGGTCCCCACGCAGTCCACGTGGCCGGAGACCAGGTGGCCGCCCAGGCGGTCGCCCAGTTGCATGGCCCGCTCCAGGTTGACCAGGGCCCCGGGCCGGAGACGGCCCAGGGTGGTGCGCGCCAGGCTCTCGGCCGAGACGTCCAGACAAAAACCCTCGCCCAGGACCTTGGTCACGGTCAGGCAGGCCCCGTTGACCGCCACCGACTCGCCCAGCACCGCCTCGGCCAGAGGCCAGGGGGGGCTGACCACCAGGACCGCGTCCGGGCCCTGGGGGATGATCCGGGCGATGCGCCCCGCGCCTTCGACTAAACCGGTGAACATCGCTGACGGTTCCTCGCTCCGAGATGCTAGTTGATCTGCCGCAAAACCCAAAATCGCCAGATTGACATCGTCTGTCAGGCATTGGTGGCATGACTAGGTTGACAAGGCGCCCAAGCCAATCAGAGATGGGAAAGGAGATACTTCCAGCATTTCCGGCAGGGTGGACAGGGTGAACACCCGTCCGTCGGTGTCCCGGACGACGGGACCCAGGGTGTCATTGACCCTGGCCCAGCCGATGCCGCCCAGCACCGCAAGCAACGGTATCCCTCCCAAACGGATAGACTCATTTTTCAATCGCTCAAAACGCAGGGCCTTGTCGCGCGCCGTGCCTCCATTGTTGGTTCCCTTGCACTCCAACATGGCTTTGAGAGAGCCGGAAGCATCAAACACCACAAAGTCCGGGGCTGGGGTCACCCTCACCTCGAACCGCTCGGCTATCTCACCCTGGTTGTTACTGCCGGTGCGGATGTAAGGGATGCTATTGGCCTGGAACAAGCTTTCCACGGCGTCTTCGATCAAATCACCGCGAAGGGTCGAAGTGGCGTCCAACACCTGTCGGAACGCCCCGCCATAATGGCGTTGATGGAGAAATAGTGAGTAGGGAACTCCGCGCGTGGCCAATTCCCGGACAGATGCCCACCCCTGCTCGGTGTCGGGCTTCGCCTGCTTGCTCCGCAGGGTTCCCGGCGGAGCGCCAAACAACTGGCCGTCCATGATCTGGGAAAGGGTCCGCGCCGCGACACGGGCTTGTCGGGGGGTGGTCGTGGTCCCTTTGCGCTCCATGGAGTCAACCTTGGCTGCCGACAAAGGGCTTAAGCCTGCCGGTTCTCCAGCAAGCTTGGTGGCATGGGCGAATTCCTCTTTGGTCAAACCGGTGATCGTCCTGAACACCAGAAGCGTTCTGGGGGATTGGCTGAGGACAGCGGCCAAATCATCTTCCGACACGGCGCTGAAACCCTGCGTGGCGGTGTCAGCCAATTGATATGCATCCGTGAAGGATTCTTTCCCGTAAAAATCCACGCCATGAATGTAGGCGAAATCTGGGGAGAGATGAGGAACGTAGACCGAGCGCGCGATGGCCGCGTAAATGCGCTGGTGTTCGCCGGTGCCGTGCTTTTGCGGAATCAACCTGATTTGAGCGATGCGCTGGTCCCAACTGGAAGCGGCGAGTATACCGTCAATGGTGTCTTGGATGGTGGCCATCGGGGTCAACCTGCGCGCATAAGCAGGCCGCGAGCATCTGTAGCGACATCTTCGGCGATGCGGCGGCGCGCTTCGAGGAAAAAGTCTTCGTGGATTTCGAACCCGCCCCCTTTACGGCCAAGGCGGCGCGCCACAACCACGGTGGTGGCGGAGCCAGCGAACGGATCGATCACCACCCCCCCCGGCGGGCTGGCGACCTTAATAAAAAATTCGGCTAATCCCTCCGGCATGGCGGCTGTGTGGGCCACGCCACGGTGTTGGTTATATGTCTGGGCGACTGTAACGACGTTGCCGGGGTCGGCCCCACCCAACAAGTAGGTTTTGGTCCTGTCACGCCCGAAGCCGGCCGCAGTGTTGCGTCGGCCAAGCCGGTCAAGTTTCCGCCGGGCGATTTCGTTCTGATCGGCCCGATATGGGACCCGCACCGCGTTCAGGTCGAAGTGGGGTTTGGCTCCCCTGGCGAAATGGTATACATACTCGAAGCTGTCCTTGGTGCGCGGGCCAAATTTTCCGGGCACGGCGTTGGGCTTGGCCCAAATGTAGGTCTCGATCCAACGCCATCCCATGTGCTGCAGCGCGATGACCAATTCATAAACATACGGATGGCGCTGACCCTTGAGCGGACCGCTGCTGGCCACCCGGTTTTTGATGTTCAGGATCAGGCTGCCGGTTTGCCTTGTGGCGTCAAACATTGCGCGGGCGAAGGGAAGAAACCAGTCCACGTAGCTGTCCGGGTGGATGCGACTGTAAGCCCTGGCATCGGCATAGGGAGGGCTGGTGAAAAAGAGGTCCACGGTTTCGCGGGGCAGTCGTGGCAACAGTTCCAGGGCGTCCCCATTAACGATTCCCGTGCTGATGGTGTGTTCAAGTAACCCACCACGATCCTCAACCATCAATCACCTCACCATTTTCAGCTCAAACAGGCGTTGCCTGCCCTATGGTGACGTGCATGCACATATCACCTCTGTCGATCCGCGCCTGCAGCAAAGTCACCGCCGTGTCTGCTAAATGACCTACCCGCAATGGCTTGGGAAGTCAACCCGCCACCGACTCGCCCAGCACCGCCTCGGCCAGGGGCCAGGGGGGGCTGACGACCAGGACCGCGTCCGGACCCTGGGGGCTGATCCGGGCGATGCGCCCCGCGCCTTCGACTAAACCGGTGAACATGCCGGGAAGCTCCTCCCGCCGGCCGGGATGGGGACGGCCGAGCACCTCCAAATTATAACCAGGGCGGGGTCAGGTCAAGGGCGAGGGGAGGAGGCTGGCGAGGCTGGCGGCGCGGGCCGGGTTTCAGGCCACCCGCACCCGGTCGCGGCCGGCGGCCTTGGCCTGATAGAGGGCCACGTCGGCCCGGGCCATGAGCTGGGACAGACTCCGGTCGCCCTCCCGGGCCTCGGAGACCCCCAGGCTGACCGTGAACTTTATCCGCTGCCCCGCGCCGCTCTCCAGGCATAGAGACCCGCAGCCGCCCCGGATGCGCTCGGCCACCTGGCGGGCCTGCTCGGCGTCGGTCTCCGGCAGGATCAGGCCGAACTCCTCGCCTCCGATGCGACCCAGGAGGTCCAGTTCCCGTACGCAATCCTCCAGGTGGCGGGTGAAGTTCTTCAGCACCAGGTCCCCGGTCTGGTGGCCGTAACGGTCGTTGATGCGCTTGAAATTGTCCAGGTCGGCGATGATGAAGGCCAGGGGGTGACGATAGCGCTGGTGGCGGCGGAACTCGGCCTCGGCCAGCTCCAGGAACTTGCGCCGGTTGAGGATGCCGGTCAGGCCGTCGGTGGAGGCCAGGTGCTGCAACTCCTCCTTGGCCAGACGCTCGCTCTGCTGGGAGACGAACTGTCGCCGGCGCAGGTTTTCCAGGCGCAGGGAAAAGCTGCCGCCTCCCAGGGCGGCCAGCAGCAGGGCGGTGGTGTAGGTGCCCATGGGACCCGCGCCCGGGCTGGTTTTCTCGAACCAGAGGCTGACCAGGCAACTGAGGGTGTAAGTCAAGCCGGGCCAGATGCGCCAGGCGGGGCGCACCGGTAAAAAAGCGAACAGGATGATGATGATCACCACGTCGAGGGCGAAGTTGGCCAGATAATCCGGCGGGCGGCTCAGACGGATCAGGTGCCCCAGGATCACCCCGGCCACGGCCTGGACCATGATCCAGAAGTCGAACCAGAAGGGCGACTTCAGGCGGCGCATGGTCAGGAGCAGGACCAGGCAGCCGGTCACCAGCAGGCCCCGGCCGGCCAACAGACCATAGGCCATCGGGGTGTGCCCCAGATAGCTGAGGTCGTGGCTGGCCATCAGCGCCACGGGCAGGGCGATCAGGCCCAGGCCCAGATAGGCCTGGCGTCGATCCTCCTTCAGGTAGGTGGCGCGGTATTGCGCCTCCAGCGCCGGGGGCAACGGCTGCAGGTTGCGGAGCGGGCTCATGCTCTCCTCCGCCCAGGGGCTGGCGGCTCGGGTGGAGCGGGTGGTAGTTGACCGAAATCCTGAGGAGGTAGGCTTGGTTCTCGCGTCAGGAGGCCTTGTTTGGAGTCTATATCGGATTGTTTGTGAAATATGATTAACGATTTAATAAAATCCAGGGAGTAAAATCGCCCGCCGTACTTAATGAATATAATAATCAGGCTATTGACCAGGTGATGGCCTTCGCGCGTACGTGAAAGAACTGTGCGTCGCTGGCCGGGGGCGCCCGGGCTCAGGCGGCCAGCACCACTCGGTCGCGTCCGGATTCCTTGGCCTGATAAAGGGCCGCGTCGGAACGAGCCATGAGTTGGGTCAGGGACTGGTCCCCCGGGCCGGCCTCGGAGATGCCCAGGCTCACGGTGAAACTCACGCTTTGCCCCGGTCCCAGCTCCAGCCCCAGTTCAGAACAACCCTCCCGGATGCGCTCGGCCACCAGGCGGGCCTGCTCGGACCCGGTCTCCGGCAGAAGCAAGCCGAATTCCTCGCCGCCCAGACGGCCCAAGAGGTCCTGGGCGCGCATCTTGCCGGTCAGGTGCTCGGCGAAGCTCTTGAGCACCTGGTCCCCGGCCTGGTGGCCATAGCGGTCGTTGATGCGTTTGAAGTGGTCCAGGTCGGCGGTGATGAAGCTCAGGGGACGTTGGTAACGCTGGTGGCGACGGAACTCGGCCTCGGCCAGCTCCAGGAATTTGCGTCGGTTGAGGATGCCGGTCAGGCCGTCGGTGGCGGCCAACCGCTCCAACTCCCGGCGGGCCAGGCGCTCCCAGTGTTGGGAGAGGAACTGGCGGCGGCGCATGTTCTCCAGGCGCAGGGCGAAACCACCCCCGCCCAGGGTGGCGAGGATGATGGCCACGGTGTAGGTGCCCAGGGGGCCCGAGCCCGGGCTGGTCTTGACGAACCACAGGGTGCCCAGGGCGCTGAGGGCGTAGAGGATGCCCGGCCAGGGCCGCCACTGCGGGCGGATGGGCAGCAAGGTGAAGAGCACGATGATGACCACCACCTCCAGGGCGAAATTGGCCAGGTAGTCCGGCGGCCGGCTCAGGCGGATAAGTTGCCCCAACAACATCCCGGCCAGGCCCCAGGCCAGGAGCCAGGCGTCGAAGACCAGGGGGGAGCGCACCCGGCGCAGGCGCCAGGCCAGGACCAGGGCCCAACCCATGAGCGCCGCCCGTCCGCTGAGCAGCAGATAGGCCACGGGAGTGGGGCCGAGGTAGCGCAGGTCGTGGTTGGAAAGGACGAGCATGGGTAGGCAGGCCAACAGCAGCCCCAGGCAGGCCTGACGATAGTCGTCGGCCAGGTATTCGGCGCGGTAGGTGGCCTCCAGGTCGGAGGGCAGCACGTGCAAAACCGTGGGCCAAAGCATCACGGGGTCTCCGCCTGGGAGCCAGGGCTGACGGGAGCGCTAGGGGGCGGGCAGGGTCGGCAGCTAAATTATGGGGGCTGGTTATTAGTCTCGCAAACCAGGATCAACACTCGCAATAGGCGTTTTAACCCAGGTCTCCGGACGCTGATTGGTCGCCACCGGCGCGGACAGGCAAATATCGTCGCCAAAGCGACGCACCCGCACCCGGCCCAGGGGCAGGGCCTGGGCCATCAGGGCGAAACCCTCGCCCCCCAGCATGCCCGGCGCGTGGGCCCCGCCGATGAGCTTGGGCGCGAAGAAATACATCACCTCGTCCACCAGGCCCGCGCTGACAAATCCCCAGGCCAGGCCGGCCCCGCCTTCCAGCAGCAGGCTGGTCACCCCCCGGCGGCCCAGTTCGGCCAGCAGCGCCCCCAGGTCCACCCGGCCGTGGGGGCCGGCCGGCAGGGACAGCACCTGGGCCCCGGCCGCCTCCAGGATGGCCAGGCGGGTCGGGTCGGGCTGGGGGCCGCAGGCCAGCAGGCAGCCGGCGGCCGAGGCCGGGTCCAGGACCTTGGCCTGGGCCGGCAGGCGCAGGTAGGTGTCCACCACCACCCGCAGGGGATCGCGCCCGCCGGGCAGGCGGCAGGTGAGCTGGGGATCGTCGGCCAGGGCGGTGCCTATGCCCACGCAGATGGCGTCGCACCAATTGCGCCAGCGGTGGACCTCGCGCCGGGCGGCCGGGCCGGTGACCCAGCGGCTGTCGCCGGTGTGGGCCGCGATGCGGCCGTCCAGGGTGGCGGCGGTCTTGAGGATCACGTGGGGCCGCTGGCGGGTGACGTGGGTCAGGAAAAAGCGGTGCTCGTCCTGGCAGGCCGGGGCCAGGACCCCGCCGCTGACCGCCAGGCCGGCCTGGCGCAGGAACTCTCCCCCGCCCTGGGCCTTGGGGTTGGGGTCGCTGGCCCCATAGACCACCCGGGCGATGCCGGCGGCCAGGATGGCCCGGGTGCAGGGCGGGGTGCGGCCCTGGTGGTTGCAGGGCTCCAGGGTGACGTAGATGGTGGCCCCCCGCGCGGCCTCGCCGGCGGCGGCCAGGGCGTGGACCTCGGCGTGGGGGCTGCCGGCCAGGGCGTGGAACCCCTGGCCGATGACCGCGCCGTCCTTGACCACCACCGCGCCCACGGCCGGGTTGGGCGCGGAGCGGCCCAGGCCGCGCCGGGCCTGGCGCAGGGCCAGACGCATGAACCGCCGGTCGGCCGCCACGGCGGCCGGGTCCGGCGGGATGAGATCGGGGTTCGGGTTCATGACTGGAGCTTGGCGTTGTCCTTGCGGGCGGCGATGAGTCCCTCCAGCTCGTGCATGAACTCCTGCACGTCGCGGAACTCGCGGTAGACCGAGGCGAAGCGCACGTAGGCCACGTCGTCCACCCCGCGCAGCCAGTTGATCACCATCTCGCCCAGCTCCTTGGCCGGGATCTCGCGCAGGTTCTGCTCCTGGAACTGGCTCTCCAGCCCGTCCAGGAACTCCTCCACCACGGTGATGGAGACCGGACGCTTCTGCAGGGCCTTGATGATGCCGCTCTTGACCTTGCTGCGGTCGTAGACCTCGCGGCTGCCGTCCTTCTTGACGACGTAGGTCTCCAGCTCCTCCACCCGCTCATAGGTGGTGAAGCGCTGGCCGCAGTCCAGGCACTGGCGGCGGCGGCGGATCACCGAGGCGTCCTTGCTCACCCGCGAATCCACCACCTTGTTGTCCACGTGGGCGCAGAAGGGACACTTCACGCAGCACCTCCCGGCTCGCGCCCCAGTTGGACGCGCACCAACGCCGGCCCCGCCAGGCCCTGGCGGGCGGCCTCGTTCTCCTCGTTCATCCAGTCCTCGGGGTTCAGTCGGATGATGCCGCGCCCCCGGGGCTGGACCACCACGCAGGCGATGCCGGCGTTGATGATCACCCGCCGGCAGAGCAGGCAAGGCTCGGGGTTGGCGGTGGGCTCGCCGCTGGCCACCTCGATGCCGGCCAGGTAGAGCGTGGCCCCCAGGGTCTGGGCCCGGCTGGCGTGGATCACCGCGTTCATCTCGGCGTGGACCGAGCGGCAGAGCTCGTAGCGCTGGCCGGCGGGGATGGCCAGCTCCTCGCGCAGGCAGCGCCCCAGGTCCACGCAGTTGGCCACCCCCCGGGGGGCGCCGGCGTAGCCGGTGCTGACGATCTGGTCGTCGTTGACGATGACCGCGCCGTACTGGCGGCGCAGGCAGGTCCCCCGGCGGCAAACCTCGCGGGCGATGTTCAGGTAGTACTCGTCCTTGCCCGGTCGGGCGCTCAACGCTCCGGCCCCGCGACCTGGTCGATCTCGTCGATGCGCCGCTGGTGGCGGCCGCCGTCGAAATCGGTGGCCAGGAAGACATCCAGGATCTCGAGCGCCTGGTCCACCGGGGTCAGGCGCTCGCCCAGGCAGAGCACGTTGGCGTTGTTGTGGGCGCGGCCCAGGCGGGCGTGCTCGGCGGTGGGGGCCAGGGCGGCCCGGATGCCGGCGAAGCGATTGGCGGTCATGCACATGCCGATGCCGCTGCCGCAGACCAGCACCCCGCGCTCGGCCCGGCCCTGGGCCACGGCCTGGGAGACCGCCGCCGCCTGGAAGGGGTAGTCCGAGGAGTCGGTGGAAAAAACCCCGAAGTCCTCGACCTGGTGCCCCTGGGCGGTCAGGCGGTCCCTGACCGCCGACTTGAGGTTGAAGCCGCCGTGGTCGCTGCCGATGGCGATGCGCATGACGCCCCCTCTAGCCCTGGTGGCGGGCGAAGATCAGGCAGGCGTTGGTGCCGCCGAACCCGAAGGAATTGGAAAGCACCCGCTCCAGCTTGGCCGCGCGCTTGAGGTTGGGCACGTAGTCCAGGTCGCAGGCCGGATCAGGGGTCTCGTAGTTGATGGTCGGGGGCATCACCTGGTCGCGCAGGCTGAGCACCGCGAAGACCGCCTCCACCCCGCCGGTGGCCCCCAGCATGTGGCCGATCATGCTCTTGGTGGAGCTGACGCCCATCTTGTAGGCGTGGTCGCCGAAGACCGCCTTGATGGCCTTGGTCTCGGTGGCGTCGTTCAGGTCGGTGCTGGTGCCGTGGGCGTTGATGTGGTCGATGTCCTCGGGCTTGAGCCCCGCGTCCTGGAGGGCCATCCGCATGCAGCGGATGAAGCCGTCGCCCTCGGGGTCCGGCGCGGTCATGTGGTGGGCGTCGGAGGTCAGGCCATAGCCCACCAGCTCGGCCAGGATCGTGGCCCCGCGCGCGGTGGCCGATTCCAGCGACTCCAGCACCATCATGCCCGCGCCCTCGCTCATCACGAAGCCGTCGCGGTCCTTCTCGAAGGGCCGGCTGGCCCTGGTCGGCTCGTCGTTGCGGGTGGAGAGCGCCCGGGCGGCGTTGAAGCCGGCCACCGTGATCTGGGTGACGATGGCCTCGGACCCGCCGCAGACGATGACCTCGGCCGCGCCGCGCTGGATGACCTTCATGGCCTCGCCGATGGCGTGGGAGCCGGCCGCGCAGGCGGTGCAGAGGCAGAGGTTGGGCCCGCGCAGGTTGAACTCCATGGAGATCTCGCCCGGGGCCATGTTGCCGATGATCTTGGGCACGAAGAAGGGGCTGACCTTGTCCGGGCCTTTTTGGGCCAGGGTGAAGTAGGTCTCCTCCAGGGTCTGCATGCCCCCGATGCCGGTGCCGGTGATGCAGCCGGCCAGGTTGGCGGCCTCGCCCTCCAGGGGCAGGGGCAGGCCGGACATCTCCCAGGCCATGCGGGCCGCGCCCACGGCGTAGTGGATGAAGGGGTCCAGGCGGCGGATGCTCTTCTTGGGCAGCCATTGCTCGGGATCGAAGTCCCGGATCTCGCCGGCGATCTTGGTCTTGTGGGCGGAACAGTCGAACCTGGTGATGGGTCCGATGCCGCTCTGGCCGGCCAGGATGCCGGACCAGGTTTTTTCCACTCCAGTGCCCAGGGGCGTCACCAGCCCCACCCCGGTAACCACCACCCTACGCTGCACGGCCTCTCCCTCGCGCTTGACGGCCCCTGACGCTGTTCCGCCGGTCCGCCGCGCCGGGGCCCGAAACCCCCGCCGCGGCGGACCCGGCTTGTCCACCGGACGGACTACTTGCCGGCCAGGCGGCTCTCCACGTAGTTCCAGGCATCCTGGACGCTCTTGATCTTCTCGGCGTCCTCGTCGGCGATGGAGATGTTGAAGGCCTCTTCCATGGCCATGATCATCTCCACCAGGTCCAGGGAGTCGGCGCCCAGGTCGTCGACGAACGACGCCTCGGGGACCACGTCCTCTTCGGCCACCGAAAGCTGCTCACAGATGATCGCCTTGACTTTTTCCTTGATATCCTTGGCGTCCATTGCCTTTTTCTCCAGATGTCTCGAGAGGACCGCAAGGCGGTCCGGTTTGGCCTGTTGCCATTATCGGAGCGGGGCACCCGCCCGCGCTCCCACCCTCCGGCCGCCAGGGGCGGCGGCCGGTTTTACATATACATGCCCCCGCCCACGTGCAGCACTTGTCCGGTCAGGTAGCGGGCGGCGTCGGAGCAGAGGAAGGCCACCACGTCGGCCACGTCCTCGGGCTGTCCCGCGCGCCCCAGGGGGATGTTGGCCCGCATGAGCTCGGCCACCTTCTCGGGGATGGCCTTGGTCATGTCGGTCTCGATGAAGCCCGGGGCCACGGCGTTGACCCGCACCCCCCGGCTGGCAAGCTCCTTGGCCGCGGTCTTGGTCAGCGCCATCACCCCGGCCTTGCTGGCCGAGTAGTTGGCCTGGCCGACGTTGCCGATGGCCCCCACCACGCTGGCCAGGTTGACGATCGCGCCGGAGCGCTGCTTCATCATCACCTTGGCCGCGGCCTGCAGGCAGACGAAGCTGCCGGTCAGGTTGACCTTCAGCACCCGCTCCCACTGCTCCAGGCTCATGCGCACCAGGAGGGTGTCCATGGTGATGCCGGCGTTGTTGACCAGAACGTCCAGGCGGCCGTGGCGGGCCACCAGGCCCTCGATATAGGCGTTGACCTGGGCCGGGTCGCTGACGTCGAACTTCTGGCCCTCGGCGCTGACGCCCTGGGCGGCCAACAGCTTGATGGTCTCCTCGGCCGCCGACTCGTCGGGGTCGAAATGGTTGAAGGCCACCACGTCCCCGGGACGCCCCAGGGCCAGACAGATGGCCCGGCCGATGCCGCGGCTTCCGCCCGTCACCAGCACCACGCGTTTGTCGTCCGCCAAATTCCGCTCCCTCGTTCACAGGCCGGGCCTGAAAATAACACAACAACGGCGCGCTTGTCAGCCGCCGCTCTTGGGCTCTATCCCCGCAGCTCTTTCAGGCGCGCCAGCATGGCCGGCGCGACCTCGAACAGATTTCCAACTATACCATAGGTGGCCACGGAGAATATCGGCGCGTTGGCGTCGGTGTTCACTGCCACGATAACGTCGGAACTCTGCATGCCCACCAGGTGCTGCACCGCGCCGGAGACACCCAGGCCGATGTAGAGCTTGGGGCCGATGGTGCGCCCGGTCTGGCCCACCTGGTGGGCGTGGCCGATCCAGCCGGCGTCCACCGCGCCCCGGGTGGCTCCCACCACCCCGCCCAGGGCCTGGGCCAGCTCGCGCACCAGGTCGAAACCCTCCGGCCCGCCCAGGCCGCGCCCGCCCACCACCACCACCTCGGCCGCGGTGAGGTTGACCTGCTCGCCGATGGCCCGCACCACCTCCAGGACCTGGGTGCTGGGCGCCAGGTCGGCGTCCAGGCCGAAGCGCACCAGTTCGCCGGTCGCTCCGGGCTGGGGCAGGGCCTTCTTCATCACCCGGGGCCGCACGGTGGCCATCTGGGGCCGGGCGTCGGGGCAGATGATGGTGGCCATGATGTTGCCGCCAAAGGCCGGCCGGGTCTGCAAGAGCAGCCGCCGGGCCGGGTCGATGGCCAGGCCGGTGCAGTCGGCGGTCAGGCCGGTGGCGGCGGCGGTGGCCACCCGGGGGATCAGCGAGCGACCCAGGGCGGTGGCTCCGGCCAGCAGGATCTCGGGCCGTTCCTGGGCGATGAGCCGGGCCAGGACCTCGGCGTAGATGCCGTCGTCGAACTGGGCCAGGCGGGGGTCGTCGGCCAGGTAGACCTTCTGCGCGCCCTGGGCGAAGAGTTCGGCGCTGAGCGCCTCCACCCCGTGGCCCAGGAGCACCGCGCTCAAGTCCACCCCCAGGTCGGCGGCCAGGCGGCCGCCCTGGCCCAGGAGCTCGGCCACCACCTCGGGCAGCGCGCCATCGCGCTGCTCGGCGAAGACCCAGACCCCGCGGCTGGTGGCGGTCCGTTCATCGGCCGCGCGCTGGATGTCCTCCAGGCTGAGGGCCGACTCCGGGCAGACCTCGACGCAGGTGCCGCAGAGGGTGCAGTTGTCGTTGACTTGGGCCTTGTCCTCCACCAGCTCCAGGGCCCCGAAGGGGCAGGCGTCCAGGCAGGAGCCGCAGCCGGTGCAGGCGGTTTTATCGATGATGAGCGCCACGGCTAGCTCCGCGTCCCGGTGTTTCGCATGGAGGCCATTTCCCCTGTCTTTGCGAGCGTAGCGAAGCAATCTCTTGCTTCGTCAGAGCCGAGAGATTGCTTCGTCGCTTGCGCTCCTCGCAATGACAAGCGGGAGAAGTGGCGGGAGCGACGATGAAGGCGAAAAGCGTCTTGCAGGCCCACGGCTAGCTCCCCAGCAGGATCACTTTGTCGGCCACCAGGCGGTCGATGACCGCCCGGCCGGCGGCCTCGGCCGGACCGGGGAGCATCTCCCGCTGGCCGGCCGCGCCCGGGGCGAAGACCTCCACCACCTGGGTGAAGGAGCCCTTGAGCCCCACCTGGTCCTCCGCCAGCCCCAGGGCGGCGGCGCCGGCCAGGGGGGCCTCGTATTTTTTGGCCCGCATCTTGCCCTTGAGCGAGGGCGGACGGGGCTCGCCGATCTCGCGCACCACGGTGATCAGGGCCGGCAGGGGCAGGTCGACCAGGTCGTAGCCGTCGTCCATCTGGCGCTCCACCACCAGGTGCTCGGCGCTGGCCTCGCGGATGGCTTTCACGAAGGCCACCTGAGGCAGGCCCAGGCGCTGGGCCAGGCCCGGACCCACCTGGGCGGTGTCGCCGTCCACGGCCTGCTTGCCGCAGATGACCAGGTCGGCCCCGCCCAGGTGGCGGACGCCGGCGGCCAGGGCGGCGGTGGTGGCCCAGGTGTCAGCCCCGGCAAAGGCCCGGTCCGAGAGCAGGAGGCCCTCGTCCACGCCATAGCCGATGGCCTCGCGCAGCATCTCGGCCGCCTGGGGCGGTCCCATGGTCAGGGCCAGGATCTGGCCGCCCACCCGCTCGCGCAGTTGCAGGGCGGCCTCCAGGGCAAAGAGGTCGAAGGGGTTGATGACGGCGGCCACGCCCTCGCGCTTGAGGGTGTGGGTCACCGGGTCCAGCTTGACGCTGGCGGTGTCGGGCACCTGTTTCAGGCAGACGATGATCTTCATGGGCCTCACCGGTCGAGGGTGACCGCGCCGGCTCCGCCAAAGCGGACACGCGCGGCAATTCTTACTGAAGGACTGGCCTATTGTCCACCCCTGGCGGCCACTTTTCCGCCCTGCGGGGTGGATCGCCTTGGCGGCCGGCTACTTGCCCCGGCCGTACTCCTTGTTCAGTTCCTGGCCGATGACATTGCGCTGGATTTGGTTGGTGCCTTCGTAGATCTGGAGGATCTTGGCGTCGCGCATCATCTTTTCCACCGGATAATCGCGCATGTAGCCATGGCCGCCCAGGACCTGGACCGCGTTGGTGGTCACTTCCATGGCGATGTCGGTGGGGAAGAGCTTGGCCATGGCCCCGGCCTTGCTGATGTCCTTGGCCCCGGAGTCCACGTAGCGCGCCACGCTGTAGACCAGGGCCCGGGCGGCCTCGATCTTGGTGGCCATGTCGGCCAGCATGTGGGCCACGGCCTGGAAGGTGATGATGGGCTTGTCGAACTGCTTGCGGGTGCGGGCGAAGCTGGCGGCCTCGTCCAGGGCGCCCTGGGCCACGCCCACCGCCTGGGCCCCCACCCCGGGGCGGGACTTGTCAAAGGTGCGCATGGCCACGATGAAGCCCATGCCCTCCTTGGCCAGCAGGCGGTCGGCCGGGATGCGGCACTCGTTGAAGATCAGCTCGGCGGTGGCGCTGGCCCGGATGCCCAGCTTGATCTCCTTCTTGCCCACGCTGAAGCCGGGGTCGCCCTCCTCCACGATGAAGGCCGAGGCCCCGCGCGCGCCCTTGCTGCGGTCGGTGATGGCGATGACGCTGTAGATCCCCGCCTCGCCGCCGTTGGTGATCCACTGCTTGGAGCCGTTGATCACGTACTCGTCGCCCTCGCGCCGGGCCTGGGTCTGGATGGAGCCGGCGTCACTGCCGGAGGCGCTCTCGGTCAGGGCGAAGGCGGCCAACTGCTCGCCGCTGGCGATCAGGGGCAGGTACTTGGATTTCTGGGCCTCGTTGCCAAAGAGCAGGATGGGATAGGCCCCCAGGAAGCTGGCCGCGAAGGTGGTGCTGACCCCCACGCAGGCCCGGGAGAGCTCCTCCACCGCGATGCAGTTCTCCAGGCAGCCGCCGCCCAGGCCGCCGTACTGCTCGGGGATGATCAGGCCGAAGAGGTCGGCCTGGGCCAGGGACTTCATCAGCTCGCGGGGGAACTGCTCCTTCTCGTCCAGCTCGGCCCGCACCGGCTTGATGCGCTCTTCGGCGATCTGCCGGCAGAGGTCGCGGATCATCATCTGGTCTTCGCTGAGGAAGTAATCCATCGCCTTGCACTCCCTGGAGATTTTTTTCGCCGCGAACCGGGTGCGCCGCTTGGAGCGGTGGCGGAGGGTTACTCCCGTTCCTCCGCGCCGCCCTCGCCCAAAAGACGCCCCCGGTATTGGGCCAGACCCTCGGCCACGTGCTCCGCCACCCGGCCCCGCACGCTGGCCGCGGCCACCACCAGCGCGCTGGCGATGGCCTTGGGGGTGGAGGCCCCGTGGCAGACAAAGGCCACGCCGTTGATTCCCAACAGCGGCGCGCCACCGTAGTTCTCGTAGTCTAGATCCTTGGCCAGGGTCTTGAGGGTGGGCTTGAGCAGGAGCGCTCCCATGCGGCCGGTCAGGCTGACCGCCACCCGCTCCTTGACCACCCGCGACAGGGCCTTGAACATGCCCTCGGCCAGCTTGAGGCAGACGTTGCCCACGAAGCCGTCGCAGACCACCACCCGGGCCGGGCCGGCGAAGAGATCGCGGCCCTCCACGTTGCCGATGAAGTTCAGCCCGCTGTTCTTGAGGTACTCGTAGGCCTGCTTGACCACGTGGTTGCCCTTGCCGCCCTCCTCGCCGATGGACATCAGGCCCACCGCGGGGTTGGCCAGGCCCACCACCCGCTCGGCGTAGGCCGCGCCCATGTAGGCGAATTGCAAGAGCATCAGGGGCGAGCAATCGACGTTGGCGCCCACGTCCAGCACCACGGTGGGGCCGGAGAGGCCGGGGAAGACCGAGGCCAGGGCCGGGCGGTCCACCTCGGGCAGACGGCCCATGACCACCATGCCCACGGCCATGGTGGCCCCGCTGTTGCCGGCGCTGACCACGGCGTCCACCTCGCCGGCCTTGTGCAGGTCGAAGGCCACCCGGACCGAGGCGTCGCGCTGGTGGCGCAGGACGTGGCCCGGGGCCTCGTCCATGCCGGCCACCTGGCTGGCGGGATGGATGGTGATGCGGCCGGACGGAGGAGACAGGCGGTCAAGCTCGGGCGCCAAGGCCTCAGGCTTGCCCACCAACACCACATTCAGCTCGGGGTCGCGGTCCAGGGATTGGACCGCGCCCTCGACCATCGCGGCGGGGGCGTGGTCGCCCCCCATGCCGTCCAGGGCGATGCGCAACATGCCGCCGCCCTTAGTCCTCCTTGCTCACCACCTGGCGGCCCTTGTAGGCGCCGCAGGCGGGGCAGACGCGATGGGGCTCCTTGGCCTCGCCGCACTGCGGGCAATTGGTGACGCCCACCAGGCTGATGGAGTCGTGGGCGCGGCGCTTGCGGGTGCGGGTGTGGGACTGACGTCGTTTGGGAACGGCCATGATCCTGTTGCTCCTTGGCTTGCGAGCCGGGCGGCCCGGCGTCTGGTGCTTCTACTTTTTTATCTCCAGCTTGGCCAGCTTGGCCCAGCGGGGATCCACCTGGTCCTGGCGGCAGTCGCAGCGGCCCTGGTTGAGGTCGCGGCCGCAGACCGGGCACAGCCCCGCGCAATCGGCCCGGCACAGGGGGGCCATGGGCAGGTTGAGCCCGATCTCGTCGCGCAGGGCCTGGGCCAGGTCCAGCTCGTCGCCCTCGTAGAACACGAGGTCCATCTCGTCGCCGCCCAGTTGGACCTCCTCGGCGGCCGGCGGCTGGGGCGGGCTGAAGATCAGGTCCACCGGGCCGCTCAGTGCGGCGGAGCCGGGTTGCAGGCAGCGGCTGCAGACCAGCCGCACCCCGGCCCGGTACTCGCCCCGGGCCAGGACCTGCTCGCCCTGCTTTTCCAGGCGCAGGCGGGCCCAGGGGACGCTGGTGATCTCGGTCACCACCTCGCCCAGGTCCTGGGGCCTGGCCCGCTGGTCGCTGAACTCGACCTCCAGGCCCTCGGGGGGGATGTCCTCCAGGCGCACCTTCAAGACCATCCTCCGCGCCGCGACCGGATCGGCGACACAGCCAATCTCGACGGGGGGTTGCGGGGCCTTCTCCCGCCGTCAAAATCGCGTAACGGACCGTCGCCCCCTCTGAGCGGGGCCCCGGTCCAACCCAAACCAGGGGCTTAGTATATCACCGCCCCCTGATGGCTACAAGCCGGGTCCGGATTGCCCGGTCGCGCGGCTGATGTTATACTGGCCCCATTCCCGGCCGGCAAGGCCGGCTCCCGAATTGGCAAGCGTCCGCTCCAGCCCGCCTCGCCCGGCCTGGGCCGAGGCGGTTGGCCGTGCTTTTATCTTTTCGCGGGGAGCGATTGTAGTGGAACGCCATCTCATCACCCGCCAGGGCCAGCAGCGTCTGAAGGAGGAACTGGATCAGTTGCGCAAGGTGGAGCTGCCGCGCAACGTCCAGGCCATCGCCGAGGCCCGGGCCCACGGCGACCTCTCGGAGAACGCCGAGTTCCATGCCGCCAAGGAGCGCCAGGCCGTGATCAGCGCCAAGCTCATGGAACTGGAAGTGATGCTGGCCAACGTGGAGGTGGTGGACCCCCTGCCCGAGCCCGATGGCCGGGTGGTCTTCGGGGCGGTGGTGAAGCTCTACGACTCCGAGGCCGACGAGGAGATGACCTATCAGTTGGTGGGTCCGGCCGAGAGCGACGCCAGCGCCGGGCGCATCTCCCTGACCTCGCCCATCGGCCAGGCCCTGGTGGGCAAGGAAGAGGGCGACGAGGTGCGGGTCAAGACCCCCGGCGGCCTGCGGGTGCTGGAGATCCTCGAAGTCAGCGCCGCGGGCTAGGGCCGGCCTTGCCCGGCCCCCTGCATCGGACGCCCCAACCCCGGCGGGAGGCCTTCCCGCCGGCTGGAGCCGCGTGAGCGCGACGCTGAAGAGCGCCTTCAGCCCCCGCATGCTGGTGGCCTTCATGATGGGCTTCAGCAGCGGCTTGCCGCTGTTGCTCACCCTCTCCCTGTTGCAGGCCTGGATGCAGCAGGAGAAGGTGGACCTGACCCTGATCGGCCTGATCACCCTGGTGGGCCTGCCCTACACCTTCAAGTTCCTCTGGGCCCCGATCTTCGACCGCTTCCGCCTGCCCTTCCTGGGCCGCCGCCGGGGCTGGCTCTTCCTGGTGCAGCTTCTCCTGATCCTGGCCATCGCCGGCCTGGGCCAGTGCGATCCCAAGCAACAGCCTCTGGTGCTGGGCCTGATGGCCCTGACGGTGGCCTTCCTGAGCGCCAGCCAGGACATCGTCATCGACGCCTATCGCCGCGAGGACCTGGCCGACGACGAGCTGGGCCTGGGCTCCTCGCTCTACGTCAACGGCTACCGGGTGGGCATGCTCCTGGCCTCGGGCGGGGGCCTGATCCTGGCCGACCATCTGCCCTTCTCCCAGGTCTACCTGATCCTGGCCGCCTGCCTGGGGGTGGGCCTGGCGACCACCCTGGCCGCCCGCGAGCCCCAGGTCGCCGAGCGCCCGCCCCGCACCCTGGCCGAGGCGGTGGTGGAGCCCTTCCTGGAATACTTCCGCCGGGTCAACCCCGCCTGGGCCCTGGGGGTCCTGGGCCTGATCCTGCTCTACAAGCTGGGCGACACCATGGCCTCGGCCATGACCATGCCCTTTTATCTCGACCTGGGCTTCAGCAAGACCGAGATCGGCGCGGTGGTCAAGCTCTTCGGCTTCTGGGCCACGGTGGCCGGCGGACTTCTCGGCGGGGTGCTGATGCTGCGCCTGGGCATCAACCGCGCCCTCTGGGTCTTCGGGGTGCTCCAGGCGGTCTCCACCGCCGGCTTCGCGGTGCTGGCCCAGATCGGTCCCAATGTGATCGGCCTGGCCGCGGTCATCGCCACCGAGAACCTGACCGGCGGCATGGGCACCACCGCCTACGTGGCCTTCATGGCCGCCCTGACCAACAAGAGCTTCACCGCCACCCAATACGCCCTGCTCAGCAGCCTGATGGGCATCCCCCGCGTGATCCTGAGCGCACCCACCGGCTGGATGGCCAAGGAGCTGGGCTGGATCTGGTTCTTCATCTTCTGCACCATCATCGCCCTGCCGGGCTTGCTGATGCTGGCCAAATACGCCCCCTGGCGGCGGGAGGCCCCGCCGGCGACAGCGGAGGAACGCAAGCCTAACTAGCGATCGCCAGGGCTTAACTTGCCCCGACCGGCGGCGCTTGATAGAATTTGAGCTTAGTTGGCAGCCCCTCCGAGGGCTCCGCGCGCGGTCGCGGGCATGGTCCGGGCCGCCGGGCGCCCCGGAAAAAAGCCCGCGAGCGCTTCGCGCACACCGTCGCGCGCCCCCCCACCCACCCCGAGAGGTGAACGACATGCCCATGGATTGGACGCCGCCGCCCCGCGGGAGCGGCCGCGAACCCGACCTGAACCAGGTCCTCAACGAGGTGAAACAGCGCCTGCCCAAGCTCAACCGGCCCAAGGGCCTCTGGGCGGTGGTGGTCATCGTGCTGCTGGTGCTGTTGGGCTCCACCGCCTATTACACCGTGGGTCCGGAGGAGACCGGCGTGGTGCTGCGCTTCGGGCGCTACGACCGCTCCAGCGGGCCGGGCCTGCACCTGAAGCTGCCCCTGGGCGTCGAGCAGATGATCCCGGTCAAGACCGGGCGCGTCTTCAAGGAGGAGTTCGGCTTCCGCGGCATCGCCCCGGGGGTGCGCAGCCGGTTCTCCGAGAAGGGCCTGGACGAGGAGTCCCTGATGCTCACCGGCGACCTGGCGGTGCTGGACGTCAAGTGGATCGTCCAGTTCCAGATCCGCGACCCCAAGCTCTGGCTGTTCGCGGTGCGCGACGGGTTGGCGGTCATCCGCGACCTGAGCGAGTCGGTGATGCGCTCCATCGTGGGCAACCGCTACTCCGACGCGGTGCTGACCCTGCAACGCGTGGAGATCGCCGCCCTGGCCCAGAAGGAGCTCCAGGCCCTTTTGGACATCTACCAGACCGGGGTCCAGGTGGTGACGGTCAAGCTCCAGGACGTGAACCCGCCGGCGCCGGTGCAGCCCGCCTTCAACGAGGTCAACGAGGCCCGCCAGCAGATGGAGCGCATGATCAACGAGGCCCAGGAGGCCTACAACCGGGAGGTGCCCAAGGCTTCCGGCGAGGGCAAGCGCCTGGTCACCGAGGCCGAGGGCTACGCCACCGAGCAGGTGAACCGGGCCCAGGGCGAGGCCAAGCGCTTCTCCGAGGTCCTGGCCGCCTACCAGCAGGCCAAGGACGTGACCCAGCGCCGGTTCTACCTGGACTCCATGCAGGCCATCCTGCGCGGCGCCGGCAAGGTCTGGGTGGTGGACGAATCGGTCAAGGGCCTGCTGCCCCTGATGAACCTGGGCAAGGACGGCAAGGCCGCCTCGGCCCCGGCGGCCAAGGAGGTGCACCAGTGAAAAACATGCGCGGCATGACCCTGCTGGCGGCCCTCCTGGTGATCCTGTTCATCGGCATGGGAGCCTTCTTCATCGTGCGCGAGGGCCAGCAGGCCATCGTCACCCAGTTCGGCAAGCCCCTGGCCGGCCCCTACAGCGAGGCCGGGCTTTATTTCAAGGTGCCCCTGATCCAGGAAGTGCACCTGTTCGACAAGCGCATCCTGAAGTGGGACGGCCGGCCCAACGAGATCCCCACCCGGGACAAGAAATACATCTTCGTGGACACCACCGCCCGCTGGCGCATCACCGATCCCCTGCGCTTCCTGCAGACCGTGGCCAACGAGACCGGGGCCAGCAGCCGCCTGGACGACATCATCGACTCGGTGGTGCGCGACATGGTCTCCAGCAACCTGCTGGTGGAACTGGTGCGTTCGGCGGACTGGGACCCCAGCCCGCCCAAGGACCTGACCCTGGCTCAATCCATGATGACCAGCGCCGAGACCGGACAGACCGGGGCGGCCATGGTGGGCGACACCTCCACCGAGCCGGTGGACGTCAAAGTGGGGCGCGAGAAGATCACCCGCCACATGTTGGCCGAGGCGGCCAAGCTGACCCCGCAGTACGGCATCGAGCTGATCGACGTGCAGATCAAGCGCATCAACTACGTGGAAAGCGTGCAGAAGCGGGTCTTCGAGCGCATGATCAGCGAGCGCAAGCGCATCGCCAGCCTGCTGCGCAGCGAGGGCGAGGGCGAGAAGCGGCGCATCCTGGGCACCATGGAGAAGGAGCTGGCCCGCATCCGCTCCGAGGCCTACAAGCAGGCCCAGGAGATCCGGGGCCAGGGCGACGGCCAGGCCACCCAGATCTATGGCCAGGCCTTTGGCCGCGATCCCCAGTTCTACGCCCTGTTCAAGACCCTGGAGACCTACGGCAGCCTGCCGGAGGACAAGCTGGAGCTGATCCTGTCCACCGACAGCGAGTACCTGCGCTACCTGAAAAAGGTGCCCTAGGGGCTTGAGGCCCCCGGATGACGACTGACCCACGGCGGGCGGGGACCACCCCCGCCCGCCGTACTTGGAGGCCCCGGCGGGAGAAGGCCATGGGAGAGGACGGCGGCGAGGCGCGGGCGGTGGCCCTGGCCCTGGCCACCTGGCGGCGGCGGGAGGCGGACTGGCGGGCGGACCCGGAGCTGGCCGCCCTGGCCCGGGACTGCCGCCAGGCGGCCGAGGCCACCTGGGCGGCCTATCGCGGGCTGGCGGTGGTGGACGGTTGCGCCGCCTGCGCCGGGGATAACCCCGGCGGCTGCTGTTTCCCGGAGGTGGGCCAGTCCCTGGGCCAGGCCTGCCTGCTGGGCAACCTGCTCCTGGGGGTGGAGCTGCCCCGGGAGGCCAGCGTGCCCGGCTCCTGCTATTTCGTGGGGCCCACCGGCTGCCGGCTGTTGCTGCGCGACGCCTTTTGCATCAACTACTTCTGTCCGGCCCAGGAGAAGCGCCTGGGGCGCGCGGTCCTGGCCCGGCTGGCGGGCCTGGCCGGGCGCGAGAACCTGGCCGCCGCCGCCCTGGAGACCGCCCTCCTGCGCCGCCTGAACCAGGCCCGGGAGCGGCCCGGGAGGGGCTGAAACGCGGGCGGGTTGCCAGGCGCGCCCGGCTCTGGTATTTTTGGCCGTCCCGATAGCAAAAGGGGCCGGCGACCTTGACAGGCCGTGGGCCTTGCCATATATTTGCCTTTCATTTCCGGGAGGTATACGGGTTATGTACGCTGTGATCGCCTCGGGCGGCAAGCAATACAAGGTCGAGCCTGGCCAGGTCCTGCGCCTGGAAAAGCTCGCCGGCCAAGTGGGCGAGAAAATAGACCTGAAGCCGGTGCTGTTGGTGGCGGGCGAGGGCGAGCCCAAGATCGGCCGCCCCTTTGTCGAAGGCCAGGTCAGCGCCATGGTGGTCGAGCAGGGCAAGCACCGCAAGATCACGGTTTTCAAGAAAAAGCGGCGCAAGGGTTACCGCGTCAAGCGCGGTCATCGCCAGCCCTTCACCGCCGTGCGCATCGAGGCCATCGAGGCCTAGGCGCCGGGAGGAACTAGCATGGCTCACAAGAAAGCGGGCGGCTCCTCGCGCAACGGCCGCGACTCCGGCGGGCAGCGCCTGGGCATCAAGCGCGGCGAGGGTTATCTGGTCAAGGCCGGCAACATCCTCGTCCGTCAGCATGGCACCAAGATCCATCCCGGCCACAACGTCGGGCTGGGCCGCGACTACACCATCTTCGCCACCATCGATGGCAAGGTGAAGTTCGAGCGCCTGGGCAAGGACAAGACCAAGGTCTCTGTCTACCCGGCCTAAAGGGCGGCCTCCGGCCGCCGGCAGACGGCCCCTGGCGCGGCTTCGCGCCCGGGCCGTCTCGCTTTTTCTGGCCAAGGTCGCGGGCTTGCTCTACAATCTTGCCAACCGCCCCCGACCGGACAACCTGGGGGCGCATCCCCCCGAACCCTATCGCGGGGCGACCCACTAACATGCGTTTCGTGGACGAGGCGATTATCGAGGTGGCGGCGGGCGACGGCGGCCGGGGCTGCGTCAGCTTCATGCACCTGCGTTTCCAGCCCAAGGGCGGCCCCGACGGCGGGGACGGCGGCCGGGGCGGCAACGTGGTCATCCGGGCCACCAACCGGGTCGCCACCCTGGCCGACCA
>CALERA010000481.1 GCA_937908275.1 uncultured Desulfarculaceae bacterium | reverse complement strand
GACCACCGAGATCTACACTCTTTCCCTACACGACGCTCTTCCGATCTAGGAAGATAACTGGCTGTAATATCATGAATTAGGCGGAAGCATCCGGTGGTGCGGAACTATTGGTTCCGTTCGTAGGGCGCTGGTTGCGGCGGGCCGGGACCAACCCGGGCTGGCTGTTATGGATAATTAGCTAAAATAGCTAACCAATGACAAATTGCGGATATCTGTATTCCGAAACCGGGAGCTTGCGAACCAACGGTTCCGCTATTTTTCTTGCCGCGAAAAGGCCCTCCCCTCGTGAGCATCCGTGCACCTGTAAGTGCTCGGAATCAAAAGTTCCGAAATGCCATATTTGCGAATTGCGCGTTCCGCTTCTGGCAAAAGTTAGCTAATCCAGCTAGATAACCTGGAGTAGCCCCGCTGGTGGGGGCGGGTGACACGCCAAAGCCCCTTGGCAAAAGGCGAACCTTAGGTTCCGCAAAGCGGACCACCTACGGTAAAGCTTAATAAAAACAAAACTATAACGAGTGGCAAGCCCCTTGCTCGCCTATGCGCCAGGAACTGGTATAGCCATCGCGCTGTTGAACCCCATCCGGAGGGGAGGCCAGGCGCGATGGTGGCTTCTTAACGCTTCCCATGGGAAGAGGAGAATTGGCATGAAGAAGTTGGCGATGTTGGTTGCCCTGGCCTTCGCCCTGAGCTTGGCTCCGATGGCGTTGGCCGCGGACATGGGCGGGACTGGTCAGCCCACCATGAGCGAGAAGGCCCCGGCCAAGGCCAAAAAGGCCAAGAAGGCCAAAAAGGCCAAAAAGACCAAGAAGGCCAAGAAGGCTGCCGAGAAGCCGGCCAGCAACTAGGCCTTCGGTCTGCGTCCGATACCAGCACGGGCCGCCCTCGGGCGGCCCGATTTATTTTGTCCCCGCGCTCAGGCCCGGGACCGGGTGACCCGGAGCAACAAGCTCACCACGCCGACGATCCCCAGGCCGATGGCGGCCAAGAGCAGGAAAACCTTGTCGATGCCCCAGGCCTGGTCCACCCCGCCCACCACCTTCACCGCCAACGAGCCCACCCCGAAGGTCAGGATGAACTTGGTGCCATAGGCCGAGTGCTTCAGGGCCGGCGGACTCAGGCGGGCCACCAGGGTGTTCTCCATGGGCTGCATGCCCAACAGGAAGAAAAGATAGACCATTGCCGCCAGGAACAGCGGGACCTCGCCCAGGAAGGCCATGGCCAGCACCGCCGGTATGGTCAGGGCGTGGAAGGTCAGGTAGCCGTAGCGCGGGTCCCAGCGCTCGCCCACCCGGCCGCCGACGTACTGGCCCACCGCCCCCACCAGATAGCTGGCGGCGGTGAGCAGGGTGGCCACCAGGTTGCCGGTGGGGCCGCCCGGCCACCAGCCGTGCAGCCAGGCCACGAGGCCGCTGATTTTCAGCTCGAAATAGGCCGGCATGGTCACCGAGGAGCCCCGGTAGGCGATGCCGCCCAGCATCATGGCCAAGAGCAGCACCAGGAAGGGGGCCAGGTAGGACCTGACCTGGCGCGCCTCGGGCTCGCGGGGGCGCTCCGGCTCCTCCAGGGCGTAGCGGCTCATGAAGACCAGGCCGCTGAAGTTGAAGGCCGCCAGCACCAGGTAGGCCGAGGCCGGTCCCCAGAGGTAGTTGGCCAGGCCGGTGAGCAGCGGCGCGGCGGCCAGGCCCAGGTTGCCGAAGATGCCGTTGTAGGCCATGCCCAGGGAGAGCCTTTCCACCCCCCGGGCGATCAGCCCCAGGCCGGCGGGGTGGTAGATGCCGGAAAACAGGCCGATTCCGGCCAGGCAGAGGCTCAACTGGGCCGGGTTGTCCAGGCTGAAGGCCGCGCCCAGGCCGCAGAGACCCGCCCCCAGGAAAAAGACCATCAGCAGCGGCTTGGCCCCCAGGCGGTCGGCCAACAAGCCCCAGGGCAGGGCCGAGACGCCGAAGAGCAGGTACTGCCAGAAGCTCAGCTCCAGGGTCTGGCCCAGGCTCAAACCCAGGCGCTGGGACAGGGGCAGGACCAGGGGGGGAAAGACCAACATGTTGTAGTGGCTGAGGAAGTGGCCCACGCAGGTGACCACCAGGATGCCGCGCTCGCGGAGATTCACGCCTGCCTCCAGGATGGGGATGCCGCTAGGGGTTGCAATCGCGCAAGCCAGCATACCCCAGGCCGAGGCGCCTGGCAGCCCAAGGTGCTGGGCCGCGGGGGGCGGGGGAAATTATTTGCTTGAAAGGTTATTGAAAACGCTATGGTGTAAAAAATATTCCGCGGGGATGAAAAAAATACTTGCGGAATTTAAGTAAAGAAGTATTTTAGTACCAGAATAACAAATGAGGGCTGCCATGTCGCGCATCCTGAGAATATCCGAAGCCGCCTCCCTGGCCCTGCACACCATGGTGCTGCTGGCCGCGGAGCCCCAACGCACCCAGGCCACCAAGGACATCGCGGCCTTGCTCAAGGTGTCCGAGGCCCATCTGGCCAAGGTCCTCCAGCGCCTGGCCCGGGCCGGCCTGGTCAGCTCCCAGCGCGGTCCCCGGGGCGGGTTCAGCCTCTCCCGCAATCCGGAAAGCATCAGCTTGCTGGAGGTTTACGAGGCGGTGGAAGGTCCCCTGCAAGAGCGCTCCTGTCTGTTGGGCCAGCCGGTCTGCGGCGGCAACTGCCTGCTGGGCGGGCTGCTGCACAAGGTGGCCAGCGAGGTGAGCGACTATTTTTCCCAGACCCGTTTGTCGGATTTGGCCCAGGCCTTCAGGCAGGAGGAAAGCCATGCGCAAGGTTAGGAATATCATCCAGATAGACGAGGAAAAGTGCACCGGTTGCGGTCAGTGCGTGCTGGACTGCGCCGAGGGCGCGCTCAAGGTCATCGACGGCAAGGCCAGGCTGGTGGGCGAGATCTATTGCGACGGCCTGGGCGCCTGCCTCAGCGGCTGTCCCACCGGCGCCCTGACCGTGGAGCAGCGCGAGGCCGAGGATTTCGACGAGCAGGCGGTGCACGAGTTGCTGCATGGCGCGCCGCAGTCCCCGGCTCCCGAGCCCGCGCCCCTGGCCTGCGGCTGTTCCGGCTCCGCCGCCATGAGCCTGGCCCCGGCCCCGGCCGCTGCCACCCCGGCTGCCGGCCCCGCCGCCAGCCAGTTGGGGCACTGGCCCATCAAGTTGGGCCTCCTGGGTCCCCAGGCCCCCTTCCTCCAGGGCGCGGACCTCCTGCTCCTGGCCGACTGCGCCGCCGCGTCCCTGCCCGACCTCCACCCGCGCCTCCTGCCCGGCAAGGCCATCGCCCTGGCCTGCCCCAAGCTGGACGACGCCTCGGCCCACGTCAACCGCCTGGCCCAGATCCTGGCCGGGGCCAAGCCCCGCTCCCTCACCGTGGTCCACATGGAGGTGCCCTGCTGCAAGGGCCTGGAATTCATCGCCCAACAGGCCAGCCAACTCGCCGGCCTCGACATCCCCCGCGGCTCCATCGTCGTCTCCCGCGACGGCCGCATCCTCCAGCAACACCTGCCCTGGTCCCAGGCGGCGTAGGGGAGAGGGAAGAGTGGGGGGAAACCTTTTCTTTGGCGCCCAAAGAAAAGGTGTCGCCACCCCCCTTCCAAAAGAAAAGCGGGGAGTAAGGGGGGAGTATCCGCTTATTCTCGCAACGGATTCGTATTAGGTGATCGGGATATCGTGAACGGGTTGCAGGAGAGTCGATGATGGCCGGGATGCAATGGGAGCCAAGCGCGGAACAAGCCCTGAAGCGGGTGCCGTTTTTCGTGCGTCCCCTGGCCCGCATGAAGGTCGAGGAGCGCGTGACAGGCCAGGGCCGCGACCTGGTCACCTTGGCCGATTTCCAGCAGGCCGAGGCCGCCTTCAGGGCCCTGCGCGGCGGGCGCGACGACGCCGAGCTGACCAAGATGATGCCTCAGGACAACCTGCCCGGTGTGGAGATGACCATCCTGGAGGCCTGCCGGGCCGAGTTGGCCGGCTGCCCCAACCGTCTGCTGGACACCGAGCCCTGGCGTCAGGCCCTGGAGGGCTGGCTGCGGGCGGACGACGTCTCCGAGCGCCTGCGCCAACGCCTGCCCGAGGCCAAGGTCCTGCACCACCACAAGCTCAAGCTCAGCCTGTGCGGCTGTCCCAACGGGTGCTCCCGGCCCCAGGTGGCCGACCTGGCCCTGGTGGGCTTCCTGCGGCCGCGCTTTGATTTGGCCGCCTGCACCGCCTGCGGGGCCTGCGCCCAGGCCTGCCCGGACCAGGCCATCGCCCTGGGCGAAGACGGGCCGGTCTGGGACCGGAACGCCTGCCTGGGCTGCCGGGCCTGCCAGGGGGCCTGTCCCGCCGGCTGCATCAGCCTGGGGGAGCCCCAGGCCCGGGTCCTGCTGGGCGGCAAGCTGGGCCGCCATCCCCGCCTGGCCCGGGTGGTGGCCGAGGCCGCCGACCCCGAACAGGCCCTGGCCATCCTGCGCCAGGTCGTGGAACAATACCTGCAAGAAGCCCGGCCCGGACAGCGCTTCGCCGACTGGTGGGGCCAACGCCAACCGACCGGCTCCGTCCGGCCCTAAGGGGAGGAGAACCATGGGAAGCACCATGTGCCCTGGACAGGACACCGCCTTCTGGCGGCCCGGCGACATCTACGAGATCACCTGCGGCCAGTGCGGGGCCGAGGTGGAGTTCTTCAAGGACGACGCCAGCCGGCGTTGTCCCGGCTGCGGAGCCCGGGTGCAGAATCCCAAGCTCAACCTGGGCTGCGCCCAGTGGTGCGAGCACGCCAAGGAATGCCTGGGCTATGACCCCAAGGCGGCGATGGACTCCGAGGGCGAGGAGACCCCCCTGGTGGACCGCCTCATCGCGGCCATGAAGCGCACCTTTGGCGCGGACCAGCGCCGCATCAGCCACGCGCTCAGCGTGCTGGAGCGGGCCAAGGAGATCATGCGCGGCGAAAAGGGGTCCGACCCCAAGGTGGTCTTGAGCGCGGCGGTGCTGCACGACATCGGCATCCAGGAGGCCGAGCGCAAGCATGGCTCCAACGCCGGGCGCTGGCAGGAGATCGAGGGTCCGCCCATCGCCGAACCGATCATGAAGGAGCTGGGCCTGGACGAGGCCACCCGCGACCACGTGGCCAGGATCATCGCCAACCACCACAGCGCCCGGGACATCGACACCCTGGAGTTCCGCATCCTCTGGGACGCCGACTGGCTGGTGAACATCCCCGAGGAATATCCCGACCACAGCCCGGAGAAGCTGGAGAAGCTGATCCATAAGGTCTTCAAGACCGCCAGCGGCCGCAAGCTGGCCCTGGAGCGCCTGCTGCCCCAGCCTACGGCGGCCGAAGCCTGAGTCGCCTGGCCCGCAAAGCCTGATCCTGGACCCGCCCGGCCCCGCGCCGGGCGGTACCATTTGGGGGAGCATTCGGGATTTGGCTTGATTTTCCTGCCAAATTTGGCTAGTGGGAAAGAGAGGGCAGCGCGGAGGGAAGGCCATGACGGCAAAGCGGCGGGGATGGCGCCGGGCGATAGCCCTGGGACTGTGCCTGGCCCTGGTGGGGCTGGCCCCGGCCCTGGCCCGCGAGCAAACCCCGCTGCCGACCAATTCCGCGCCCGCCCTGGCCCCCGCCTCCGCCGCCCCGCCGGTCTACCACGGCAATCTCAAGAGCAAGAAGTTCCACCGCCCGGGCTGCCGTTATTACGCCTGCCCCAACTGCCAGGCGGTCTTCCATTCCCGCCAAGAGGCCCTGGCCGCTGGCTATGTCCCCTGCAAGGTCTGCCGGCCCTGACCCGGGCCAGGGACCTAGCCTAGAGCAGCTTGTCCGGCGGCAGTTCGGCCAGCCAGGCCGGGCTCTCCAGCCATTTCTGGCGCAGGACCTCGAAGCGTCCGGTGCTGCGCAGGACCAGGAAGAAGTTCTCCATCCAGTTGTAGAACAGTGCGTCCTCGCTGAAGCCCACCCCCAGGGGTTCGGTGGAGAAGGGCTTGGGCAGGGTGGCCAGGCCCTGGCTGCGGAAGCGCAGGGTGGCCACCACGCAGAAGTTGTGGTCCGCCACCAGGGCGTCCACCTGGCGGTTCAGGAGCAGCTTGAGACCGGCCTCCTGGTCGCTCACCTCCACCAGGCGGGCCTTGGGGAACAGCTCCTTGACCGCCTCGGCGCTGGTGGTGCCCTTGGAGGCGGCGATGACCAACTCCGGCGGGTCGTGCTCGAAATCCTCGGTCAGGCGCGACAGGATGCGTTCGCTGGTCAGGATCGACTGGCCGGTGAGCAGATAGGGTCCCACCATCATCACCTGGCGGTTGCGGTCCGGGGACATGGTCACCGCGCTGATCACCAGATCCACCCGGCCCTCGGCCAGGGCGGGCAGGAGTTGGTCGAAGGGCATGGAGATCAGGGAGAGTTTCACCCCCAGGCCGCCGGCCACCATCTTGGCCAGATCCACCTCGTAGCCCTCGGGCTGGCCCGCGCGGCTGAGGAAGTTGAGCGGCGGGTTGTCCAGGGTGGCCGCCACCCGCAGCACCCCGCTTTGGGCCACGCGTTCCAGGACCGGGCCGGCCAGGGTCGGGCGGGGGGGCCAGGCCAGGGCCAGGAGCGTCAGGCACAGGCAGACCAGGAGCGAGCGTCGCATGGTGTCTCCCTTCGGGGCCAAAAGGCGGGGTGGCGGGGACGCGAAAGCCTTTGCCTGAATTCTAGCCGGGTTGGCGCGGCCGGGCAACCCGGTGCGCCGCCGCGAAAATGCCCGGGCCGGGGCGGGGGAGTGTCCCCGCTCCGGCCCGGGAGGCTCAAGGAGTGAGAGAGGGGCGTTTACTTGCCACCCTTGCGGGTGTCGATGTCGTCGGGATACATCACCGCCTCGTGGCCGCGCTCGCCGGTGCGGATGCGCACCACCTCGTCCACGGGGTAGATGAAGATCAGGCCGTCGCCGGCCTCGCCGCTGTCGCCGGTCTTGGCCGCGGCCACGAGGGTTTTGACCGTCTCCTCCAGGTTGTGGTCGCTGAGCACGATGTTCAGCTGGATCTTGGGCAGCATGTCCACCTGGTAGGACCCGGAGCGCCCGGAGAGCTTGATGCCGCCCTGGCGGCCGTGGCCGCGGATTTCGAAGCAGTTCATGCCCACGATGCCGATGGTGCGCAAGGCTTCCTTGACGTCGTTGAGCTTGTCTTCGCGGATGATGGCTTCAATCTTCTTAAGCATGGCCCTATGCCTCCAACCTTTACGAGTAGGCCTGTTCGCCGTGTTCGCTCAAATCCAGACCGACTTCTTCCTCGGCCGGGGTGACCCGCAGGCCCAGGGTGGCGTCGAGAATCTTGGCCAGGACGTAGGTCACCGCGAAGACGAAGACCACGGTGGTGGCCACGGCCAGGAACTGGGTCACGAACTGACCGGCGTTGCCATAGAACAGGCCGTCGGCGCCGGCCTCGTTGACGCTCTTGGTGGCGAACAGGCCGGTGGCCAGCGCGCCCCAGAGGCCGCCCATGCCGTGACAGGCCCAGACGTCCAGGGACTCATCCAGCCCCCGGCTCTGGCGGAAGCGGATGGCGTAGTAGCTGATGGGGGCGGCCAGGGCGCCGATGGCCATGGCCCCCATGGGGGTGACGAAGCCGGCCGCCGGGGTGACGGCCACCAGGCCCACCACCGCGCCGGTGGCGATGCCCAGCACGCTGGGCTTGTTCTCCCGCCAGGCGCAGAGCATCCAGGACAGGGCCGCGGCGGCGGTGGCGGTGTTGGTGGTCACGAAGGCGTTGGCGGCCACGCCGTTGGCCCCCAGGGCGCTGCCGGCGTTGAAGCCGAACCAGCCCACCCACAGCAGGCCCGCGCCCAGCACGGTGTAGGGGATGTTGTGCGGCTCCATGGGGGCCTTGGGATAGCCCTTGCGCGGGCCGAGGACCATGGCGAAGGCCAGGGCGCTGAAGCCCGCGGCCACGTGCACCACGGTGCCGCCGGCGAAGTCCAGGGCGCCCATGCCGCCCAGCCAGCCGCCCTTGCCCCAGACCCAGTGGCAGAGCGGGTCATACACGATGGTGGCCCAGATCAGGCTGAAGAGCAGGAAGGTCTTGAACCGCACCCGCTCCACGAAGGCGCCGGTGATCAGGGCCGGGGTGATCACCGCGAACATCATCTGGAAGGCCGCGAAGGCCAGGTGCGGGATGGTTTCGGCGTAGGGGCCGGCCTCCTGGCCCACGCCGGAGAATCCCAGGTAGCTGAGGTTGCCCACGAAACCGGCCACGTCCGGTCCGAAGGCCAGCGAATAGCCGTAGAGCACCCACTGCACGCCCATCAACCCCAGCATGATGAAGCTGAGGTTCAGGGTGGACAGGATGTTCTTTTTGCGCACCATGCCTCCATAGAAGAAGGCCAGGGCTGGAGTCATCATCAGCACCAGGGCGGAACTGACAAGCACCCATCCGGTGTCGCCAGGGTTCAAAGCGGCAGGGTCGGCCATAATACAATCCTCCTCGGTTGGTGTGTCACTTCCCCCTGACTTGCCTTCACGCCGGGGGCGAGTCCGTCTAACGGGCGGGCCCCGACGGTTACCGCGGTAAGAGCAACCCCAATGCCAATTATGAAAACAATAATGTAATAACTGGAAAATATGACGAAATTGGCGCACCGGGCGGGAGGCGCGCCGGTCGGTGATCATACCTGGGGGTAACAATCGCGCTGACATCGCCTCCAGAATGGTCGGGCTTGCCCGGCCCCGCGTATGGGGCTGGGGCGAGGTGGCAGGGAGAGGGGTGGCCTTGCATGGCTAACCGCGCTTAAATCCAGACCTATTTTTTCGTGCGCCTGGATTGCTACCAAACGGTAGTCATGATGGGGTTGGCCATACCCTGGGGTATGGCTGGCGGGGCGGAGTTACAATATTTGGGGGAATTCGCGCGAAGTCGCCCTCGGGGGACGAAAGTGACCGCCAGGTCTGGCCCGGAAGGGCGGCGGGACGCCCCCTGGGGAGCGTCCCGCCGCGTCCAATCCTGGCGGAAGGGCCGGGAATCAGATGGCCACGTAGCCCCGTTCGCCGGTGCGGATGCGCAGCACGTCCTCCAGGGAGTGGATGAAGATCTTGCCGTCGCCGATGTTGCCGGTGTTGGCGGTTTTCATGATGGTGTCGACCGTCTTTTCCAGCAGTTCGTCGGTCACCACCACCTCCAGCTTGACCTTGGGCAGGAAGACCACCTGGTACTCCGCGCCGCGATAGGTCTCCACCGAACCCTTCTGGCGGCCGTAGCCCTTGACCTCGCTGACGGTCATGCCCTGCACCCCGATGGCGTCCAGGGCGTCCTTGACCGCGTCCAGCTTCTGGGGCTTGATGATGGCCTCTATCTTTTTCATGGCCTGACCTCCTGGCTAGATATGGGACTTCAGGCTGAAGTCGGGATAGGCCTGCACCGCCACCTCGTGCTGGTCCAGGCCGTCGATCTCCTGGTCGGGCTTCACCCTGAGCGGGGTGATCTTGTCGAGAACCTTGAAGAAGACGAACATCGTCAGGCCCACGAAGACGAAGTTGGTGCACACGCCCAACACCTGGGCCAGGAACTGGCCGGCGTCGCCATAGAACAGGCCGCGCACCGCGCCCTCCACGCCGTTGAGGCCATCGCCATAGGCTCCGTCGGCGAACAGGCCCACCGAAATGAGGCCCCAGGCCCCGTTCAGGCCGTGTACGCTGATGGCGCCCACCGGGTCGTCAATCTTCAGACGGCGCTCCACGAAGAAGACCCCCAGGCAGAGCAGGATGCCGGCCATCAGGCCGATGATCACCGCCGAGACCGAGTTGACAAAGGCGCAGGGCGCGGTGATGGCCACCAAACCGGCCAGCAGGCCGTTGGCGGCCATGGAGATGTCGGGCTTGCCGTAGCTCATCCACATGAAGAGCATGGCCGCGAAGGCCCCGCCGGCCGAGGCCAGCATGGTGTTGGTGGCGATGACGCCGATGCGCAGATCGCCGCCGGCCAGGCTGGAGCCGGCGTTGAAGCCGAACCAGCCGAAGGCCAGGATGAAGCAGCCCACGATGGCCATGGGAATGTCGTGGCCGGGCAGCGCGTTGGGCGTACCGTCCGCCCGGAACTTGCCCTGGCGCGGTCCCAGGATCTTGGCCCCCACCAGGGCCGCCACGCCGCCGGTCATGTGCACCACCGAGGAGCCGGCGAAGTCCACCGTGCCGTGGCCCAGGCCGAAGTTCTTGCCCAGGGCCGAGAGCCAGCCGCCGCCCCAGATCCAGTTGGCGTAGAGCGGGTAGACGAACATGGAGATGAAGAAACCATAGATCACGAAGGACTTGAAGGTCCAGCGCTCGGCCATGGACCCGGTGGGAATGG
>CALERA010000480.1 GCA_937908275.1 uncultured Desulfarculaceae bacterium | reverse complement strand
CCCGGTACTGGTTCAGCTCGGTGAAGATGGTGGAGACCTGGCGCTGGCCAAAGGCGTCGTACAGGGCGTCGTCGATCTGCTGGGGAGTGATGCCCAGGCGGGAGGCGGTGTCGCGGTCGATGGTCAGCATCACCCTGAGGCCCTGGTCCAGTTGGTCGCTGCTGATGTCGCGCAGCTCCGGCCGGGACCGCATGGCCTCCACCATCTGGGGGGCCAGGCGGTTGAGCCGGTCCAGGTCCGGGTCCTCCAGGGCGTACTTGTATTGGGTCCGGCTGACCCGGGCGTCCACGGTCAGGTCCTGCACCGGCTGCATGAACAGCTGGATGCCCTCCACCCGGGCCAACTCCGGCTGCAGGCGGCGGATGACCTGGCTGGCGCTGATGCGGCGCTCGGCCAGGGGCTTGAGGTTGATCAGGATGCGGCCGCTGTTCAGGGTGGTGTTGGTGCCGTCGATGCCGATGAACGAGGACAGGCTCTCCACCGCCGGGTCGCGCAGGATCACCCGGGCCAGCTCCTGCTGGCGGGCGGCCATGGCCGGGAAGGAGATGGACTGGGGGGCCTCGGAGATGGCCATGATCGCGCCGGTGTCCTGCACCGGGAAGAAGCCCTTGGGCACGTAGACGTAGAGCAGCACCGTCAGGACCAGGGTGGCCAGCGCCACCACCAGCACCGTGGGCTGGTGGCCCAGGACCCAGCCCAGGCTGCGGCCATAGGCGGCGATGACGCTGTCAAAGGCCTGCTGGGAGAAGTGGAACAGGCGGCCCTGTTTCTCCTCGGGCACGTGCTTCAGCAGCCGGGCGCACATCATGGGGGTCAGGGTCAGGGAGACCACCGCCGAGATCAGGATCGTCACCCCCAGGGTGATGGCGAACTCGCGGAAGAGCCGGCCCACCACGTCGCCCATGAACAGGAGCGGGATCAGCACCGCGATCAGGGAGACGGTCAGCGACAGGATGGTGAAGCCGATCTGCTTGGAGCCCTTGAGCGCCGCCTCCAGGGGTGGGTCGCCCTGCTCCACGTAGCGGGCGATGTTCTCGATCATGACGATGGCGTCGTCCACCACGAAGCCGGTGGAGATGGTCAGGGCCATCAGCGAGAGGTTGTTGAGGCTGAAGCCCAACAGGTACATCACCCCGAAGGTGCCCACCAGGGACAGGGGCACCGCCACGCTGGGGATGGCGGTGGCCGGCAGGTTGCGCAGGAACAGGAAGATCACCAGAACCACCAGCACCACCGCCAGCATCAGCTCGAACTGCACGTCCTCCACCGAGGCCCGGATGGTGGTGGTGCGGTCGGTGAGCACCTCGACCTTCACCGTGGGCGGCAGGGCGTTCTGGAGCTGGGGCAGCAGGCGCTTGATGCGGTCCACCACCTCGATGACGTTGGCCCCGGGCTGGCGCTGGATGTTGACGATCACCGCCGGGGAGCCGTTCATCCAGGCCGCCTGGCGCACGTCCTCGGCGTCGTCGATCACCTCGGCCACGTCCGACAGGCGCACCGGGGCGCCGTTCTTGTAGGCCACGATCAGGGGCAGGTATTCGGCGCTGCTGTAGAGCTGGTCGTTGGCCCCGATGATGGAGGCCTGGTGGGGGCCGTCGAAGCCGCCCTTGGCCTGGTTGACGTTGGCCGCGGCCAGGGCCGCGCGCAGGTCCTCCATGGTCAGGCCATAGGAGGCCAGGGCCAGGGGGTTGGCGTGGACCCGCACCGCCGGCTTTTGCCCGCCGCTGATGCTGACCAGGCCCACCCCGGGCAACTGCGAGATCTTCTGGGCGAAACGGGTGTCGGCCAGGTCCTCCACCCGGGGCAGGGGCAGGGCCTCGGAGGTCAGGGCCAGGGTGACGATGGGGGCGTCGGCCGGGTTGACCTTGCTGTAGACCGGCGGGGCGGGCAGGTCCTTGGGCAGGTAGGTGAAGCCCGCGTTGATGGCGGCCTGCACCTGCTGCTCGGCCACGTCCAGGCTCAGCTCCAGGGTGAATTGCAGGGTGATGATGGAGCTGCCGCTGGAGCTGGTGGAGGTCATCTGGGTCAGGCCCGGCATCTGGCCGAACTGGCGCTCCAGGGGCGAGGTGACCGAGGAGGCCATGACCTCGGGGCTGGCCCCGGGGTAGAAGGTGCGCACCTGGATGGTGGGGTAGTCCACCTGGGGCAGGGCCGCCACCGGCAATTGCTGGTAGGCCACCGCCCCGGCCAGGATGATGGCCACCATCAGCAGGGTGGTGGCCACCGGGCGCAGGATGAAGATGCGCGAGAAGTTCATTTTCCCGGCCTCGGCCCCGAGCCGTTGCCGGCGGCCTTGACCTCCACCTTCATGCCCTCGCGCAGGCGCTCGGCCCCGTCGATCACCACCGCCTCGGACGAGGCCAGGCCCTCGTCCACCACGGTCCGTCCCCGGCTGGCGAGCCCGGCCTTGACCAGGCGCATGGTCACGGTCTGGTCATCCTTGACCACCCAGACGAAGGCCCCCCGGGGGCCGCGCTGGATGGCGGCGGTGGGCACCGTGACCGCCCCGGAGAGGGTCTCCACCAGCAGGCGCACGTTGACGAACTGGTTGGGGAAAAGCTCGTGGCCCTGGTTGTCGAACTGGGCCTTGAGCTTGACGGTGCCGGTGCCGGGATCGATCTGGTTGTCCATGGTCCGCAGCTCGCCCGCGGCCAGCTTGCGCTTCTGCTCGCGGTCGAAGACCTCCACCGGCGGCCGGTCCTGGGCCTTGAAACGAGCCAGCACCCGGGGCAGGTCGTCCTCCGGGATGGCGAAGACCACGCTGATGGGCCTGAGCTGGGTGATGACCACCAGGCCGCTGGTGTCGCTGGAGCGGATCATGTTGCCCGGGTCCACCAGGCGCAGGCCCACCCGGCCCTCCACCGGAGCGGTGATGTCGCAGTAGGTCAGTTGCAGCTTGGCGTTGTCGATCAGGCCCTGGTCGGTCTTGACCACGCCCTCGTATTGCCGCACCAGGGCGTCCTGGGTGTCGGACTGCTGGCGGGGGATCAGGTCCTGGTCGGCCAGCTCGCGGTAGCGCTTGGCGTCCAGGCGGGCATTGTGCAGCAGGGCCTGGTCGCGGGCCATCTGGCCCTGGGCCTGGGTCAACTGGACCTGGAAGGGGCGGGGGTCGATGCGGGCCAGGAGGTCGCCCTGCCTGACCTCCTGGCCTTCCTGGAAGCGCACCTCCAGCAGTTGGCCGTCCACCCGCGACCTGACGGTGACGGTGTGCAGGGGCACCACGGTGCCCAGGGCGTTCAGGTATACCGGCAGGTCGCCGACCTGGGCCGGGGCGGTGGCCACGGTGGTGGGCGGCAGCGGCCGGCCCTTGCCGTTTTGCTCGGTGGCCGATTGCGCCTTGATGGCGAAGAGATAGGCCCCGACCGCAGCCAGGAGGCACAAGGCCCCCAGCCCCAGCCAGCGCCGCCGGCCCTGGCCTCCGCCTGGTTTTCCCTGGCCCGTCTCCGGACCCGCAAAACTTGTCATGATCCCGCCCATGCTGTGGTGAAGGCTGGCCGGTCAGCCCTGGCGGCCGCGCCCCAGGGCGCGCTCCAGGTCGGCCAAAGCTTGCAATTTCAGATAAATGGCCTGGACCAGGTTGCCCTGGGCCTGGGTGTGGAGGTTCTGGGCGTCGCTGTATTCCAGCGGGCTGCCCGCGCCCACCCGCCAGCGGTTGTCGGCCAGGTCCAGGTTTTCCTTGGCCTGGCGCAGGGCCACCCGCGCGGTCTGGGTGGCCTCGCTGGCCTGGCGGACCCGCAGCCAGGTGGTGGCCACCTCCTGGCGCAGGCTCAGCTCGATGACCCGCAGCTGGGCCTGCACCTTGCGCAGGCCGGCCTTGGCCTCGCTCACCGCGCCCTGGGTGCGCAGGCCGTTGAACAGGGGCCAATTCAGGCTGGCCCCGGCGGTCCAGCCCTCCTGCAGGGGCAGGTCGCTGCTCTCATAGCCCCAGGTGGCGTTGGCGTTCAGGCTGGGCCAATAACCGCCCTGGGCCGATTGCAACTGGGCCTGGGAACCCAGGAGCTGGGCCTTGAGCGCCGCCATTTCCGGCCGCTGGCGCAGGGCCTCCTGGACCAGGCTTTCCTGGTCCGGCAGGGTCTCCACCGACTCCGGGACCTTGGCCAGGTGGTAGGGGCCGCGGGACGGCGGCCCGCCCAGGACGGTCTCCAGGTTCAGGCGGGCGGTGTCCAGGGCGAAGCGGGTCTGGATCAGTTGCAGTTGGGTGTTGGCCAGGGCCACCTCGCTGTTGGTGACGTCCAGCTTGGCCTTGACCCCCACCTTGCGGAAGGCCTGGGCCTGGGCCAGGTGCTCCTGCTGCACCTTGAGGGCGCTTTCGTAGACCTGCACCAGGTCGGCCTGCTTGATCACCTCGTAATAGGCGTTCTTGACCGAGCGCACCAGGTCGTTGCGGCTCTGGACCACGGTCTCGCGGGTGGCGGCCAGGTTCTGCCGGCTTTGCTCCACCTTGCCCGCGGTCTGGCCGAAGTCGTAGAGATATTGCGAGACCGACAGCCCGGAGCTGTAGTTGTTGTATTGCCCCTGGGTGTTGGCCTGGGACAGCGCCATGCGCGGGTTCTCGTACCACAGGCGCTGATAGCCGCCCTGGGCGCTGAGCTGGGGCCAATAGGTGGACGCGGTCTGGGTCACCTGGGCCTCGGCCACGGCCGCGTCCTCCTGGGCCGAGACCAGGCCGGGGTTGTGCTCCAGGGCGAACTGGACCACCTGGTCCAGGGAAAGGGTCTGGTCCGCCTCGGCCGCCAGGCCCCAGGCTGGGGGCAGCAGCCAGGCCAGCAGCAGGGCCGCCGCCAAGGCGCGAGCCGGGAGTTTCATGCCGCATCTCCGGGGGCGGGTCCTGGGTGCGTAAATCCTATACATGACTGAGTAAAACTCAGGTATAGGCACCAGTCGGACCTTGTGGGGATTGGGGGGAGGCATTCGGAAGGCTGGCGCGAGGTCTTGGTTCGCATCCTGCACACCCAGGCGTTCCAGGGCGCCCCGGACACCCGGCGGAGGCCCGCCGGCCGAGGCTGCCGGAATATTATGCCCAGGTTCGGCGCTTTACAAGGGACCCCCTTCCCGGGGCCAAGGTTGAGATTGAATACCTAAAACAGCAAGATGCCTTTCCCGACAGCTAGTTGGCCACAGGCCGCCCCGGAAGGGCGATGCCGGGAAAATCGCCTGTATTCCGTGATACGTCCTGGCCTCGGGCAGCCTCCGGCCTCAGGCCTGGTCCAACGCATTGCGCAGGCGCACCCGCACCAGCTCGTCCACCAGGTGGGGCAAGGGCTCGCGGGTGACGCCCACCACCTCCACCTTTTCCTGGTTCAGGGGCAGCAGCAGCTTGACCGCCGGGCTGGAGGCCACGGCCAGGGCGGCCCGGGGGGTCATCTCGCCCATCATGCTGTTGGCCAGCACGATGCCCAGGGGGCCGGCCACCACCTGGGCCTGGGCCACGCAGTGGACGATGGAATTCTCGCCGCTGGCCACCTTGTTGGCCCCGGCCTTCATCATCATGCTGGCCGCCACCGCGTTGGTGCCCAGGGCCACCACCTCGATCTGTTCGCCGAACTCCTGGCGCAGCACCTTGACGATGACGCTGCCGATCCCGCCCCCCTGTCCGTCGATGACGCAAACCACTGGCACGCCCACGCTGTCTTCACGCTCCTTCTCTGGGGTCGAAAAAACAAAACCGCCCCCGAATCCCCCTTCGAGGGGCGGATCCAGGAGCGGTGGCGGTTCTGGTGCACGCGCCGGCTTCGTGCCGGCATCACCGCACCCTACGGCCCGGAGCGCCGGCTGTCAACCGCCAAAACGCCCGGGAGCCCGGCCCGGCCGGCGACACCTCGGCCGTCGCGCGGCGTTTGCCCGCCGACTCAGGTTGCGGTGGACGGCCGGCCCTGGTTTGTGCATCCTGGGAGGGTCGCGCCCGGCAACCATCCACGGTCATCGACAGGGGCGCGCGGAAAGGCGATGCGAAATTGTTCAGCGCCGTGGTCGAAGAGATTCAGGGCCTGCCGGGCTGCCGCCTGAGCGGCCGCCTGGACGTGCTCACCGCCGCCCAGGCCCAGCAGGTGTTGGAGGACCTGGTCCAGTCCGGCCAGCGCGACCTGGTGGTGGACCTGGCCGAACTGAGCTACGTCAGCAGCGCCGGTTTGCGGGTCCTGCTCCTGGTGCAGAAGATGCTGCGCAAAGTCGGCGGCCGGATCATCGTCTACCGCGCCACGGAGATGGTGCGCCAGGTCTTCGCGGTCTCGGGCTTCCTGGCCATGTTCGAGCTGGCCGAGGGGCCGGAGGAGCTGTCCGCGCGCCTGGCCGGACAGGCCGCGCCGCTGGCCAGCCGCCGCCTGGAGGCCGACGGGGTGGTGATGGAGGTGGTCGAGCGGCCGGGGCCGCCGGGCCGGCTGTTGGCCCACGGCCGCCCGGAAAAGCTCAACCGCGCGGAATACACGGCCGACGACGTGGTCACCCTGCCCGCCGGGCCGGACCTCTTTGGCCTGGGCCTGGGCTGCTTTGGCGACAGCTTCGCCGAGTGCCGCGATTTCTTCGGCGAGGCCCTGCTCCTGGAGGGCAGCCTTTTCTACCAGCCCACCGTGCCCCGGGCCGGGGTGGAGTTCATCCTGAACCTCCAGGCCCAGGGCGGCCTGAGCTACCAATTCCTGCAAGCCTTCACCTTCCCAAGCCCCTTCCAGGCCCTGGTGGCCTTTGATTGCCCCGAGGGCCCCCTGGAGCTGAACCGCCTGGTCCCGGCCCTGAGCCAGGCCCTGCCCGCCCCGGTGCTGGGCCTGGTGCTCCTGGCCGAGAGCCGGGGGTTGTACGGCATGCACCTCAAGCGCTCGCCGGTCCGCCAGAACCAGCCCGAGCAGGGGCGCGAGATCTTCCACCCCGACCTGTTCCAGGAATGGATGCGCTTCCCCCTGGAGGCCGAGGACCCGGGCGCGGTGGTGGCCGGGGTGGGCCTGGCGGTGGCCGCGCGCGAGTCCGCGCCGGCCGATCTGCTGCCCTGGCTGCCCAGCGACTCCGCCTTCCACCTGCACGCCGCCATCTTCGGCAAGGCTCCCCTGGGCAAGCGCCCGGAGCAGTTGCCGGCCGAACTGCGGCGGGTGATCAGCGAAATGGAGCCGGCCAAGGTGCAGCACCTCTTGGGGCGCAGCCGGCTCTCCTCCGGCCTGGCGGGCCTGGTGGCCCTGGAGTTTTAAGCCATGGAGCTATGGGTCGGCGCGGTGGTGCTGGGGCTGCTCTACGCCCTGATGACCACCGGAGTCTATCTCACCTATCGGGTCTACAACTTCGCCGATATCACCGTGGACGGCAGCTTCACCGCCGGCGGCGCGGCGGCCGCGGCCCTGATCGTGGCCGGGTGCCACCCCGCCCTGGCCCTGCTGGCCGCCCTGGCGGTGGGCGCGGCCTCGGGCGCGGCCACCGCCCTGATCCACACCCGATTCAAGATCAACGGGCTGCTCTCGGGCATCCTGGTGATGACCGGGCTCTACTCGGTCAACCTGCACCTGATGGGCCGCTCCAACATCCCCCTGTTGCAGCACCCCACCCTCTTCTCCGCCCTGGACGCCCTGAACCCCGGCCTGCCCGGCGCGGTCTGGACCGCCCTGGCCCTCGGCCTGGCCCTGGCCGTCTTCTGGCTTCTGATGGCCGCCTTCCTCAAGACCGACCTGGGCCTGGCCATGCGGGCCACCGGCGAGAACCCGCGCATGGCCTCGGCCAACGGGCGCAACGTCAACTGGCTGATCATCCTGGGCCTGGCCCTGGCCAACGGCCTGGTGGGGGTCTCCGGCGGCCTGGTGGCGCAGTACCAGGGCTTCGCCGACGTGACCATGGGGGTGGGCACCATCGTGGTGGGCCTGGCCTCGGTCATCATCGGCGAATCGGCCCTGCGCGCCCGCTCGCTGACGGTGCAGGTGCTCAGCGTGGTGCTGGGCTCGGTGATCTTCCGCCTGATGATCGCCCTGGCCCTCTACCTGGGTCTCAACCCCATCGACCTCAAGCTGTTGACCGCTGTCTTCGTGCTGCTGACCCTGGTCCTCTCCCAGCGGATGGGCAAGGGCCGCGCCGGGCTGCCCGGCCTGACCCGGCTCCTGCGCCCGGCCTGGGCCTGGGGCCTGGCGGCGGCGATCCTGGCCGGCCTGGGCTGGTGGGCCGCCCAGCCTCCCGGGCCCCAATCCGGCGGCCAGGCGGCGAGCCCGGTCCGGCCCTTGATCGGCGTGGTCCAATTCACCGACAACGGGGTGCTGGATCTGACCCGGCAGGGCCTGGTGCAGGAGTTGCGGAAGCTGGGTCATGTCGACGGCCAGACCTGCCGCCTGGACCTGGAGAACGCCCATGGCGACCAGGCCACCCTCAACCTGATCCTGGACAAGTTCCTCAAGGACGGGGCCGACCTGGTGGTGACCATCTCCACCCCGGCCACCCAGGCCGGCTTGAAGAAGATCACCGACCGGCCCCTGGTCTTCGCCACCGTGGCCAACCCCTTCCTGATCCAGGCCGGGACCTCGGAAACCGAGCACCGGCCCAACGTCACCGGCACCTATGGCTGGGCGCCCATGGACCAGACCCTGGCCCTGGTGCGCCGCATCCTGCCCGGACCGTTGAAGATCGGCGCGATCTGGGACCCCAGCCAGGCCAACGCCGAGTTCAACGTGGCCAACCTGCGCCAGGCCATGGCCGGCCAGGGCGACCTGAGCTTCCACGGCGCCACCGTGGCCGGCACCGGCGAGGTCCAGCAGGCCACCCAGTCCCTGCTCAACCAGGGAGTGGATGTTCTGGTGCTGCCCCCGGACAACATCATCTACTCCGCCTTCGACGCGGTGGTCTCCGTGGCCCGGGCCGGCAACAGGCCGGTGGTGGTCAGCGACGTGGAGTTGCTGTCCCACGGGGCCCTGGCCGTCCTGGGCTATGACTACACCTCCAGCGGCGAGCAGGCCGCCCGGCTGGTGGACCGCATCCTGCGCGGCGAGAACCCGCGCGACATTCCCTTCGAGCGCTACTCGCGCCTGAGCGTCGGGCTCAACACCAAGGTCGCGGCCGACCTGAAGCTGACCCTGCCGCCCGAGGTCCTGGCCCAGGCCACGGTCCTCCACCCCCCAACCGAAACCGCCGCCCGGACCCGGCCGGCGCCCTCCCCCCCGCCGGCGACCGCTCCCGCCCCGGCCAAGCGCCGCCTGGCGGTCTTCCTCTTCGCCGACACCCCGATCATCCTGGACGCCCTGCGAGGGGTGCAGGAGGAGCTGGAGCAGAGCGGGGCCTTGCGCGAGCTGGGGCTGGAGGTCAGCGTCAGGAGCGCCCAGGGCGAGATGTCCCTGGGCCAGGCCATCGCCCAGGACCTGGTGCGCCAGCGCTTCGACTACATCGTCAGTCTCTCCACCATCGCCCTGCAACTCGCGGCCCGCTTCAACCATGACATCCCCCAGGTCTTCGGCGCGGTCACCGATCCCTACCTGACCGGCGTGGCCAAGAGCCCCGACGAGCACCAGCCCAACATCACCGGGGTGGCCACCTTCCAGCCGGTGGAGGCGGTGTTGCGCACCGCGCGGGAGATTTTCCCCCAGGCCAAGCGCATCGGCCTGGCCTGGAACCCGGGCGAGTTGTCCTCCGAGGCCTGCACCAAGAAGGCCCGGGAGCTGGCCCCCCGCTACGGATTCAGCCTGGTGGAGGCCAACGTCACCTCCCCGGCCGAGGTCCTGGAGGGGGTGCGCGGCCTGCTGGCCAAGGACATCGACCTGTTCTTCACCTCCGGCGACAGCACCATGCTCTCGGCCTTTGACAGCGTGGCCAAGCTGCTGCACCAGGCCCGGGTGCCCTACCTCAGCAACTCCTGCACCGACGTGGCGCGGGGGGCCTTCCTGGCGGTGGGGCCGGACTACTACAACGTGGGCCGGCGCACCGGGGCCCTGGCCATCCGCCTGATGCGGGGAGAGTCGCCCCAGGCGGTGCCCATCGTCGACTATGTGCCGGAGACGCTTTTCGTGAACCGCGATTTGGCGGCCGAGTACAAGGTGAGCCTGCCCCCGGCGGTGGTCAAGCGGGCGGCCAACCTGGGAGGTGGGCAATGATCGAGCTGACCGGCTTTGACAAGCGCTTCAACCCCGGCTCGGTCAACGAGGTCCACGCCCTGCGCGGGTTGGACCTGAGCGTGGCCGAGGGGGAGTTCGTGACCATCATCGGCACCAACGGCTCGGGCAAGTCCACCCTGCTCAACGCCGTGGCCGGGGAGTTCGCCCCGGACCTGGGCCGGGTTTCCATCGCCGGCCGCGACGTCACCCAGGCCCAGGAGCATCAGCGCGCCGACCTGGTGGCCCGGGTCTTCCAGAACCCCTTCCTGGGCACGGTGCCCGGCATGAGCATCGCCGAGAACCTGCACCTGGCCTCCCTGCGCGGCCGGCCGCTCCGTCCCCGTCTGGGCTTGGACCGCGCCCGCCGCCAGGAGTTCCGCGCCCGGGTCCAGTCCCTGGAGATGGGCCTGGAGGACCGCCTGGACAACGCCATCGGCTCGCTCTCCGGCGGCCAGCGCCAGGCCCTGACCCTCCTGATGGCGGTGATGAACACCCCCCGGGTGCTGCTCCTGGACGAGCACACCGCGGCCCTGGACCCCAAGTCCGCCGCCCAGGTGCTCAAGCTGACCAGCCAGTTCGTGGCCGAGCGCGGCCTGACCACCCTGATGGTCACCCACAGCATGCGCCAGGCCCTGGAGCTGGGCAACCGCACCATCATGATGCACCAGGGCCGGGTGATCGAGGACATCGACCAGGCCCGCAAGCGCCGCCTGACCGTGGAGGACCTGTTGGACCGCTTCGCCGAGCTGCGCCGGGCCGAGCAGCTCACCGACGACCTTTTGGAGGAGCTGCGCCGGGCCTACGTCTGATCCGGACGGACCCGCGCCAGGCCCTGGAGGCGCAGGCGCGGACCGGCTCTCTCTCCATCTCTCCAAGCCATAACGCGGCCGGGCATCGCGCCCGGCCGCGTGTTTTCAGGGTATGGGATCGTCAAGGACCGGCCTGGTCTCAACCGCCCTTTTGGATGGCGGTGGCGATGCCCACCGAGGCGGAGGTGGAAACGCCCACGGCCGCGGCGATGGCCGTGCCGGCGGCGGCGGCGGTGACCGGCGCCAGCAGCGGCGGGAACAGACAGGCCACGCAACTGACGCAGGCCAGGCAGGCCAGGCAGGCGGCGCAGGCCGCGCAGCCGGTGCACCAGCAGTTGGCCGCCTCGGTGGCGGAGGCCAGTTTGAGGTTCTGCATCCCGCCGGCGGCCAGGTGGGCCGCCAGGGAAGCCGGGATCTGGATCGCGGCGTTGGCGGCCAGGGGTTGGACCACCACTTCCAGGGTCTGGGTGGAGGCCAGCTTGCCCGCCTGGCCTTTGCCGCTGACCCGGAAGGACTCCAGGACGTAGGTGTGGCGGTTGATGTCGATGCTGATCTCCGCGCTCTGCATCTGGCCCGCGTCCTTGGCCCCCTGGGTGCTGGCGGCCAGCTTGGCGAAATCCTGGGCCGAGATGGCGCCCACCAGGGTGGCCACGTTGTCGCGGGTGGCCGGAGCCAGGCTGAACTCCCGCGATTGCAGGGCGCTCAGGCCGGCCAGGTCCATGCCGCCCTTGCTGCCCATCAGCGAGTCGTGCTGGCCGCTGGTGATGGGGCTGGCCTGCCAGCCGTCGCCGGCGCTGACGTATTTGGTGTCGTTCAGGTAATAGATCTGGGTGACCTGGTTGGCGTGGCTGTAGTTCTCCTGCACCATCAGGTGGGCCATCTTGTTGGGCCGGTCGATGACGCAGGTCACCTTGACCAGCGAGATGGTGGAGTTCTTGGGCGCGTCGAGGTCATAGGCCGTGATGGTGTTGGTCGAGGTGAGGGCCACCTTTTCCAATTTGCTCATGGCCGCCTGGGTGAGGTCCAGCAGGCTCTGGGCCTCGTTGCCTTTGTCGGACATACTCATCCTCCCTGCCTTTGGGTAATGGTGG
>CALERA010000479.1 GCA_937908275.1 uncultured Desulfarculaceae bacterium | reverse complement strand
ACCTGGGTTGAGCCTGCCAAGGAAGGGGCTCGGCCAGAAGCGGGGCAGCATGAAGGGCCTTTTCGTTGCGACAAAAGCGGGGTCTGGTACCGAACCGAGGACCCGGACGGTGAACCAGATTGGCAATGGGTCTGCTCGCCGTTGATAGTGCTGGCCCTCACCCGAAACAGCTTGGGGGAGGAATGGGGGCGCTTGTTATCGGTCATGGACGCGGATAACGTGTGGCACACCTGGGCCATGCCCATGAGCCTGACCGCCGGCAACGGCAACGAATACCGGGCGCGGCTCAAGTCCTTGGGCTTGGATATATCGCCCGCCAAGAAGGCCCGCGAACGTCTGGAGCTATACCTGGTGAACGCCAAGCCCCAGGCCCGCGCCCGCTGCGTCAACCGCACCGGATGGAGCGGACGGGCCTTCCTCTTGCCCGATGCCAGTTTTGGCGACACCGGCGGCGAAGAGGTGGTCTTCCAGGGAGGGGCGGCCAGCGGCCACAACTTCCACGCCGCCGGCAACCTGGAGGATTGGCAACGCGAGGTGGCCGCCTTCTGCCAGGGCAATAGCCGCCTGGCCTTCGCGGTGGCGGCGGCCTTTGCCGCACCGCTGCTGCACCTGGTGAGCCTGGAGGGCGGCGGTTTCCATTTCCGGGGCGAGTCGTCGCGCGGCAAGACCACAACCCTTTTGGTCGCGGGCTCTGTCTGGGGCGGCGGCGAGATCAACGGCTTCGTGCGCTCCTGGCGGGCCACCAGCAATGGCCTGGAGGCGGTGGGCCTGGCCCATAACGACTGCCTGCTCTGCCTGGATGAAATGAGCCTGGTTGATTCGCGCGAGGTTGGCGAGGTGGCCGACATGCTGGCCAACGGCGCGGGCAAGACCCGGGCGCGCCAGGATGGCTCGGGCACTCCGGTGATGCAGTGGCGGGTGCTGTTCCTCAGCACCGGCGAAGTCAGTCTGGCGGACAAAATGCTGGAAGCGGGCCGGCGGGCGCGGGCCGGCCAGGAAGTGCGCCTGGCCGATATCCCGGCCGACGCCGGGGCGGGCATGGGCATCTTCTAAACCCTGCATGGCCTGGCCAGCCCGGCGGCCTTGGCCGACCATCTGCGCCAGGCGGCCGGTCGTTGCTATGGGACTGCCTGCCGCGCCTTCCTGGAACGGATCACCGCCCGCCTGGACGATCTGCCCCAGGCGGTGCGCATGTCGATGGGCAAATTCGTGCAGGCCTATTGCCCCGAGGAAGCCGACGGCCAGGTCAAGCGGGCCGCCAACCGCTTCGGCCTGGTGGCCGCCGCTGGCGAGCTGGCGGTGAGCATGGGAGTCCTGCCCTGGCCCCAGGATGAGGCCACGCGGGCGGCGGCGGCCTGCTTCCACGCCTGGCTTGAGCAGCGCGGCGGCACCGGGGCCTTGGAGCTGTCCAGGGGCGTGGCCCAGGTCCAGCGCTTCTTCCAGGCCCACGGGGAAAGCCGCTTCTCTTTGGTGAGTGACAAGGTTTCCGGTCCCACCACCAAGGACCGGGCCGGCTTCCGGCGGCAATCAGGCCCGGACGGCGATGAGGGCTGGGAGTACCTGGTCTTCCCCGAGGTCTTCAAGCAAGAGGTCTGCGCCGGGTACGACTCCAAAGCCCTGGCTCGCGAGTTGGCCCGGCTGGGACTCCTGGTGCCCGGCGGGGACGGCAAGACCTCGTGCGTGGTCAAGCTGCCCAACCTGCGCAAGGCCCGCTATTACCGGTTCTCGGCGGAGGTGCTGGGCCAGGAGGGCGGCCTTGCCTGATTGGCTGGATGGCTTTCGCCTCTGGGTTGAAAACAAACAAGGCCTTATGGATTTTCTGTGTGCCAGGTGTTCCGGTGTTCTCTATATTAATATTAATAAAGATATAGATAAGATAAGCAGCGCCGCGCCCGGAACACCGGCCGTTGGCCTGGGTGTGCCTGGTGTTCCCGAGGTCGGCGCGGGCAACACCTGGAACACGGAACACCAAGGCGTGGTGTTCCAAGATAATTCCAACGATATCAATGCAATCACGCCGGGAACGCTCGGAACACCGTCAGGGAATAGGGAGCAAGTTGCACTCGACCTGACGGCGCTTCCCGCCCCGACCCTGGCGGTGCTGGATCGCCTGTGGGTTCACTTCGCGGCCCAGGGTTTCCAGCCCGCCGAAGCCGAGAACCTGGCCTTGGCCACCTTGGGTGCACTGATGCGCCGCAAGGGCGGCTCGGTGGCGTGGGTCGAAGAAGAGGCGGGGCATACGGATGAGTTGGGCCGGGCGGTTGACCTGGTCAGGGAGGTTTTTGGTCCGGAAACCATGCAGGAAGGGGGAGATTAGCTAGGAGCGGGTGAGGGAGATAGGGGATTGCTTGTCAATGCATGCAGTTAGGTGGTTTGCAATGTTTAACAAAACTTAACATATCAGGGGGGGGCCGTCCAGCTAGTAAAGCAGACTTGGTTGGTGCTCCGTTTTTTGCTAATATCCACTAGCGTCATAGCAGTTCATGTTCTGATCGATTATGTACACACATATTACTGCTAATAGTTATTAGCTGAGGCCTGATTAAGCGAAACATGATATCGTGGAATTAATATAGAGGTAATTGGTACCTAATTCACATCTTTCAATTAATTGTGTGTTAGCTACTAGGCTTAATCAAGAAGGGTCTTCATGCCATCGTTCTTAGAAAAACTTAGCGATCTAATTTCAACCCATTCGTCAGCGTATAATGACGCTCCTAACCCAGCATTTATCCACGGTTTAGCGAAAGTCCTATCATGGGAAAAGCAACAGCAAGCTTCTCTAGTGAAAATTGATGGCCATGGGCTTGAATGTGAAATCTATCAAGCCAATATTGCTAGTCATCCGGCGACGTTATTTGTTGGACATAGCTCTAAGGAGATGGGCGGGCTTTTAAATCAAGTTGCTTTGTTAGCGTACCATCTTTCTATTGAATGGTTCACCATTTCAAATTATGTTGAGACCGTAATATGCAATTCACATTGGGTTAGGAACCAAACCTGGTATAAATTGCCTCCGATTTATTTCAATTCATTGATTTCAAACCAAACCACCTTGTCAAAATTATCTCCAAGAGGTTTGCTCAATAGTTCAATCGATAAATTTGCATCTAAGATGTACCCACCGGAATCCCAACTCATACCTGTGGATGAGGCTCTATTTCAAGTATTAGATAGGTGGAGAGAAGAAGCGTTAAGATATTCGCATAGCTTAGATGGAGCAGATTTAAGAATCCATATTTTGTTTGTTCAGCTTTTTGTATTGAGAGCTATAGAAGATAGAAATTTATCCGCCGGCCTACCTCCATTAATCTCAGTTCTAGAGGGTGGAAGCGCAGAACATCGAAAACGGTTAATAGAAATTTTTCAATTAGCCAAGAAGCAAGTTCAGACAGATTTATTCAATTACGAAATTCCCGAGCTCCCTGAATTTATCGTAGAAGGCATTATTAGAGATTTCATTTACCCTAGAGGGATACCACTCCCTGGCGCAAAATATAATTTTGATTGGATTTCAACGGACTTATTAGGACGGGCCTACGAGAAGTACGTTGCAACTATTTTAACACCAACTCCTGTTATGAACCCACAATTACGTTTGTGGGACCAACCAGTTCGTGACATTGATGTCCAAAGCCAGCGCAAAGCGCAAGGTATTTATTATACACCAGATTATTTAGTAAATTTTTTAACTGATGAAGCATTGAATATTTTCTATGGTAACCACCAAAAATCACCATCTTGTATCCCAAGGATAATCGATTTTGCCTGTGGTTCAGGTTCATTCCTCACGAATGTAGTCGATAAAATAATTACTAGAATGCGTGGGATTGATCCCTCGGTAAATTGGGGAAGGAGAATAGTTGAAAGTTCAAGAATTTTTGGAATTGATATCGACAGTAGAGCGGTAGAAATAGCCAGACTTGCATTATGGCTTCGCCTCGCGAAAGAGCCAGAACCATTGCCTTTGCCACGTCTCGAAGAAACTATCGTTTCAGGTGATGCCTTGGTTGAGTCTTCTTGGAAAACACTCCCCACTGACTATGATATTATTTTGGGCAATCCACCTTACCTACCACTTGGGATGATTCAAAGCCGCCAAAAACTTCAAGAAAAGTATCAAACTGCAAAAGGACGCTTTGACTATTCTTCGTTATTTGTCGAGTTGGCTATTAGCAAGTTAGCAAATAACGGTGTGCTTGGGATGGTGCTACCCAACCGAGTTTTTTCAAATAAAAGCGCTGCCAATTTAAGACAATTAATAACTGCTGAATTGCAAATAAAAATGATAGTCGATTTTGGCTCGATTGAAGTATTTCTAAACGTCAGCTCCTATATCGGATTAGTTGTTGCAGAAAAAAACACTATAGATAATAAAGAAAGCTTACTATATGTTGCTGTCAAGTCTATTCCAATGAGATATCCAGAGATTTATCTTCATTCCGCAGCAAAAAACCCAAGAAATGCTGATCAAAAATACCTGCATGCATTTTCAGCGAAGCACCCAATGGGTGGAGGTCCCTGGATATTTATGTCAAAAAATGCAATGATAGCTCGAAATGAACTTGAAAACCAATCTGACCTTCTTAGTAATTATGCTGATGTTCACCAAGGCATTAAAACAGGGGCTAACGATATTTTTGTTGTCGAACTTGAACAACCATCAATGGGGGCAATAGTTAGGGTAAGAAACGGGTTCGGCGAAAGTTGGGTAATTGAAAAGGAGTGCTTGCGGCCGGTTGTTTATGGGAATGACATTCAACGGTACGAGCTTATTGATACCAGTAAATATTTAATTTTCCCCTATAAATACGGAAAGCCTTTAAGCGAGAGGGACCTACGGGATAATTATCCAAATACCTATAAGTATTTATGCGGTTACAAAGACATTCTCGAAAATAGAAATAGCCTCAGCTCTACCAGTAAATATTGGTATGAGTTAATCAGGCAAAGGGACCAACGTTGGCTCACAGCCCGGAAGCTTCTTATGAAAGAATTGGCCACTGAACCCGCCTTTTCGCTTGATCATGAAGGAGGTACCTATCTAATTGGTGGTACCGCTGTGGTACCTCACAATCCCGAAGATTGTGAGGTGTTGTTGGCCTACCTCAACAGCAATCTTGTTTCCTGGTATTTAAATCTGTCATCACCAACATTTAGGGCTGGATTTAGAAAGATAGAGCCTGGTGCAATTAATAATATACTAGTCCCCAAAATTCTGTTTAGTGATCAAGCGTTGAATCAGGAATTATCGGGCCTTGCACGAAAAGTTATTGAGCTGATTTCAATCAATGATTATAATGCATCCAATAAAGCCGAACGTGATATTAACCATTGTATTTCAAAGACATTACACATTGATATTGGCAAGGTATTCTAGGTATGCTCCTTGAAATTAATGGTCAAACAGTCGATGTTTCACGAAAAGCAATAATAATCGATACTAATGTACTTTTTGCATTGTTTACTCCCGAGGATTATTATCATGAGGTTGCCAGCGTATTTATTGAGGAGCTCGATGAGCCACCACTGGCGCCGATCTCCGTGTTAGTTGAAACATGGGGGTTGCTCGTCGGCAGAAATAAAAGAAAAGATTTAGGGTACAGACTTCTTGATTGGGCTTGCAGTCCGGGTGAGTTAACTTTAATACCAGATGACAACAACGGAATTGCCAATTACAGAGATATTGCTATCAGGTTTAAAATCGATCTTGTTGATGCAATATTGCTATCGCTCGCTGATAAAATAACAAACAAACTATCTCTTAATCCTCCGATGGTTATCGCTACCTTCGATTCACGCGATTTTTCAATTTGCAGGCGTTCTGGTCAATTTAAAATACGTATCCAGGACCTACGTGGCGGGCAAACTTGGTAAGCTTTTGGATTACGTTAAGGTTAAGGACATTTCGATTTTCAATCTTGTGCTCTAGACCTGGATTTAGGCTCCGCAAATTGTACAGTGATAGTATTCGCCTGACAGTCGCCTCCGGCTGGGGCTTGGTCAGGCGGCCTTTTGGGAGGCACTGCTTCCCGTCTGACCCAGCCGGCCTAAAGCCTCCCTGAAGGCCTGGAGCAGTGTTCTGTCGTTTCTACACCGGCCATAGTGGGGACGTTTGGTCTTGAAGGTACCTTAGCGACACCTCTTCTAACCTAGCCGAAGGCGGCATGACCACCACCCCAGGTGATCTGGGAGCGCATGGCCACTCTCTCCACCTCGGGTAGCCGCTGCCAAAGCGCCAGCCAGGCCATGACCAGTGGCGGCACGGCGCGCTTGCCG